>CACZTI010000101.1 GCA_902783985.1 uncultured Erysipelotrichaceae bacterium | reverse complement strand
TTGAATTTTTTTATGTAAATTTATAAATTTTTCATCTGTAAAGCTCCTTTCAAAATAATTCCACTTTCATTTTAGAATAAAGAGAAATTTTCTTCTATTTACTATTTATAATACTACATATGCTTCTAATAGCATAATCTTGATTAGCTACAGGTTTATAACATGTTCCAAGATAACTATTTGAATCATTATAATTACTTCTTTTAATATCTGTTAAATCTTCTTTTGATATATAAAATTTATATAGTGAACTTCTTGACCAAGTATCACTTTTTATTGTTTTAGTATAATCATATATTGCATTTAACCAGTTTTTAGGTATTTCTCTTGTACTATTTACAAATGGATTAGTAACATTAATTATTCGATATTTTACAGTATCATCTTTATAAATATTTAATTGACATTTATCATTTTTAACAGTGGCAATTATTTTTGATCCACTATATACATCAATATTAATGTTCATATCATAATAATTGTTTTTATCAGTAGCATCTGTTCTTAGACTAGTATAAACTTTATTACCACCAGCAATTGCACCGTCTGTTGATGATGAGGTTTCTTCTCCACTTGTTTTATCAAAATAAACTGGGGATGGTATCAATGTACTAGATTGTGTTATAGTGTATTGAAAATCATGAACATTCATTCCATTTGCTAAGTGATGAGTTGCTGTATGAGAATTTTGCTCAATCTTAATTTTTGTATCATCACTAGATTCAAAATTACTTCTATGAGTTTTGGAACTTCCCTTATATGTATATTTGTATGATATATTACCTGAATAACTTAATGAATCAGAAGTTTTACTACCTAAATTAGTATATTGAGCTACATATCCATTAACAATATCAACGATTCCTTGTCTAACTTCTCTATACCAAGCAATCTCTGCTAATGTATCAGCATTTTTTAATTGATTATATGATCTTTCAGCTCTTGTTATAAAGGCTGTTGCTTTATTATAGGCATCATCAAAATTATTTTTATTAAACATACCAATACAGCTTTTTCTGTGATTCATTTTAATTGAAAATTCAAAACCTTGTCCTGCTAGTACTGAAACTATTTTTTCATCTAAAATACCATTAACTAATACTTTAGAAAAACCTTTTGGATAATAACTAGCGCTTACGGCGTCACTACAAGTTATACTATAGAAACCATTTGAATTATCTACACATCCCAAATTGCTATCAACTTTGACATTAACATCTTTAGCATTACAATATTTGGCATTAGTATCTTCTTTTTTAACTAATTTAGATATAGAACTACAAACTGATGGATTTGGAGGAACACAATCATCTTCACTTTTAATAGCATCTACAACTTCCCAACTAGAAACACTATCATCTATTTGCACGTTGGTCCATTTATATATGTAATCATTACTAGATGGATCTGGTTTACGATAGCAATGAGCAGGAAAGTTAGCTTTTGGTATATCACTAGAACTTACACCACCACAACATCTTGAAAAAACCTTATTATAGTGATTTACACGTTGACCTTCAACATTTGTCATTACATCCGATTCATAAAGATTACCACATTTATCAGCTCCTGTCCAAGAATTTGCAAGTGAATCAGTATTCCATAAATTGATGTTTTTTTCTGATCTTACCTCCCAAAAATTATAACTTTCTGTTTTGTCACCTACTGATGCACTACCACTACCTCCGCAGTTTGAATTATCATATTTTACAGTATACTTTTTTTTATAATGTGTTGTTGCTGTGGCATCAACTATCCTTCCTGAAGTACCACCTGTTTTGGCACGTGGGTTAGATCCATCATTACATCTTCCAGTACCCATGGCATTAAAACCTCCACCAGGACAACAAGGGTCTCCACTGGTACCTGAAGGACATGATCCAGGTGTGCCAGCAATATAGCACTGGGTTTCTCCATGAGGAGTTCCTTCAGGACAACTATAAGTTGTCCATGAATCACCAACAATCTCACCGGTACAAGTCAATCCTTTACCTTCAACCTTGCAATCATTTGTACTTCCATCTGTACTATCATCTATTTCAATTGTTTTTTCTCCACTTCCCTCAAATACAGGGTTTCCAGCAAGAACATTTAAGGGAATAATAAATAATATTAATAATGTTAACAAATATTTTCTACTTTTTATCATAATTCATTCTTCTTTCTTCTTATTAAGATAAAGGCAACTATACTTCCAATTAATACTACCCCTGCACCAATTCCTACAAATAACCAAATATTAATATTATTTTTATCTTCATTTGTCTTTGTATTACTATTTTCTTCAATATATTTTTTCATTTCTCTATCATACATATCTTTAGTAACTTTAGAAGGGGTTAGTTCTGAACAATATTTAAAATTAGGATTTGTTAAGCAAAATTCTTCATCATAAAATTGATTATAATATGGAAGTTTTACTTGTTTTACCGTTACTGTCTTTGTTGAACATTCATCAGCAGTAAAAGCTTTTAAGGTTATTGATACATTTTCTCCTTCTAAAAATCCTTTAATTGATCCATTACCTTTACCATCATTTTTAAATTCCTTATAATTCATAGAATAAAAATCTTGAATAATTAGAGCTTTTATTTCTTTATTTAAATTTGTTGCATTAATGGTAAAATCAAAATATCCATATCCATTTTTAGAATTTTTATTAAATGTATAATTAAATTCAATTTTATCTGCAATCTCCTTTAACCTATTCATCTTTTCTGTTGTACATTTTTCAAGTGTTATAGCTTTAACATTAAGTGATAACATCATGATTATTAATAATAAACAATATTTTTTCATACACTCTCCTATTAATAACATTATTATACAACATAAATTTAAAAAAAACTAGATAAAATTGTATTTTTTTATCTAGTTTCATTTTTTTTAAAATAATATTCTCCATATAAACTAATATCATTATGTAAATTACTGTTTTTTATGATTAAATAACATGCATATCTTGATAAATGATAATTTAATATTCTTCTTGAGGAAGTTCCAATTTGAACAACTTTAACAGTTTTAAAAAAATGTTTTCTTAAATTAATTTTATTTTTTTTAGCATAAGCTATGGCCTTATTAATAATATTATTAAAATTACGCCATTCTTTATATTCTAATACTTCCATTAATTCTCTAGCTTCATAATATTCATTTCCATATTTATCAAAATGTTTTATATTATTAAAAATATTTTCATTCATTTATTTCTTCCTTCCATAATTTAGATATAACTATTAATTGTTTTTCTTTTTTCTTACTACAGGTTGTTAAAATTAAAACATTATCTTGATTATTTTTCTGATAATTGATAGAACCATCTTTATCTTCTTCATAAATATCATCTACAATATAATAATATATTTTATTATGATAATATATTTCAACGATATCATTAATAACTAACTTATCAAGATTCTTAAAAAAACCTAGAAAAGAGTTACCAGAATGAGCTGCTATAACCATTAATCCATTTTTACTATCTGGTAAATTATTATTAAGCAGTGTGATATTTTTATCAACATTATTGTTACTACTTTGATAATCATAAAATCCCATTTTAAAATTAATTTTTGGTATTCTTAAAACTCCAATAATATTATCTTTAGTATCTTCTTTATAAACAGTTTGTTTACCAAGATAATTATTAGCAACTACTTCATTTATTTTTTTAGAAGTATTATCATATATTATGTAACTACCTATTAAACTAATTCCAAAAATAATCATTATGACATTAATAGGTTTCATCTTTTATAACCATCTTTCTTATTCCTATCATAATAAACATAATTGATGTAAATAAAACACCTTCCATATCATTTCTACCTGTTTTAGGAACCATTATTTCTTTCTTTTCATTAGTCATTTTAGTGTTAGTTATTTGATTGTTAAATATACTAAAATATATTTTGCTATTTGTTAATTTATATAAAGAATTAGCAGTTTTTTCAATAATATAATAGTTACCTACTTTAAAGTTATCTATTTTAACATTTCCTAATTCATTAGTAACTCTTTCAAGTAATAAGTTATCATTTTCATCATATATTTCAATTAATGTATCTGGTATTCCTTCTTTAGTTTCTAAATCAATTTTATCAAAATTAAGGATACCTTTTTTTAAATAATTAATGATATTAAATTCTTTTATTTCTTGATAATTATCTCTTGTTATACTAAATTCATAAATATTATGATTATCTATATAATCATTATTATTATTTATTTCTTTTAAATAGTAATTACCTATTTCTAGATTATTTATTATGATTTTACCATCAATATTGGTTTTATAAGTATTAAGTAGTTTATTATCTCTATATAATTCAAATTCAATATCTTTAAATGGAACTATTTCATAATCGATATTATTATCAATAATCTTTAATGATTCTTTATTTTTTATTATTGATACACTACCTAATATTTTATTATTTTTCATGGTAACTATAGTATCTTGATTATGTTTAATAATAAAATTTATCTTTTCATTACTTATTTCATAATAATCATTAGGTTTAATTTCTTTGATATAGTATTCTCCTATCATTAAATTATTTATTGTGATATTACCATCATTATCAGTTTCTTTTTCTAATAATAATTTATCATTTTTATCATAAATACCAATGATAGTATTACTAATACCATTCTTGGTTTCACTATCAATTTTTTTAAATTTTAAATTACCTTTACCTAGATAATTATCAATAGTTTTATTAATTTCAATATTATGATATTGATCTTCTTGAATAATATCAATTGCCATTTTATCATTTGGTAAATAACCTTCTTGATTATTATCTTCTTCTAAATAATATTTTCCTTTTTTGATTTTATCAAATGATAAATTACCATCTTGATTTGTATATCCTTCTTTAATAATATTATTATCACTATCATATAATGTAAATTTAATATTAGGTAAATTAATCTTTTCATAACTAATTTCATTATTATTGATATTTATTTTTTCCCCATTTTTGTGGATATTTATTTTTCCATAGAAATTGTTATTAACAAGATATAAATCTTGGACATTACCATATTCAGGATACCACTTAATATCACTATCTTTATTAACACTGAATTTAAGTGGTTCACTATTCCATAAATATCCATCAACAAGTTGATTTTCTAATTCTATTAATTCATAATTTCCATATATGGGATTATTGGTAAATATCATACCTTCACTATCTGTTTCATATACACAATCTGATGTATCACAAATATAGAATTTTTTATCAACATTCCAAATCATTAATTTTATACCAGCTTTTTTTATTCTTTCACCATTATCATCTACTTTATATACTCTTACTCTACTACCAAGTGATTTTAATTTAATAGTTATTTCATCACTTTTAGTAATTCGAAGTCTTGCTAGTTTTTGAGTAGTATTATTATCTTTACCTACATAAACAACAAGTGGTAAATCATCATATTTTTTAAATGATAATTTAATCTCCGTTGTTCCAGCGTATTTGGGTATTATATGTAAGTTATTATCTTTAATAAATACATCATTACCACTATCCATAGTTACTTCATAATTATTTAAAACTTCATTATCATCATGAATAATAATTTCTTTATTAATTAAACCTCCTGTTATTAAAGTAGGTATTGTAGGTTTTTTCTTGTGATTAGCGACTAACTCTAGGATTTCATTTTTTTCTTTAGAAATATCTATTGGATCACCTTTTTCATTTTGTAAAGTCCAAAAGGTGACTTTTTGATTACTTGTTGCTTCCCATATCAATGCTTGGGCAGCCATACTATACTTGATATTATCATGATTTGGATATTCTCTTCCATAGTATCCATATAATGCAATATTTTCTTTTGCTTCTTCACTTAAATTTAGTGATAGATAATCATCTTGATCAATATAATTATATGTCGTAATTTGTTTAGTTGGTTCAATACAATATACAATATTATCTCCCAACTTATAAACAGAAAAGGCACTTGATTTATAAAAATCATTACTTTTTCTAGCGTAATAAATACCTGTTTGTTTTTCAATATTTAATTTATAATCTGTTTGGGCATATACTTGTTTTCCTATAATAATTATTACGAAAACAAGTATCATTAATACTTTTTTCATAATCCTCCTGCAAAACAAAATATTAATGTCACTAAAAAGTGTACCCCAAACACCAATAAATTTGTTTGATTAATATAATAGCATAAAAAAAATAAAAAAAAAGAACCATATTTAAGAACATATTCGTGTGCATAAATAAGGTATACTTTATTTATTTTTATTATGATATTTATTTTTATACTCTTCTTTAATATCATCAAAGTTAAATGAATAATTACTTACAACTTCTTCAGTAAATGTTATAGCATCTTCTAATGATTTAAAAGATAAATACATACTTTTTCTTTCATTATTAATTATTTCTAAAACAAAACAAATATTATTATCTAACAAAACCATATTAATTGATGCATAATAGTTCATTAAACCTATACTCATTGTATTATGATTAACAAACCAATGATTTAATTTGATATCCATTATAATTCTCCTATCTTCTATATAAATTATTGATATTATAATCGATAAATAAACTATCATCATCATAATCACGACTATCGGTAATATTTATCGCATGTTTTATAAATTTTGGTAAATCTTTATTATTAGCATTAGATACATCTCTTTCTAAAATAGCGAAAGAATTATTATCTATATTAAAGAAATCAAGTCGATATCTTTCACTGTTATCAATAAAATTATATCTAAATTTCTTTAAAACACTACCCTTTAATTTATCAAAATAATCATAATATTCTTCTTTCGTTATTTTACGACATGTTTTAATTTTATTTTTATTATTTTTAGTACATGTATAATAACTAGATCCATCAATACTACTTTTAGAATATATTTCACTATCGGTATTATCATAAGTTAAAACAAATTCTTCAATTTCTTCTTTAATCATTTGATGACTAAAAAAATTCAAATCAATATCACTAATATTAATTAAATATCTTTCTTGTTTTAATACTTCTTCTTCACCAATATAAGCTCTAATATAGTTTTTAACTTTATTAACTTTCTCATCAAATAAAGTATCATTACCAACTATTCTTAAATTAGGATGATTTCTCCAAGCAGATAAAGTTTTAGCATCTTGTATTCTGGCTTCTTCCACTGTTTCTGTTCTAGCACTATTGTTTTCCGTAGTGTAATATTCTTCTTTACCAATGGCTGCTGTAACCAAGTGAATTACTAAATCATATCTTGTTAGTATCTCTGATTCTGTAATTCCTCTTTCAATTAAAAATTCATTAAATGTAGCATCATCAATATAACCACGGTTATCTAAAATACCTCTATCATATAGTATTGCAACTTTATCATTTTTACATAATTGAGCTGCATCTCTTCTAACATTTTCTTTAGCAATTTGTAAATCAAGTACTAGTGATTGAAAAGTTCTTAGATCAATTTTATCATCACCAAACGGTCTTACTCCATCATTAATTAATTCCGTAGCAACTTCACGAGATAAAAATACTGTATATCCATAACTTCTTAATAATTTTGTAAGTTCGTCTAAAACAGTTGTTTTTCCACCACATGGTCCACCTGTAACAACAATATTTAATAATTTTTTATCCATAATACCCCCAAAATCAAGAATATATTATCATTTTTTTATAAAAAAAGCAAATATTTAATCTTCATTTAATGTTTCTTACATAAAATTATTTTGTTTTGTTTTTACATAATCAACATTCCCATATGTTCTTGTACCACTTATTTCATGATAACTTGGACTAATAAATTCATATAAAGATTTAGGACTACATTCATATCCATTAATTAAATTATGATATTCATCATCAGTTAATGAATATAAACCAACAGCAATTTCTTGTTTACCATCATGTTCTATTAAAGAAGGATTTTCTACATCAAAAAGAAGATGCTTTGTAAAATCGTTACACATTTCTTTATCCAACATAACAAAAGCGTGAGAACCATTTTTAATATTTTTTGTTGAAAGATATGATAAAACTAATGATGGTTTTCTTGTAATATAATTCATCTCATACATTTTTCTTAAAATTATATAAGCAGCTAGAGATTTTTCACTACACTTAGCAATATTTTTTCCTTTTAAAGAAGATAACTTTGTACCAATAATCATTCCCTCTTCATCAGTAACATAATTACTTAAATATGTTTCTTCTCTTGATTTATCACTATCATTATCGGAATAAAAATAGTTATTAATCTCATTATAAATCGCTGTTATAAGACCAAGAAGATTCTTATTATCTTTTAACTTTTCTGCAATCATATGCATATCATTTATAAAATCTGTATCAATAATAAGAATTCCAAAACCAACAATAGTATTTTCAAAAATACAATTATCATTAATAGTTTGATCAACTATAGTGGGAACATTATTCCAATTTTTTTCTATTTTATTAATCATTATTTCCTCCAAGATAATAACATCATATCAAAAATAAAATGAATTTCAAATAAAAAAATCTAAATTTAATTAGATTCTTTTTCTTTTAATAATTCATCAACATAATCAATAGCAATTTGAATTTTATCTTCCAATAATTCACATACAGGAGCTACTTTAAAATTATGATGATTTTTCCATGCAATTTTAATATTATTATCGACATCAATAGCTTCTTCAGGATTCTCAAATCTTGCTTTATTATTGCTATTTGAATATCTATTTTCCATATCAGCAGCTACGGTAATCATATGGATAACTAAATCATATTCTTTTAATAAATCTTCATTTTTCAAGTGATTTTCTTCTAACATTTTGTTATAATTATCTTCCCCTAAATAAGCTCTTACATCAACTGAACCACGGTCACACAAGATAACTATTTTTGTATCATCATCATAAAATTTAATGAAATCTTTTAATCTTTTCTCTTTAAATAATTGTAAATTAAGTATTTCATTTTCAAAATCGTAAACACTAACAGCATTCTTTCCAAAAGGTCTAATACCATTTTTAATAGTTTCTGTTGCACATTCATTAACTATTAAAACATGATATCCCATTTCAACTAGGTGTTCTTCAATTCGTGAAATTGTTGTAGTTTTGCCGGCACAGGGACCACCTGTTAAAGCAATCTTGGCAATTAAATTTCCCATATTTACTCCTTAATTCAAATCAATACTATTATAAACTTATTTACAATAATGTCAATATTTTTATATAATTTGTTAATAAAAATCCTTATAATATCTTCATTAATCATTAAATATAATTATTTTATGATTCTTTAATGTTTTTTTAACATCAATTACTCTTTGATTAGATGATCCTTTATATTTTAAAGTAGAATCATATTTATCAATTTCAAATCTTCCATCTACTAAAACATCTAAATAATTAATTATTTCTTTATCTTTAATATATTCTTCAAATAAATATCCACTCCATAACCAGATGGTTTTATCAGGATATTTTTCTTTAAATGATTTACAAAGTTTTAAAGTACCAGTAATATTATTTGGATGAAGTGGTTCTCCACCTAATATTGATAAACCTGAAATAACATCATTATTACATAATTCTAATATATGATTTATTGTATCATCATTAAATTCTTTACCACCATTAAAATCCCAAGTATCACTATTAAAACACCCCTTACAATGAAAGTGACACCCCTGAAAGAAAAGAGATACCCTAACTCCAGGTCCATTAGAGATATCCATCTTTCTTATTTTATTATATCTCATTATTCATCATCCTTATTATCTAAATGGATTACACGTTCTTTGATTTCTTGAGTTCTTCCTTTATTCCAAAAGTTACTTCCAATATATCCACAAGTACGTCTTGCAACATTTAGTTTAGCATGATCTCTATTACCACATTGTGGGCAATACCACTCTAGATTATCATCAATTAGTATTTCACCAGTATAGCCACATTCCATGCAATAATCACTCTTGGTATTAAGTTCAGCGTACATAATATTATTATAAATAAACTTAATAACTTCCATAACAGAATCTAAATTATTTTCAAGATGTGCGGTTTCAATATAACTTATAGCACCACCGGGAGATAATTTTTGAAATTCACTCTCTAATTTTAATTTGGTAAAAGCATCAATTTCTTCAAAAACAGGTACATGATAAGAATTAGTGATATAATCACGATCAGTTATTCCTTTAATTACACCAAATCTTTCACGAAGACCCTTAGCAAATTTATAAGTAGTTGCTTCAATTGGCGTTCCATAAACTGAGTAATCCAAATCTTCTTCACTTTTCCATTTTTTACATGCATCATTCATATATTCCATTACTTTAAGTCCAAATTCTTTCCCTTTTCCTTCATCTGTATGTGAATGACCTGTCATATATTTAACACATTCATATAAACCAGCATAACCAAGTGAAATTGTTGAATAACCATGATGTAAAAGTTCGTGAATTGATTCACCTTTATCAAGTCTTGCAAGTGCTCCATGTTGCCAAAGAATAGGTGCTACATCACTTGTTGCATGACTAAGGCGTTCGTGACGAAGTTTTAAAGCACGATGGCACATTTCAAGTCTTTCATCAAATATCTTCCAAAACATATCAAAATCTTTTCCAGATGATAAGGCAATATCAGGTAAATTTAAAGTTACCACTCCTTGATTAAATCTTCCGTAATACTTTCCTTTTCCTGGTATATAATTTTTTGCTTTAGCAATATTTCCTAAACTAATACTTCTATCTGGTGTTAAGAAACTTCTACATCCCATACAAGGATAGCAATCTCCTTCCCCTAATTCATTTTTCTTTAACTCTAACATTACTTTTTCTGATATATAATCAGGTACCATTCTTTTAGCAGTACATTTTGCAGCAAGTTTTGTTAAATAATAATATTTACTCTTTGGTTTAATATTGTCTTCCTCAAGAATATATAAAAGTTTTGGAAATGCTGGAGTAACATAAACCCCACTTTCATTTTTCATACCAAGTATCCTTTGATTTAATACTTCTTCTATAATCATGGCAAGTTCTTCTTTATATTCATCTGTTTCTCCTAAATACATGCAAACAGATAAAAATGGTGCTTGCCCGTTTGTATTAGTCATCGAATTTACTTGATATTGAAATGTTTGAACTCCATCAACTATTTCTTTTCTTAGATCTTCTTCAACAAATTTATCAATTTGTTCTTTAGTTAACTTTCTATTTTTATATTTTTTTTCATAAATTTTTCTTGAATCGCGAACAAATGGTGCTAGATGTGTTAAAGTTATTGTTGCACCTCCATATTGACTTGATGTAACTGCTGTAATTATTTGAGTTGCAATAGTCATTGCTGTTAAAAATCTATGAGGTTTTTCTATCATTACTCCATTCATGATTGTTCCATTTTGAAGCATATCATCTAAATTAATTAAATCACAATTATGTAAGGCATTTTGGGCAAAATAATCCGCATCATGAAAATGAATAATTCCTGCATCATGTGCCAAAACAATATCTTCAGGAAGCAAAAATCTTCTTGTGATATCTGTACTAGTAATACCTGCTAAATAATCTCTTTGAGTTGTAACAACTTTAGCATTCTTATTAGAATTTTCAGTATTCCAATATTCATTTTCTCCATCAATTAATTCTTTAATAGATTTATCTGTTGTATTACTCTTTCTAACTAATTCTCGATTATAACGATAAGTAATATATGCTTTAGCAAGTTTATATTTACCAAGTGCCATCAAAC
>CACZTI010000100.1 GCA_902783985.1 uncultured Erysipelotrichaceae bacterium | reverse complement strand
CATTAGCAATCGTTTCCAATTGTTATTCCAGTCTTCAAGGCAGATAACCCACGTGTTACTCACCCTTGCGCCACTAAGTGAAAATCCTTATCCGCTTTGTGCAAGCACTCTACTTCAAAGGGTCACTTCGTACGACTTGCATGTCTTAGGCATGCCGCCAGCGTTCATCCTGAGCCAGGATCAAACTCTCAAAAAAAATATTTTAAAAATTTAATTTCAATTAATTATAATCCTAGCTACAAAAAATTGACGTTTTGCTCAGTTTTCAAAGATCATTTCTGCATCTCTTTCGAGGTGCACAAGTAATATATCAAATATCTTAATTAAAGTCAAGAAGAAATTTTAATTTTTTTCAACTTTTTCTTAATTAGACATTTTCTTTTGTTGTACTTCCGTGCAACATGAATAATAATATCACAAAGTAAACTTTAAGTCAACAACTTTTTTACTTTTTTTTATATTTTTTTTGATATTATTTTTCTTTGCCCTCTTTTTCAGCACAACAGGATATATATTACCAAATTTAGTTTTTTTTGTCAACAAGTTTTTTTAACATTTTTTAAGTTTTTTTATTTACTTATCAATGCCTTTTCCCTTGCAACATGTAATATATTACCACTACTATTTTTTTACTTCAATTAACTTTACACAAATTTTACATATTTCATTTTTTATTTTATTTCTTACATATATTTATATGATATATAACAAAAAAAATTACTAATTTTTAGTAACTTTTTTTAATTCATTATAATCTTTGTTATAGTTTTTTATTAACATAGCATTAAAAGGTAGTCTCTTATTTCTTGCCATATCAATTAATACTGTCAAATCACCTTTTAATATTGTATCTATTTCATTACAATATCCCATGATATTCTTATGATAGTTATATTCACCACGATCTAATACTTTAAAAGCTCCATTAGGAAAAACTCTTAAATCTAAATCATAGTCAATATATTTTACTATTTTTCCTTCGATTACAAAAGGACTTGCCATATTACAATAATAATATATACCATTTTTCTTTAGTTGACCTATAATATTAAACCATTTCTTTTTATAGAAGAACATTACTGCTGGTTCTTTGGTTCGCCAACTTCGACCATCACTTTCAATAACTTTAGTTCTATTGTTTCCAAAAACTAAATAGTTATCATTCACATCCAAAAGGATTGCTTCATCCCATGAACGGTGAATTGTACCATCATGTTTATAGCTATGTATAATAAACCTATCTCCAATATGGTAATTACACATAATCACATCTCCAAAATGATTATATCATTAAATATATGTATTTAGCAAGTTTTATTTTAATAACCAAGCAGTTCTTATAAAATCTTGTCCATTTTTTTGAGGTTCACATGGATCATTTATTAGTTTATCACCAATAACCATGGTTGCTGATGAGCCACCATCCATATTGATAGCATTATAAGCACCATATCTTTCAAGAATTTCAATTAATTCATTAAGATATACGCCACCCCTTCCTTTCCAAGATAATTTACTTCCATATCCATTAACTACTAGGAAAAGAATGATGCCATCTTTTCTTTGAGCAATAACTGTTCTTGGGTTTTGACCACTACCTCCAGTTCCTTTGATTGTTGCTCTTTTACCATTTATAATTAAACTTGGGGAGAAACTTACAGCTTCTTTTATTTTTTTAGTTTTTACTTCACTGGCTTTTAATTTACCAATTACTAATACACCATCTTCATTAATAGCTGCTGTCTGAAAACTTCCTGAATTTTGGGAATAGATTACTTTTCCATCATGAACAACCAATCCTCTTGGTTTTCCATTACTCCAAAAGTATCCGCCACCATTTATTCCTAATATAGCTTCATGATCTTTAACGATTTCTGAAAGTATCTTACCCTGGCTTATTTTTTTGTTATAACCTACTACTACTCTTTTAGGATCATATATGGCTATTAAATGACAATCAAAATCTTTATATTTAAATTGAATTAATTTATATAAGTCATTTTCTTCTCTTTCTAAGATTTGTTTTTCATAAATTGATGTATAACTATTTATTTTTTCTTCTTCACCTATTTTGATACTTTCTGCATCCGTTTCTTCTCCTACTTCAACTAAGTAATTATTACTCATTACTTCTTTAATAGATGATTCACTATAAAAGATATTTGCTAGATACTTATGGTTAGCCGTTTCCATAGCAGTTGTTATCCAAAATACTTTCGCTTTATCAATAGGACCATAAACTACAAAGAAACAAATTAAAATAATAAAATCAATAATGATAAATAATTTAACTAACCAATGAAAGTTTTTTATTTTAGTCCACATCTTTTATTCCCCCTCATCTTCAATTATCAATGGAATATCCTGACTTCCTAATCCACCAGATACTTCTATATCACTTCTTAATTTAATAATTGGTTTAACTAAATGTTTATTATTTTTTAAATCTGCAAAGAACATTTTACTTTCATCAATAGTATAGATTAATCCTAATTTAGAATCTGATATAGTATTTAACCAATAGTTATTACCACTTGTAAACATAATCTCTCCGATATGAGGGATTCTTATTAATTTCTTTTCTTTTTTAGTAACTTTTGTATAATCATAATTATTATTAAAGTTATATTCATTAGTAATAACATCTTGTTCTACTAAATCTTTTTCGTTTAGAGTCTTTTTAAATTCATTTAAATATTTATCTATTTCATCATAGTTTTTTTCATCTTCTAATGTATCATCTAAAATTAAAGTAGTTCCCTTGTCATCTTTATCTAATATTCTAAATAAATAATCTTTATATGTTACATAGGACATTATATTATTATCTTTTAATAATTCTTTCACATCTTCATTAATGGTATATGGACTATCAATACTTCCATTGCCATTTAAATAAGGTACATCTTCTTTTAATACTAAAACATCTCTTATTCCATAACTAAAATAAGTATCATCAGTTTTATTGATATTATTAATACTACCTTCATTATTTATATAATAGGCATTTCCATCATTGTCATAATTAATTGTCCAGAAGAAATCTCCATTATTTAAATAACTATTTTTTCCACCTGCTTTTAAATATTCTTCTGTTGTAAGTAGTCCTATTTTATCTTTATAAGTATTATTACATTGATAGTTATTAATATCTATTTTATTATCACACCAAGTTGTTTCTAATAAATCTTTCGTATCTAGAGTATCTATATATTTATTTAACCAGTTATGAATAATTGATTTTTCATAATTTCCTATTTCTTTTTGCCATACTAAATTTGTTAAAATATCATTATTTATTATTTTAATACCATTATCTATACTTATAATACGATATATTCTTCCTTGATAAAATAAATAATTATTAACATCAGTTCCTTTATAATAATATTTATGATCTTTTTCATATAAACCATCATCTTTATAAACAATGTTATCCATCTTTGTTAATTTATCTTTTAAAGTTATTTTTTCAGGTTCAGCGTGTTCTATTTTATAGTAATGTACTAAACGATATCCATAGAAAGCAATAATACCTATTATAATAAAGATATTACATAATAAGAATATCTTTTGTCCTTTAGTTAATTTCTTTTTTTCTTTTTTCTTTTGATTATTATGATTTTGTTTTTCTATTAATTCTTTTTCTTCATCTTCATCTAGAATTATTTCAATTTCTTCATTATCCATAACTCACCTACTTTAATAATTTATCATATTTTAGGGTTAATGTAAATTATTTTTTAAAAGAAAAAAAGATATCTCTATCTTCCTTTTCTTATATAGTCTATTATATATAGATATACATTAATATTTGTTAAAAAGTTATCTAAACTAATTGGTGGTGTTATAAAATATAATTCACTTTTAAGTAGTCTTTCTATTATATCAGTAATAAAGTTTTTATAATTGGATACTAGTCTTTCAGTTTCATTGGTTAAAGATAAATCATTTTTATTTTTTAAATATTTTTCAATTAATTTAGAAAATGCATCAATATAATATGATAATAAATCAAAAACATCTTGGTGAGTGGTATCTAAAAATCCTCTTAAGTATTCTCCAGTTTTTCTTAATAATTCATTAAAGTAATAATTATATTCATTAATATAGAAGTTAGTGTAATCTTCTTTTGTCTTTATTCTTGCTAAATCTCTTTGATAAACAGATATTTCTTCATACATATAATTATAGTAATCAGGATAAATATATGAGAATAATTCTCCAATACTTAGTTTATCTCTTATTTCAATAACAAATGATAAGAATTTATTAATTAATCTTTCTGCATCTTCATTTAATTTATAGTCTTTATTCATTACATCATCATTAATAGTAATATTTTTTCTGGTATTTAAGATTTCTTTATCTTTATCAATCGCTATTTCAAGATTTATGGAAAATAATTCTTCGGTAAGTAATGCTAAATCCATGCTATATGGTGTTATATAAGTATCACTATTTATGACATCAGTTGCTAATTCTTTATCCATATATTCAAGAGCTTGATTAATAATTTCTGTAGCTTCTCTTCCAATAGCAATGGCTCTATCAATATAATCTTGATTATTTTTAAAGAATGTTAGTCCTATAGTTGTACAAAAACTTCTGATACTTGATGCAAAGTACATATGATTCACAAGAGATTGATTAAAGATATCTTTATTATTTAGCATTATTTTCCTCACTTTCTAAATCCATAATAAATTTATAGAAATTAACACTAGTATAAATATTGTCTATGGATACTGGTGGTGTTATAAAGTATATTTCAAAGTTTACTAATCTTTCTAAAATATTTTTTATAAAATCTTGATAATCTATAAGAAGATTTTTCATTGTTTTTGATAATTCTTCTTGACTATCTGGAGAGATATCACTTTTTAAATATCTATCTATTATTTCATTAAAGGCATTAACATAGTAACTAGCAAGCTCAAAGACATCAGAGTTCGACGGATCAATCCAATCTCTTATAAATTTAGTGGTTTTTAAAAGAGTATTAGCAAAATTATAAGCAAAACCTGTAGCATATATTGGAGAATAACTTTCCATAGCAATAATTCTTTCTAAGTCTTCAGTGTATGTGTCTACTTCATCAAAGAGGTAACTAAAGAAATCAATATAGGAAAAGGAAAATAATTTATTAGAATCTAATTTTTCTTTAATATCATTACAAAACATTTTAAAGTTTTTAGCAAAAGTTAAGGCTTTATTATTTAATATTTTGATATTATTTATTAATTCACTATTGATATTTTGATTTATTCCTTCTCGAAAGTTTAATTCTTCTTTAGTTATTGTGGTATCTATAAAAATACCAAAGAGTTTTTCAGTTAATTCTTCACAAGGAAGCGTATATTCTGATACATAGATATTATTTTTTAATGCTTCATTACTTATTAATCCTCCAGTATAACTTATAGCTTCTTTTGATAATTCTTCACTTTTTCTTGAAAAATCTTCCGCAATACTAATGTATTCTTCATTATTTTTATAGAAAGAAAGTTCAATCGTTAAGCAAAAACCTCTTATAGTTCTTAAATAATATAAATGATCCCTTAATGATTGTATATAAAATTCTCTATCAGTTATCAATTTTTATCACCAAGTAATTATATGTATTAAAAAAATAATTATCCACTTATTTGTGAATAATTATTTATTATTTAAGAAATTCATTACTAAGTCTATTAATATGTCTTTTTCTTTTGGATTAGACTGAGCTATAAGTAAGGTTATTGCAACAAGAGTATTATTATCAATAACTTGTTCATTTTCCTTATATAGGATATTATAAAAATTCAAAAAGTAAATGAATAATGTTGCTGCAATTCTTTTATTTCCATCGATAAAGGTATGATTTTTGGTAATTAAATATAAAAAATTAGCAGCTTTTTCTTCTATTGTTGGATATAAATCTTTACCATCAAATGATTGATATATTGCTCCAATTATTTCTTTAAGTCCTTCATTTCTTTCTAAGGCAAATATATTACTATCACTATTAAATTTAAGCTTACTAACTATATCCATACAATCTTCATAAGTAATTTTCTTATCATCATTAATTCCTTGTGGTTTAGTGATTCTTTTATGATCATAATCATCAAGCAAATTTAAGGCATCTTTATAGTTATTTATTACTTTAATTATTTCTTTGACTTCAGTACCATTTTTCATATTGTCCTCCATTTCATATTTCATTATTTAAAATTTTAATTTTTTTCATATATTGACAAATTAATATCAAACTTTAAAAATAATTATTTAATTCTTTCTATATCAAAAGCATAATCGTAACTCATGTTATCATAAAATTTTGTTTGTTTAAATGCAACTTCTTCATGTGAAAACTTTTCTATATCACGAGATGTATATTTTTCAAAAAAATTAATAACAGAATTTATAGTATTTAATTCTTCTTCATTGAAAACGGATGTATCAACATCTTTTTTTCCAATAATATTATGATATTCATAGTCATTTTGGTATGTAACAATATAATCAATAATATTATCTTTACATAAACGATTTATTAATGTTTCATAATTATCAGGTACAGGACCATGGTCTATTTTGGCATAACATAGACCAGTTATTGAAGTTCCAGTATTTTTGTAATTTAAGAAATCGGCATAAAACATTTCTTTTAATAATTTTGTTTTTAATATGCCTTTATTACATATCATTAATATTAAATTAACTATTTTATTATGATTTCTTTTAGTATATCCATTATACTCATCAAGTTCATTTTTATTATCTAAATCAACAAATGCACTAACATTCTTATTTATTTTTTGATATTCTTTATCTGTAAATAACTCCTTATTTGAATCTACTATTTCAAGGATCATACTAGGATTTTTTATTAAACTTTTAAGAATTATCATAAAGTTATCATTAGGAATACTTGTACCTTTTTCATAACTTATTAATGTTTTCTTAGCACATCCAATTATTTTAGAAAATAGTTCTTGTGATAGGCTATATTGTTTTCTTAAATTGATAATTTCATCTTTAGGAATACCATATTTTTTATTGTATAAATCTATTGCTTTTAGTCCTACAGCATGATCTAATTCCTCATCATAAACGAAATTATTACAATTTGAACAAAATCTTCTTGGTGCTATAAATTTAATTTTTTTTCCTTTAAATTCATAAATATGTTCATAATCTTTAACATATGTTTCTTTAGAATTACAAATATCACACATCATCTTTATCATATCCTTTCTTATTCATCTTTATGAAAAGACAAACACACTGTTTCTTCCTCTTTATTATTATTTTGTTCTATTTTCAATTTAATATATGCTTGTATATCATTTATTTTCATTTTAAATATTAGGGCTTTTCCATTTGTTAAATAGTCAGGTTTGTAATCCCTATAATAAAAATATGCATTTAATTTTAAAACATAATTCCAAGCTTCTTCTTCAGTTATTCCAAGTTCAAATAACGATTTAATATAATCACGATCTTTTCTTATGGCAAATCTCTTTTTATTTTTCTTCACTAATTTTTTCATTCTAGATAATAACTTTATTTCATCATTTGTCATATAACCTCCTGCATTACAACCAAAGACCGCCACAATAATGGTAACATATGTAACCTATTTTGTCAATAAAAAATTATAAAAAAAATTATCCACTTATTTGTGAATAATTATTTTACTTTTCTCTTCTTTATTTTGATTTTATGTTTATGGAAGAATAGAAGGATTATGATAATCAAAGGGATATAGAAATATCTCTTCAATAATTTAAAGAAATCTAATTTAAGATTAGTTTTTAAATATACTGGTTTTGTAGTTATTAATTCATTATCATAATAATAACTTATTTTACCTATTTCTTCATTTTCTTTATTTAGAAAATTTAATTCTTCTTTTCCTTCATAGACATATTTTATTTTTTCTTTATCATAATCATCTGGTAAGAATTTTTTGATGTCCTCTTCTTCCTTAATTTCATAATTATCGGTGGTACTAAGTGATACCGGAATATTTTTTAAAACTTCATCTTTTTTTATTAATACTTGATAATCATAATTATCATTTAAAAAACTAATTAATTTTAAATCATCTTGAATATGATATGCTTTACTTCTATTATTTGGAGCTCCTAATAGAATAATTATTATTTCATGATCTTTGGTATTCGATGTACTTGTAATACAATAACCGGCTTTTTTAGTAAATCCTGTTTTACTTCCAATTATAGGAGTTATATCTTTATTAATATATCTATTATATAAATATAGAGTTGATTCTATTTTTAAATTATTAGATAAAGTATATTTCTTGGTTGTAAAAATAGTTTTAAATGTTTCATTAGATAAAGCGTATTTCAAAAGTTTTAAAATATCGTTGGCTGTACTATAATGATTTTCAGCATCAAGTCCTGATACGGTTGTAAAATGAGTTTCCGTAAGATTAATTTTTTTAGCAAAATCATTCATCATATTAACATAGTTATCCAAAGAACCTGCAATTTTAATAGCTAGGGAATTAGTAGCATCTGCACCACTTGGTACAAGAGATGCGTAAAGTAAATCAAGATATGTTACTTTATCCCCTACTTTTAGACCGGCTACACTAGCTTCTGGATCAACTGTATTCATCATTTTACTAGTGATTGTAATCTCTTCATTTAAATCTTTAATATTTTCAATAGCAGTCATTACAGTAGCAATTTTGGTAATTGATGCAAAATATGTTTCTTTATCAGCATCTTTTTCATATAATATTTTATTATCAGTATTATCATAAATTAAAACTATTTTAGAGTTTAATTCGGGATAAGTTAATCCTAAGACATTTAAAGGAATAATAATTAATAAAAATAATAATTTTTTCATTTAATCACGCCTTTCTATTCTTTAATCATTATATTATACTATCAATATAATCTGATACTTTTTTAAATCTTTTTTTAGTAACCCTTAAAACATCAGGGTAAGAACTTGCCATAGCAGCTCCTTTAAAATCATGAATCATTTCAATATCATTACTAGAGTCTCCTATTACATAGACTTCTTTTTTCTTGATATCATATAAATCTTTTAAATAATTAATAGCGAATGATTTATTAACATTTTTAGGTTTAATACAAAGATATGAATAATTAGTATGACGATATGCAAGAAAATTATATTTAGGATATTTTCTTTTTAATTTTAAGAAATTTTTCTCTAATTTTTCATTATATATTCTGTTACTCATACAAATATTAATTCCTAAAAGAGTATTTTCTTCATCATAAATATTTTGATATCCTTCTTTATAAGAGAATTGAATTTCTTCATAATTTAACTTTCCATAAAAGTTTTTCATTAATGTTACTGATTCTTTATCAATATCAAACATTTTAACAATATTATCATCTTTATCATAAATTATGGAACCATCAGAAGTTATTAAATAATCATATGGTATTTTAAATAATTTAGTTTGATTCTTTATGGATGGAAAACTTCTACCTGTTGCAATAACAAATAAGAAATCATTTTCTTGAAGTTTTTTTATTTTCTTTATATTTTCTCTTATTTCTTCATCTGTTGTATATAATGTTTCATCATAATCAGTTACAAATAGTTTCATAATTACCTCTTATATATATTGTACATTATTTTTATTTAAAAATCTACCTTTTATTAGATATAGATATTCTTTTATAAGCTTTAAAAAAAGTAGATAATTATCTACTTTAATCTTAATATAATGTTGTTCTATTACTAAATCTGACACCTTTTTTAGGGAAATTAACCATTGTTCTTGGATTAACTAAATGACTTTGTAACTTAGAATATGTTTTACATTTAGAATCATCTAAATATAGGCAATTAGCGATTGTCAAGTGAAGATGTCTTCCTGTTGAACAACTATCCCATGGTGTATAGCCTCCCCAAGAAGGATTTCTAGGATTTCCACCAGCCGAAGCAATTTTAGTATTTTGATCAACATAATCATTGGCTTTTACAAGTACTTGATATAAATGCATATAAACAGATGTATAGTATTTACCATTTATATTATGGTGAATAAATAACATGGTACCACCACAACTATTTTTCCAACTGATACCGGCAACTGTTCCTGGAGCTACGGCATAAACATCATAACTTCCACCAGTTAAATCTATTCCACTATGAAGTTTATAAACATGTTGTGTAGGATGAAAACGCATACCATATTCACTTGATACATATCCTGAATTTAATGGTCTAATCATTTTGCCAGCATAAGGGATTTTACCACAAGTATTGATATTTTCATCATCTTTACAACCTATTTTTTCATAATATGCAATACGATCTTTTAAAAGTTTTATTTCTGACTCTGCACTAACACTTGCATCTACAGCAGCTTCTAAGTTATCACCTAATTTAACAAGTTCATCAGCTAAGTTATCTTGTTCTTTATTAAGATTAGTTATTTGAACTTTTAAATCTTCATTTTTTTGCTTAAATTTAACTATGGTATTATTATATTCCTCTATTAAAGCATCATTATAATCAACCATTTGTTCTGATACTGCACTACGAATTATCAAATCTTCTACCGATTTAGATCCAAAGATATATTCTAAGTAAGCATTTTCACTATTTTGAATTTGAATATAAGAAATTACATCTTTTATTTCAACTTCTTTTTCTTTAGCTTTTTTTTCTAATTCAACAATTTCTTCTTCTGTTTTTTTAATATTATCTTGATCTTTAATTATTGTTTCAGATATTTCTTTAACTCTTGAATTAACATTAGATATTTCTTTTTCTGTTAATTTTTTCTTATTTTTAGCGGCATCTAAATCTGCTTGATACTTTGCAAGTTCATTTTTTAAATCCTTTACTGTTTTAGCAGAAACATTGGTACCAATCATAAATAAGAATATCAAAACAAATATATATTTAAATACCTTTTTCATATTTATCATCACAACCTTAATAAAAGTATATCATATTTTTGAAATAAATAAACATTTTTCAATAAAATTTCACAAAAAAAGAAGTTTTACACATCTAAAACTTCACTATCAGATCCTGTTTGTACTAAAAATAAAACTAATTCTTTTTCTATATATTTATATACAAGTAACCAATCTGGAGTAAGATGGCATTCTCGGCAGTTTTTAAAATATTTATTATCAACTAAAGCATGATCTTTATATTTTTCTTCAAGAGATTCACCATTCGCTAACTTTCCTAAAATTTTTAAAAATATTTCTTTATTTTTTCCTTGTTTTAATACTTTCTTATATTGCTTTTTAAATAAATTTGTATATTGTACTTCATATTTAGTGTTACTTAAATCAAACATGTTTATTTCTCCAAATCTTCCAATAGTTCATACATATTATGATAACCTTTTTTATTGCTTACTCCATTTTCGATATCACGAACTTCTTTTAATGCCTCTAACAATTCTTTACTTGGTTCATGTTTTAAATCAAAAGGTATGCCTCTTTCATAAATTGCTTTTTTTAAAAACATATTAATTGCTGTTGACATAGAAATTCCTAAACTATTAAAAAGACTTGTAGCTTCTTTTTTTACATCACTAGGAACATTTACATTTATAGCACTTGTTAAATTAGACATTATAATCACACTCCATTCATTATTAATGATATCACAATATATGTTGAAATGTCAACATATTTCATTGTTTTTACTACATATATTATATGTAAATACATACTTTATATGCACCAAATCACAGTATAATATGTTTTTTTAACAAAAAAAGAAGGATTTCTCCTTCTATTTTACTATTTATCAATTTTAGAAACTGTACCAGCACCAACAGTTCTTCCACCTTCACGGATAGAGAATTTAGTACCTTGTTCTAGAGCAATTGGGTGAATTAATTCAACATGAATGTTAACATTATCACCTGGCATTACCATTTCAGTTCCTTCT
>CACZTI010000099.1 GCA_902783985.1 uncultured Erysipelotrichaceae bacterium | reverse complement strand
TTCTTCAGTACCAATGTCAGTAAGTAGAGCTTTTCCTAAATCATCAGGCATGGTATATCTTTGATTTAGATATCTTAAAGCAGCTGCAAGTTCTCCTTGACTTCCACCATATTGAGTTACTAAAAGTTTTGCCATTTTTAAATTTTTAGATTTAATATTAATAGGATATTGTAATCTTTTTTCATATGCCCACATAATTATTTACCCCATGGCCAATTAGAAACCCAATTGAAGTTATTGTTATTACTTTCTTCACTTTTAATTCCTAATGGACCATATTTCCTTTCATATTTCATAATTTCATCATTAAGTTTATTACGATACATAATAAATTTATTTAGCGCTTCAGTATCATTTGGGTTAACATCTAAATAAAGATTTAAATCATGCATCATAAAACTATCTTCCCCTATTTTAGTTAGCATTTCTTCTTTTTCACTAGAGATATTAATTTTCGCTACTTTATAATTTTTATATGGTTTATATTCATCTTTAAAAGCATTACCTTTTAGGTATCCTTCATATGGATCAAATAAATTTAAATTATTATTTTGATTATCAAAACTATTAGAATATTCATTAAAAGGCATTATACTTTCCATATCAAAATTATCATAAAAATCGTAATTCATTTATCCTCCTCATCAATTATTTTATGATAATATCCTATCTTGATAAGGAAAGATGCCTATTTATATTCTTTTAATATCTAATATATCACTGATATTTATAATATCCTTATCCATTGTTATTATTTTATCTTTTAAAACATTAGCAATACTTGTGTGATATACATTATCCTTCGTTATAATATCTAATTTTTTATTAAATATATATCCATTTTCATTTAATAAATCATTTATTTTATCTTGAATACTTATTTCATATACTTCTAAATCATTGATTATTTCCCTATTTATTTTCTTTATATTTTCTTCAATATTGAATGTCTTTTGATTATTATTTTTAGGTTTATTCTTTTTATTTACATAAATTCTATTTTTCATTAGTTAGCCTCCCATATAATATATGATAAAGTATAATAATTATTATCTTGGGAATAATAAGACTATGGAAAAAAATATTAATATTAAGAAAATTATTTTATCATTAGGTATCTTTTTTATTATTAGTTTAATATCAATTTATAGTGCAATTCCTATATCAAGTAGTGATTTAGGGAATATCTTTGTTAAACAAATAATTTACTATATAATTGGTATTATTATTTTATTATTATCTTATAAATATACGGAAGAGATTCTTAAATATCATTATTTATTTTATATAGGTTTTAATTTTCTATTATTAATATTATTATTTTTAGGTATAAGTATTAATGGAAGTAAGTGTTGGATTATATTAGGACCAATTAGTTTTCAACCAAGTGAATTTATGAAATTATCTCTTATTCTTACAGAAGCACATTTATTATATAAATATCGTCATAAAAGAAGTATGAAAAATGATTTTATGTTATTATTTAAATCATTAATTATTTTGTTAATTCCCTCTATTCTTACTTTCTTAGAACCTGATACTGGTGTTGTGATTATTTATTTTATGATTATTATCACGATGATTTTATATCGAGGAATTAATAAAAAATGGTATATGATATTTGGATTAATTTTATTAATAATTATTGGTGGTATGGTATATTTTTATTTATTTCAAAAAGAATTATTATTGGATTTATTAGGAAATAATTTATTTTATCGATTAGATAGAATTCTTAATTGGCAACAAGGTACTGGATATCAACTTGAAAATTCTTTAATCGCTATAGGATCAGCTGGAATAACTGGTTTTGGTATTCGTAATATTCCAATCTATTTTCCAGAATCAAGTACTGATTTTATCTTTACCTCATTTGCTAGTTGTTTTGGTCTATTAGGATGCATCTTTTTAATAGTAATTATTATTTTATTTGATACAAGTATTCTAAGAATAATTAATTCTAAAACTAAGGTAATAAATGCATATTTATTAGTAGGTTGTTTTATTATGATTCTATATCAACAAATACAAAATATTGGTATGACTATTGCTCTTCTTCCTATTACTGGTATAACACTTCCTTTTATTAGTTATGGGGGATCTAGTCTTTTATCATATATGTTTATTTTAGGAATAATTCTTCATATTGCGAGGTATCAGGGGAAATATATTAATTAAAAAAAGAACGATAAAATCGCTCTTGATTTACATATGTTTTTTTATATCGTCTTGCTGTTCTATAAATTTATTTACATAACTGTCTATATCATTTATATTATTTTTTAACTGATTATTAATTATTTGAAATTTAATATTTTCGAGAATCATACCTATGTTTTTTCCTGTTATACCTTTTTGAACTAAATTACTACCACTGTAGTTAATTTCGTTGTAATTCTTTCTTATTTCCAAATATTTATTCTTCAATTCCTTTATTTTTTCAATTCTATTTATATATTTGGGATTTTGTCCTTTTATATCTGCTAGTTTTAGGTCAAAAAGTAGCTCAACATATTCCATTTTATATTTTTTATAAAATTTAAATATTTTAGAATTTTTGATACTCAATTCATCTTCATGAAATAATATCAAATCAGCAACTATATCATGTGTTTTATTATCAATTTTATATTTTTTTGAAAATTTTTCAAATATTTCAAGACTTCTTTTTGCGTGACCATAGAAGTGCCCAATGCCCTTATCATCTATAGTAAATGATCTTGGTTTTCCGATATCATGAAATAATGCAGCTAATTTAACATAATAATTTGGCGGTGAATTTTCTATAACTGACAATGTATGATTATATACATCATATATATGATAATCATTATGTTGATTAAAATTATAACATTCTTTTAACTCTGGGATAATTTCAAAAAATATATCCCTATATTTATTAAAATAATATGAAACATTAGGTGATATCAATATTTTTTGAAGTTCCGAATATACTCTTTCAGGAGCAATGCAATTTAATAAATGTTTTTTTTGTAACATAAGTTGAACTGTTTTTTCATTAATCTCAAAATTATATTTGCTAGCAAATCTAATACACCTTAGTATTCTTAGAGGGTCTTCATCAAAACAGTTATCATTTACATTCCTTAATATTTTTTTATTTATATCATTTACTCCTCCAAATGGATCAAATATTTTTCCATTTGCATCTACAGCTATAGAATTTATTGTAAAATCGCGATGAAATAAATCTTCATACAAATCATTACCTTTAAATAATGTAAACTCAAATTCTTTATTATTTCTCATAATTACTGCTGTGTTACGATGATCATTTTCTTTCATAACAACTAAATCAGGAAATATTTTTTTTAATTCATTAAATGGAATATTGGTACAAAAATCATAATCATGATTTTCCTTCATTAATAGGCTATCTCTAACAAATCCACCAACTAAATAACACTCTTTTCCAACATCATTTATTTTTTTCATTATTTCTTTTATATCAACAAAAATATCCATAACAATTTCCTTTCATGAGTAAAATTTATTATCTTGTTCTTTTAAAATCATTAATCATGTCTACTCTTTTTATCGAGACAGGTTTATAATTAGTAAAATATGTTTTTAAAATACCTATTTCATCACTACATACAACCCATCTTCCAATATATTCGTCACTATTCCCAGTCACATCACCGATTTCCAAATTTAATTCTTCATCAGTTTCAACTCTTTTTAGTAGAATATTCCTTTTTTTTATGCTCTTTACTAGAAATTCATCTTCATTATGTAATCCTATATCATCATAATTGTTTCCTAAATAAACAATTAAACCTTTGAATGTTCTATCCATTTATTCCTCCTAATAACCAAACCTTGTTTTCTAAATTTATCTATTTATTATTATATTTATATTTAATTTTTTGGTGATTTTTTCATTTTATAATCAAAACAGTTACCATTATTATCTGCAATAAAATGAACCGTTACTTTTTCACCATTAATTGTAGTTTCTCCTTCTGTTTTAGTATATATATCTGCAGTATTATATTCATTGCTATAAATCTTTGCATCTCTAAAATATTTCATTTCATGTCCTGTTTTTAAATCGTATACTTTGTCAATCTTTGGTTTATTATCATAAGTCATTAGAATATGACCATTTTTATGTTCATATACAATTTTATATCGATCATCTTGCACTGATAATTCAACATTTCCTTTACTATCATAAGAAACATTTGCTGTTTGATATGACTGTGCTAAATTATCAATTCTAGTTCCTCCTATTGACATTACTTTTTTTATTTGGATTTCAGTAGTAGTTGGAATCCATCCATCAACACGTATTTCTTTTACATTATAGTCTGTTTTAACATTTGATGAATCACGTAATGACAAATAATATTTTACACCATTTATATTTACTTTATCATTGATGACAGCAATATATTTTGATGGATTATCTTGATCTTTATATATATTATACCCTTCATCTTTACTTCCTACAACATCAGACAATTTTTTTACTATGGTATTACCTTTCTCATCTTTATAATATATTTCTTGATTAAGATCAAAACTTTTCAAACTTACAGAAGTTTTATTTGGTGTGTTAGTATCAACATAATAATACATTGATATTTCGCCTGTTTCTGGATTAACAGTCTGCATGTATGCATATTGAATTTCATTATTCATTGGAATAGTAGAAATGGTGCCATCATTAACTTGTGAAATAAAATCGTTGTGTTGATTCATTCTATCATTATCTATAAGATAATTAACAAAACCTACTATATCAAAATTATCTTTAGATGGACAAAATGCCAATAATTCAGTAATAGTGTATTCTCCAGAAAAACCACCAGCGTATTTATTTAATACATCATATGCCTGCTGTAATTTTTCTTTGGTTTCAAGAGGTAAATCAGCTCTGTTTATGTTATCCTCAATAAATGATAGTTTATCACCTAAAGTTTTAGGTTGTTTAAAATTTTGGTCTAATTCGGATGTTACTTCTCCAAACATTTCATCATAAGAATAATTTCCTATATCCAAATTGTCAAAAAAATCATTTGGAATTGCACTATCTGCACTATCATTTAACATTTGAGTAAGTCGTGAAAGCTGATTATGTGTTAAATTATAAACTTTTCCTCCAAATTTAATTGCAATAGTTGGTGAGTTCATAATACCTGCTGTTCCCATTCCATATAATCCTGCTATTAATGCATCAAATGTTGTATTGGTCAAATCAAGTGGTTCTCCTAATATTGCAGCTCTCATACCAGCATTAAAATATTCTTGAAAAAATTCTTCTCGTCCTTCTCTAAACATTGATTTGACATATCCTTTGACAAAATCAAAACCTTTTAGACTAGATAATCCAATATCTTCACCAATACCTATTATACCACCAATTTTTTCAAATAACATCTCACTTGCTCCGGCAAGTCCACCATATAAATAAGATGTTGCAGGAGAATATCCTTCTACTAGAGCATTATTAATACTATTTCCTGCAGATGATTGAAAAATCAATAAATCTCTTAATTTTCCAGAAGCAGTTGCAAAAATAGGATTTTGTGTTACCTTTGAAGCTATACTTCCGGCTAATCCAACCATTTGCGGTATAAACATATTACCAACACCATTAAATAAATTATAAGTTATTTTCAGGCTTTTTCTTTCTTCGTCACTCAAATTAACAAAAAAAGCATCTTTATTTAAATCTTTTTTTATATCCAATATATCGGCATATGATTTGTACATACCAACGGGATTATCTAAAAAGCCAACTTTATACATTATTGAATAATCTAGTGCACTTCTTACTCCAGATGGATTATAAAATCTTTTTAAGCCTTGAATAAAATTCATATTACCATCTAAAAATCCATTTCCTACAGTTATTAAATCTGCCACAATCAAACTTTTATCATTGACAGAATTATAGTAATTGTAAGCATTTACTAATCCTTGGCGACTATTAATCATATCATTTAATGCATTTAAATAATCATTAGCTAATTTCTTACCTTTATTATTGTACAAATAATCATATAATGCTATTTCCTCTTGTTTTAAATACTCTAATTTTGATTTATCAATTAATGTATAGTCTTCATAATTTATTGCTAAGTATTCGTTATAACCTGTATCTTGAAGATATTTTTCATAAGGCATTAATTTTTGGGCTTGTTTATAATTATATACAGTATTAGAAAGTGTTTTTAAATCATTTTGCATCGTTAAACAATTATTTAAATCATCTTGGACTTTATCATATACAGAGACAACGTCTTTATTTTTTATGTATTCCAAAACATATATTCTTGCTGATTCCTTGTTATCTACTTTATATCCTTCATATCCATCATATTCGCTGAATGTATTATCAAAAAATTCTAGTTTTTCAAATAATTCATCTGAAATATTTTCTCCTAAAAATAAATCATTTGCAAAATTTCCAAAATCGCTATGAGATTGACTATAATCACCTTTACCTAATCTTCTTAATGTGCCATAACAACCATTAATGTAATTTTCCAAAAAAATTGTTTCTGAATCTATGTTTTTTATTCTTTCGTTTTTAAAATCCAAATTACCATTTTTGACATCATATGAATTTATTAATTTTTCACCAAACAAGGTATCCATACCTGATTGTACCCAATCTTCACCATTTAGGTATCTTTTTATTGACGACATTACATCTTTATTGTTAATATATGTTAACAGTTCATTTGTTTGATCTACATCTAAAAAAATATTATTATATTTTTGAACGCATATACCATTTTCATCTGCATGAGGAGTATCTCCATCGATACCATTAAATATGCCTAATGATGAGAACAAATTAAGCATACAATTTATTTTATCTTTATCAAAAGGGACACCATTTCCATACAAATTTGTATATGTTGATACTAAATCATTTAATACTCTTTCATAACTTTCAATAATTTTACTTATATCAGCTGGCTGTGTCTCATCTACATAATCATATATGTCTATATTATCATCAGATAAATTAAGAAATCCATTTATTAAGGCTTCTAATTCTTTTAAAATTTCTATCCCTATATCATGACATAGAGATACACTTGATTCTGTTACTGACGCAGCCGCCATAATGAGATCTATAAGATTTTTTATTGCTTCAGGTGTATTATCATTTAATGTATTATAAAAATCTCTTAATTCTCCAGTTAAACAATTGGCATATGAAGTATCACAACTGGTAACTAATCCTGCCATACTTTTAATTTTATTTATAATACTTGCCATTACACTATAATATATATCAATCTTATCATTCTTTTTATTATTTGGTGGGTTAGAGTTATCTCTTGAAGAATTTTCATTAACATAAGTTGGATTAACACCATCATTATAAAACTCCGGTTCTTCTTGTTCAAATTGTTTTAATTCTTCTTCTAATGATTCAAATGTTCTAACAATGTTATTATCTTTGTCGACAACAACATATTTCCCTGTTTCTTGATTATATTGAATATCAACATTCATACCATGTAACTCTTTATATTTAGATTTTATACTAGCAATCTTACTTTCTTCATTCATTGCATACCTCATATATTCTATGTATTAATTTTATCACAAATATTATTTTTTAGCAATCAAAAAAGAACGAATTATCGTTCTAATTTATGAATTATCATCATATTTTCTTTTTCTAATAAATCTCTTTTATTAATATCAGTTATTTTATTTAAAAACAATTTGTTTTTCTCTAAAATATTTAAATAGTATTCTCTATTAATGCTATTATTTAAATCTAATTTACCAAAATAATTATCTATTTTTTCTAATCCTTTGGAATATTCTATTATTAAATAATATTTATTATTATCTTTTACTATTTCTTCTTTGGTTATCTTAAAACCTAATTTATTCATTTCATATCGTAAATATGGAAAATCATTATTAGGAGATAAAACAATTTTTTTAATATTAGGATAATTTCTAACATCTTGTAAAATATTAATCATATTAATAGCTCCCATACCTGATATTACGAGAGTATCAATGTTATTATCTAATTTCTCGATACCATTTGATAAAAGTAATTTAATTTGATTTTCCAAGTGATATTTAGAAATATTTTTCATAGCAATTTCTAATGGTTTTTGATTAATGTCTGATCCTGTTATATAAAAATTTGGATATTTTAAACATAAATATATTTCAAGTAGTGCATGATCACATCCGATATCAAGAATATTATCAGTATTTAAAAGATGACCGCTTAATTTTAATAAACGGTCATTAATTATTTTTTTCATTAGTCTGTCATAAAGTCTTTAAGTCTTCTACTACGTGATGGATGTCTTAATTTTCTTAAAGCTTTAGCTTCAATTTGTCTAATTCTTTCTCTTGTAACATTGAATACTTGACCTACTTCTTCTAGGGTTCTACATTGTCCATCATCTAGTCCAAAACGAAGTCTTAATACTTTTTCTTCTCTTTCTGTTAAAGTTAATAATACTCCTGATAATTCTTCTTTTAACATTTCAATAGTTGCATATTCTTCTGGTGACATCGTTCTTTCATCTTTGATAAAATCTCCAAGATGAGAATCGTCTTCTTCACCGATTGGGGTTTCAAGACTTACAGGATCTTGACTAATTTTATATACATCTCTTATTTTTTCTACAGGCATACCAATTTTTTTAGCAATTTCTTCATCAGTGGGTTCACGGTTTAATTCTTGAGTTAATTGTCTTTGAACTCTTGCTATTTTATTAATTGTTTCAACCATATGAACCGGAATTCTTATAGTTCTTGCTTGATCAGCAATTGCTCTTGTGATAGCTTGTCTTATCCACCATGTAGCGTATGTTGAAAATTTATATCCTTTTTCTGGATCAAATTTATCAACTGCTTTCATAAGACCAATATTACCTTCTTGAATTAAATCAAGAAATAACATTCCACGACCTACATAACGTTTTGCAATACTAACTACTAAACGAAGATTACTTTCTGCAAGTACCTTTTTGGCATATTCATCGCCTTCAACAGCGCGATGAGCGTATTCAAATTCTTCATCATTTGATAATAGATTAATTTGACCTATTTCTTTTAAATACATTCTTACTGGGTCACTTATTTTAACATCTTTTGATGAGCTTAATTCTTCTAAAATATCATCAGGATTCTCTTCTGTTTCTATTGTCTCTCCAAGTCCCTCTTCTGATACAATTTCAATTTTATTTTCTATAAAGGTATTATATAAATCATCAAGAGTATCAGCGTCCATATCAAGACCTTTTAACTCTTCTGCTATTTGTTCATATGTAACATAACCTTTTTCTTTTCCTAGTAATACAAGTGATGCTTTTCTATCTTCAATAGATTTAACTTCATTTACCATGACTTTCCCTCTTTCGTTCTTAATGTTCGTATTTCTTCCATTAACTTAATTTGTCGCTCAAAATCCAATTCATTTTTAACATCTTTCTCTAATTTCTTAATTTCAAGAGCTATATTATACTTTTTTATTGCTAACAAACATTCGTTAATCTGATCATTTTCCATTTTTGGATAATCATTTTGTAATACTTTCTTTAATTCTTTTATTAAATCATCTTTTTCCATATTACTTAAATAGGCATAAAAATCAGCTTCACTTATTTCACCATAGCGATTGTAATATGCAATAACTTCATTTAATAAAAGTCTTATATTAGTATCAGGAATATAAACATTACTATTATCAATTGTTGTTATAACTTTAGGATAATTAAGAGAATAATAAACAAGTGATTCCATAGCTTTTAAAAAACCATTTTTTTTATCTTTTTTAATTACTATCGGTTCACTTTTCCCTTTATTTTCGTCCTTTTTTAGTTCTAACAACTTTTTTTCCAAGGTATTATACCATACATTAGTATCTTTTTCAAGTGTTTTTAACATTATTTCTTGTTTAATAATATCTTTTTCATTATTTATTTCTTGTAATACTTGATTAATATATTTAGTTTTATCATCAATATTATCAAAATTATAATTTTGTTTTAATATTTTAATTTTATATTCATTAAAAGGAAGTGCATCATCAATCTTTTTTTGAAAACTATCTTTACCATATTTAATAATATAATCATCGGGATCTAAATTATCAGAAAGACTTATTACAAAAACATTCATATTCATTTTTGTAAAAACCTCTCCACTAGATAAGGTAGCTTTACGTCCTGCTTCATCACCATCATAACATAAATAGATATTGTTACTTAATCTTTTAATAAAATCAGCTTGTTCATGAGAAAGTGCTGTTCCCATGGTTGCAATACAGTTTTTAATACCTACGGTATAAGCTCTAATTACTGCCATGAATCCTTCCATAACAATAATTTTCTTTTCTGTTCTAATAGCATCTTTTGCTCTATGATAATTAAAGAGATTTTCTCTTTTTTTAAATAATGGTGTTTCTTTAGTATTTTGATATTTATTTATTTTTTGATTATCATCTAGTCTTCTTCCAGAAAAACCTATTACTTTTCCATCTTTATTATGTAAAGGAAATATTACTCTATTAATAAAAGTATCATGATTTTGATTTGATAAATCTATTAAATTAAGTTCTTCTAAAGAATTTCCTTGACTTACTAGCAAATTAGTAAGAATATCCATTTTATTTAAAGATAATCCGATACCAAACTCTTGAATTGTTTTTTTATCAAGTTTTCTATTTTCTAGATATTTTCTGGCTATTTCTCCTTCTTTGCTTAACAAATTATTTTGATAAAATTTATTAGCAATATCCATAATTTCATAATATTTATCATATTTATTATCTTTTTTTTCTTGAATATCTAAATTTATACCAATACTATTTGCTAAACGTGATAATGCATCCTTAAAAGATATTTTTTCATAGTTCATTACAAAGTTAAAGACATTACCACTCTCACCACAAACAAAGCATTTATATATTTGTTTTTCTGGAGATACTGCCATACTTGGTGTATGATCATCATGAAAAGGACATAATCCAAAATAATTTCTTCCTTTTTTAGTTAGGGGTATATATGATGATATTACATCAACAATATTAAGTTTACTTCGTATTTCATTAATTTCTTCTTGATTCATAATCACCCACTAATAATAATTATAGTTAATTTTTATCAAAATGTCTATAACATTTAAAAAAAATGACTTATAAGAAAATTTCATTCGATACTAGACATTTATTTAAAAAAATTGTATAATTGTAAAGTTAATGGTTCTTAAAAGAAAGGAGGAACATGAAAGATAAAACAAAGTTTATTATCTTGGGTGGACTTGGTGAAATAGGCAAAAATATGTATGCCCTTGAACATAATGATGAAATCATTATTATTGATGCTGGAATATCATTTGCAGATATGACTACATTTGGTGTTGATTATCTAGTACCAGATTATTCTTATCTTAAAGAAAATGAAAGTAAAATTAAAGCATTATTTATTACTCATGGACATGAAGATCATATTGGTGGTATACCATTTTTACTATTAACAGTAAATATTCCTTATATTTACGCACCAAACCAGGCTAGTGAACTAATTAAATTAAAATTACAAGATAAAAATATCCGTTACGATAATGTTAGAACATACCAGTCAGATGATATCGTTAAATTTAAATATTTTATTGTTGATTTTTTTAGAACAACACACTCAATTCCTGATTCACATGGTATTAGAATTAAAACACCTAATGGAACAGTTGTTACTACAGGTGATTTTAAATTTGATTTAACACCAATTGGACCAATGGCTGATCTTCATAAAATGGCTCGTATTGGTGAAGAAGGTGTTGACTTATTAGTAAGTGATTCTACCAATGCTTTAAATGAAGGGGTTAGTAATAGTGAATCGAAAGTTGATGAAGCTTTAAATGATATTTTTGCTAAACATAAATTAGAAAGAATTATTATTGCAACTTTTGCTTCTAATATTTATAGGCTTAAACATATTGTTGAAACATGTTATAAATATAATCGAAAAATATGCATTTTCGGAAGAAGTATGGAAAATAATATTGAAATATCAATAAATGGTGGATATATAAATCATAAAGAATTATTTATTACACCAGATGAAGCGAACAATTTAAAACCAAATGAAGTATGTATTTTATGTACAGGTAGTCAAGGAGAACCACTTGCTGCTTTATCAAGAATAGCTGATGGTGAACATAAATCTATTAAATTAAGACCAGATGATGTAGTAATATTTTCATCTAGTCCTATTCCTGGTAATGCTATGAGTATTGGTAGAACAATCAATAAACTATATTTAAAAGGGGTTACCGTTTACACTAATACTGATAATATTGATATTCATACATCTGGACATGCTAATATCGAAGAATTAAAATTAATGATAAGATTAATTAAACCAAAGTATATGTTACCTTTCCATGGTGAATATCGAATGCTTAAAAATCATGCTGATATAAGTGTTGCTTGTGGAGTTGATCCCAATAATACATTTATCTTAGATAATGGAGACTCTCTTATTCTTGATAAAGGTAAGATATATCAAGGAGAATCGATAAAACAAGAAGAGGTTTTTGTTGATGGGAATAATGCAAGTGAAGTAGCAGCTGGAGTTATAAGAGATCGTAAAATAATGGCTAGCGATGGAATTTTGGTTATTATTGCTAATCTTGATATTAAAAAAAGAAAATTACTTATAAAACCTAATATTACTACAAGAGGTTTTGTACAAGTAAATAAAAGTGAAGAACTATTAAAAATGATTGAAGTAAAATGTAGTATGATTATTATTGAAAAATTAAAAGATCCTGATACAACATTTGCTGATATTAGAAGTACTTTAGCAATTACTATTGCAAAATATATTGATGAATTAACTGGTAGAAGACCACTTGTTTTACCAATTATAACGGATATAAGAAAATAAGTTACCTAAAAAGTAACTTATTTTTTTTGGAGCTCCATCTATATCAACCGTTTAATAACGGACTATAATATTTTATGCAAAAAGATTTTTTTAATGACAACTATTAATAGAAAAAATTATTCATGAAGTTGCTTTTTTTCTGCTTCTAATTTTTTTAAACTCTTTTCTGGTGTTGGTAAATTTTCCGGCATAGTACCGCCTAATTCTTTAATGGTTTTTCTAATCTTTCTACCCACTTCATAATGAACAGAATTTGCAGTATACTCATTATCTACTTTATCTCTTTTTAATTTGGCATCTGTTTGGGCTATTCGAAATATATTATCTGCCAGTTCTTCACTACCCATATTATCTAATATATCTTCTCTATATCTTAATTGTTTTCTTTTAAAAATATCATCTGCTGTTTCACCATTATAAAGTCCTTTATATCCTGCGTTATGAAATCTTGCTAAATCTTTTACTCCACTTTTAACTGCAGTTTTATTTAAATAATAATTCCCTTTTCTTACTTGATTTCTTCGATATAATCTTTTTTCATCTTCAGAAAGTTCATTATACTCATTTTCAGAAAGTTCTTGTTTTCTGGTTTGAATTGCAAAATAAGTTTGAGCTAATGCTATTACTTCTTTTCTAGGATCACCATTTTGCGCAATAAGATAACAGGTATATCTTGATAATTTATAGTCTTTAATTATTTCAATTTTACCCTTACCACTATTTATTGGGGTGGTGACTTCAACACCCCAAAGATTTTGGTTAGGAAAACTATTATTTGCAGATATAATTGCTCTATCTATAACTTTATTAAAGTTTCTCCAATCTTTATATTCAAGAACTTTCTGCAACTCTCTTGCTAACCAATATTCATTATTATTTTCATCTATATGTTTAATATCTTCAAAAACTTTTTCTGTATATTCTTTTATTTCGTTCATTTTATCATCTTCCTTCCTATGGACTACAAGTCTCTATTTTCAATTTTTTATTTTTAATCTTAAACATAATACTTCCATCTTGATCAGTTCTATATATTTTAGAATCTTGTAAATTATCTAATACTTCTTTATTTGGATGACCATACAGATTATTTTTACCAACACTAATAATGGAATATTTAGGATTTATTTTTTTTATAAATTCATTAGAACTACTTGTTTTACTTCCATGATGACCTACTTTTAATATATTGATATCTGGTAAATTATATCTATTTAATATTTCTTTTTCAGTTGTACTTGATGCATCTCCCATAAACATAAAATTATAATTATGCATATTGATTAGCATAACCAATGAATTATCATTTTCATTATCATATATCTTTGTATTTAATAAGGTGATATTATGACGATTTATTTGATTAACGCAACTATAATGTTTAATTTTCTTTTTATTTAAATTATTTATTAAATCATTTTCTAAATCATTAAGTTCACCACAATTAAATATAACATTATCGATATTAATATTATTGGTTAAATTAATGGCTGATCCTATATGATCATAATCACCATGAGATATAAAAAGAGTATTTATTTTATTTATACCTATAGAATGTAGATAATTAATAATATCACTAGAATAATCATTAATACCACTACCAGTATCTATTACATATACATTATTATTGTTTTTAATAATACAAGAATCACCTTGATTAACATCAAGAAATAATACAAAATCATTTAACAATATTTTAAATATTATTTTATATATTAATAACATTAATAATGAATAATAAAAAAAATTCTTAGATGGTTTTAGTAATAATATAAAATAATAAATAATTACTATAAAAATTGATGGTTTAGGAAAAATAACATTAAATATGGTAATATTGCTTAAAGATAATGTGATATTTTCTATAATTGTAAAGACTATATTATATATATTACCTAAGAAAGGAAAAATAAATACAATTATAGATAAAGGAAATAGCAAAAAATGAAAAATAATATTAAAAATAAAGGATATAACAATACCCAAAAAATTAATTTCATAGTTATTATAAATAGTTATTGGTATTGATAATGATGTTGCAAGTAAAGTTATTTTTAATAATTTTTGACAATATGATCCTTTAATTATTTTTCTATACAAAGATATTCCATAACTGATAATAAAAGAATATAAAAAACCTATATGATATAGATATTTAGGATTTATTAAAAGAAAGATAATACCAACAATAATAATAACATTGGAATATTTATATTTTATATGAAAATATTTTAAAATTCTTTTTATTAAATAACATAAAAGACTTCTTAAAATACCAATATTTTCTCTAAATAGTAAAAAAAAGAAGGAAAATATTAAACTTATTATTATTAAGTGATATTTTTCTTTTATACGAATTTTTCTTTGAAAATAATCTAGTATTTTTGCAATTAAATATACATGTAAACTACCAATTGCTAAAAGATAAGATAGATTATTATAAGAAAAACTATTTTTGATATCATCATTCAAGTAATGTTTATCGCCTAAAATAAAAGTATAAAGATATTCATTTTTAGGAATTTTTGATATTCTTTTAATTATTGATTTTTTGATATTATTTAATAAATTATTATTTCTTTTATAAAGAGACATTTCATTTATGTTAATTAAATAATATATATCTTTATTTTCTAAATATTTTTGATAATTAAATAAATTAGGTATTGTTTTATTGTCTGCTTTATAAAGAGTTCCTTTAACATTTAATATATCACCGATATCATAGGGAAATTCTTTTTCATAATAACTTATTAATTTTTCTTTTCCAATAAATTCAATTACATATTTTTGGTTTTTATAATACACTTTATCAACTATTAATTGAAAAGATTCTTCCTTTAAATCATATTTACTCTTATTATTTAATGATATTCTTATAAAACTTATAATAATAATTAAAAACAAAATGATTTTTAACAAATAGTTAGATAGTAAGATATTCTTTAATATTTTCAAATAAACTATCTCCTATTCCATCAACATTTTTGATATCTTCAACTTTTTCAAAAGGTGTATTATTACGATAATTAATAATATTTTCTGCTTTATTACTTCCAATTCCTGGAATAGTTTCTAAATCTTCTTTTGATGCTTTATTTATATTAATTTTTTCATTACTATTATTTACTTCTGGTTGATTAATACAAGCGTTATTTTTAACCTTTTGCTCACATAATTCTAATTTTTTCAAAAGATCATTTTGCTCTTTAACATAATTTTCTACTTCACTTTTAGAGTAAATAATAATAGTCATTTCATCTTCTAATTTTTTTGAAAGATTTAAAAACGATGTATCAGCATCTTTTAATAATCCACCTGCTTTTAATATTAAATCATTTATTCTTGCATTATCATTTTTTTTAAAAGAATAAACACCAGGTTTAGCGACAAGTCCTTTAATATCAACACATATTGTTTCAATAGAATCAATAGAAATCGTAGTAGCACTACTCACTTCTTCTTTTTCTAAGACAATATTATCACTTTCATGTTCATAATAAAAATAATAATAACCTAACAATATCATAATAATTATGATGATAATAAAAATAATTATTTTTTTATGGTTTAATACTTTTAATTTATAATAATCCATATAAATTATTGTAATAAACTATTTTTTTGGGGTACTAAAAATAGTTTACCTCCTCCTTTTTTATATCAGCTGACAAGATAATCATATTACAATGTTAGAAAAAAAACAAATTTTCAAAAATATTTGACATTAAAATTTATAAGCATTTTGTAAGTATTTGATAATAAAAAAAAGATAATTATGAAATTTATAATAATAAGCTAACAAAATTATAAAGAAAATGGTTGTTTTTAATAATAAGAAAAAAATTTTAAAATTTATTTTTCTTCAAAAAGGGAATTTCATCTATAAAAAAAAGATATTTTCTCTAGGAAAAATATCATTTTTTCTTAAATAAAAATTTTTAAATTATTTACACTTTTTGACATTTATAATAGTATGCACTATTAATAGCAATTCCTAATGTTAAAATAAATGATAAGATATACATCCAGAAAAACAATATGACAACATTAGCAAAACTACCATAGAACAAATTATAAGTATTATTAACTGATAAATACCAAGAATAAATTCTTGTAACAATAATCCATGAAATAGTAGTAAATAATGTTCCATAATTATTATATTTACTTGGAATTTTTTTATCTGGAGCAATAGTATATAGTATTTTAATTATTAAAAATATTAAAACAAATGATAGAGGTATCTTTAAAAAATTATAAATTACTCCAATATGATTAATTAAATTACCAGGATAATTTTCTTTTATTAAATTAATTATTAAATCTCCAAATGCTGGGATAGCAACAACGAAGATAACTAATATTATTAAAAGAATTGTCATAACTATTGATTTAATTTTTCTTTTAAGAAACTGATCATTTGGTATTTTATATACAACATTACTTGTAATAATTAAAGCATTTGCGCCATCTGATGAAAAATAAAGAGCCACTACTACAAATATAATAATACTTCCAGTAGATTTAACATCGAGTAATGCTTCTAATATCTGATAAACACCTGAAGGTAAACTAGTTTCTAATTCTTTAATTAAATCAATACTAATAAAACTAGAGGTAATTAAACCAATTAATGGAATAATTGAAAAAAAAGAAAGGATAATAAAAAAAGCAAGTTGTCCTGGTAGTATTTGCATATTATCATCGCTAATTAATTTTACTACATTTGAAAATATTCCTCTTGCTTTTTTCATAATTTCACCTTTCTATTTATAACTTTCTTTATCACTTTGCATTGCAATTGTTGCTTCATTTATTGCATCATCGATACTTTTAATATTATCTTGTATTATACTATATCCAATTGCTGCTCCAAAACCATATGGTAATTCTTGAAGTGATTTTGATAACTTTTTAGTATAGATATCAACTTGATTTTCATTGTAACCAACCATATATATCATAAACTCATTACCATCGCTTCGAATTATTTCAGTATTTTCAAGTTGAGTATTAACAAGAATACCAGCTGCTTTAACAATAAGCATATCACCTTTTTCTCTTCCATAGTTATCATTTATATATTTTGTATTATTAAGATCAATAATAACAATGGCTTGAGGATATACTTTATTTTGATTCCATTTTTCAATATTAACATTTAAGAAATTACGATTTTTAAGAGATGTTAATAAATCTGTGTAACGCTTACGATCATCTCTTTTTAGTATTTTAATTTTTCTTTTGTTTTTAAGTAAAACATACACTAATATGAAAATCAGTAAAGGTATAAGAATAATTGCTAAAATTATTAAATACAATTCTTCAAAGGTAACTCTTTCAAGTAATCCTTTATTAAAATTTTGATAAGCAACATTACGATAATTATAATATGAATTTGTATTAATAAAATAATCAAATAAATTATAAAAATTTTCGTTATCGCTTTTTATCATAAAAGTATAATCATTTTTCATTACATCTGTAAATAAGACTTCATAATCCTTAAATTTATTATTTTTGTAATATGAATATACTTCTTTATCTACAATTACTAAATTATCTTTTACTAAATCATTAATACTGTTTTTTTCAGAAATATTAGCTTTAGTACTTGCTTTTAAATATTCTCCTAAGACATTATTGGCTAAAATTGAAACATTTTTTCCTTTGATACTTTCAAGATTATCAATAATTATTTCATCATTCTTTCCTAAAATAACATAATTTTCAATAAATGTTGATTTAGTTTTTAAATACTTGCTATCTTCATAATTATAATAATTAAAGTAAATATCAACATCGCCTTTATTAATAGCGTCTTTTAAATCCTTAATTGAATCATATTTTTGATATTTAATATCAATATCTGTAAGTCTTACTATTCTTTTTATATATTCAATAGCAATACCTTCCATTTTAGATGCAATACTAAATTCATAAGGATGATTTTCTACATATCCATAAACATATGTTTTACTAAGTAAATCAGCTCTTGTTTTATCATTAATGTTTCTCATTGACATATAATAATTTAAATATGTACTATTATAATCTGCAATATAGTTATTATTATACCAATATTTATATGTCTTAGTAATAATGCTATTTAATGATGGATTATTATTATCCAATGTTAAAACAATGTTTACCGCAATATTGTTAAAGAAATAATTAACATAGTTATCTCCTTTAATGGTCTTATCCAAATTAATCATATGAGGAATAATTACCATATTAACTTCACTATCATCCATTCCTTTAAATAAACTATTTATATCTGCATAGGACTTATATTTAACATTTTCAATATTTTCAAAATAGTAATTGATATTGCTACTATCACGTTCTAATAAACCAATTGTCTGTCCTTTTAAATCATTAAGAGAATTTATTTTAATTTCATTTTTGGAAATACTTACATAGTAATCCTTATAAATTAGTAATTGATTAGTAGCTAGTTTATTACTAGCATCTACTGTTTCAATCTTGTATCCTGTATTAAAGGTATTACTATTATCAATATATGGTATTTTATTAAATTCTAATTTTGTTTCACTAGTAACAAAATTTAAATAGTCAAAAATAACACCATTTCCATTATTGGCATAGACGGGAATATCATTTAAAACAGCAATATCAATGATTTTACCACCATTTTCACTTATCCATTTTTTATCATCAGAATTGAGAATGTTTTTATCATTATAGTTTACAATTAAATATAGGCCAACAAAAACAATTAGAGCTATTCCGATGATTAAAAATATCAATTTCTTTTTATTCTTCATTTTCATCACTCTTTACTATTTCACGATCTTTCGTCCAACTTAAATCTTTTGCTAATGGATCTTTAAATCCTATAATTGGGAAATTATTTAAACTTTCATCATTTTTGGTAACATACATTTGGATAGAATAGTAACTTAATAAATCCTCATCCATTAAAGTAATTATTTTATTACCTATTTCTTTAGCATCTTTAACAGCTACTTTATCATCAACAGTTATATAGTAATTTAAAACTTTACCTTGTAATCTATGTGATGATTTTAAAACATTTTTATTACTCTCTAATTCTTCATCAATTTTAGCGTATGTTTCTTTAGATATAGCATGTTTTTCAATATCTTTTAATCTATCTCCATATGTTGCTTTTCCTTCATCAGGAACTAAAATATCTTTAACCTTAATTGTTAAAAATCCTAATAATATAAATATTAATAATAAAACTAATGTATAACGATGTTTTTTTATAAACCTTTTCATTTCTCCTCCACAAACTATATTACCATTATACATTATATGTTTAAATTAATCAATTTCATTTATAAAAAAAATAATATTTTCTTTATTATTTGTCATATTCTATTTCTCCAAATTCCATAAATGATGCTAAATTATCAATATTTTCAATATCAACAAGATATTTATTATTTTGATATTTTACATCATTTATATCTAGAAAGTAGTATTCATTCATAGATAAATAAAATTTAGTATTATGATGTATAATTATTTTTAAATCAATAAATTCATTATTATCACCAAATATTTTATTAATTTCTAAAATACTACCATATTTTTTATTATTATATATATCAACTTTAAAGTATCCAAATAAATCTAATTTATAATTTTTTATTAAATTTACAAACAAATCCTTAATTTCTTGATGTAATTTATCTTTTTTATCAATACTTAGATAATAATTATATAGATAAATGATAATGACATCATTTTGATATTTTATTTTCATATTAATCTAAAGTATTGTATGAATAAAAGAAAAAAAGTAAACAGTTTCGTTTACTTTTGTAACATATTTAATAAATTAATTTTAAACATATCTTTTTCTGGATTATCTTTACTTATCATAACACCTTTATAAGCTTTAAGTTCTGTACGATGTCCTTCTTCTAAAATATTGTCATCACATGTAATATTAGTTAATAGAATAACTTTTTTATCTTGATATACTGAATAATGAAGAACTACTTCACCATGTACTTTAACAAACATATCATCAGTAGGAAGAACTAAATCATATGATTTAACACCATCTTTATCACTTACAAGTTTACCTAAAAATTCTCCATTTTTAATACTTGGATAATAATCAAATGTAAGTTTTTTATAAGCAAGCATATTATACTTTCTTACTGATCTTTCGATCTTTCTAAATTCATTTTCATTTTGATATTCAAAAATATAACTTTCTCTCATCAAAACCACCCCTCTTGGATACCCTTTCTATCCATTTCTTGTACATATTATAACACACTTTACATAATTTGTCAAATATTTTTTTAGTTTTATGTTATATAGTATAAAAAGTTATATTTTTTTATTTACTTATTTTTACATTTTTCTGAGTCTATTATCTTAAATGCTGCTTTTTTCCCTGCTTCCATTGCTAGAATTACGGTAGCAGCTCCTGTTACAGCATCACCACCAGCGTATACTTTTTTTCTATTGGTAACGCTATCTTCTGTCATAATTAAACCTTTATCATCCACTTTAATATTACTATTATTTAACACTGATTTATTAGGATTTGTTCCTAAAGCCATGATGATCATATCACATTTAACAATATTTTTGCTATTATCTATTGGAACAATTTTCTTCTTGCCATCTTCTCCTTCATCAAGAACCTTCATATCAACTGTTTCCATGCCAATTACATGATTATCATTGTCTTTAATGATCTTTGTGGGATTTTCTAGAAAATGGAAAATAACACCTTCTTCTTTGGCATGAGTTATTTCCATTTTTCTTGCAGGAAGACTTTTCTCATCTCGTCGATACATTAGATGAGCCTCCATTCCAAGTCTTTTAACAGTTCTTACGGCATCCATTGCTACATTACCACCACCAATGACATAGCATATTTTGCCTTTTTTTATTGGTGTTGTTGAATCATTTTTATAACTTTCCATTAAATTAACTCTGGTTAATATTTCATTAGCAGAGAAAACTTCATTGGCATCCTCCCCTTCTATTCCCATAAATTTAGGAAGACCTGCTCCTGTTCCAATAAAAATATAATCATAATCTTTTTCTAATTCTTTAATAGAAATAGTATTACCAACTAAAGTATCTGTTACAATATTTACTCCCATTTTGCTTAACTTTTCTACTTCATGTTGAACTATTTTTTTAGGAAGACGAAATTCTGGGATACCATAAGTTAGTACACCACCTAATTTGTGTAATACTTCATATATAGTTACAGAAAATCCTTCTTTTCTTAAAGTATAAGCGCAAGAAAGTCCTGATGGACCGGAGCCAATAATAGCTATTTTTTTACCATTTTCTTTAATCTTTGATTTTAATCCAAGTTCATGTTCATTAGCGTAATCAGCAACATATCTTTCAAGAGAACCAATAGCAATGGCATCACCTTTTAGACCTTTAATACACATTTTTTCACATTGTTTTTCTTGAGGACAAACTCTACCACAAATAGCTGGTAAATTACTTGATTCTGATATAATTTCATAAGCTTTTTTTAGATTATTGTTTCTAATTGCTTCAATGAATTTAGGTATCATTATACCAACAGGACATCCCTTGACACAACGAGGATTTTTACAGTTTAAACATCTACTTGCTTCTTTTTTAGCTTCAAGATCATTATATCCAAGTTCTACTTCTTCAAATGTTTTATTTCTAATATTAGATGATAATGTCCTCATAACAGTTTTCTTATCTTCCATTATTAGCCTCCATTTTTTTATCCATTAAAATCATTTTTTCTTTTTCTTCTTCTTTATATATGTTAAGTCGCTTTAGGGCACTATCAAAGTCGACTAAATGACCATCAAATTCTGGACCTTCAATACAAGCAAATTTCATTTTACCATCAACCATACAACGACAAGCTCCACACATACCGCTACCATCAACCATAATTGGATTCATACTTACAATGGTTTTTAAATGATACTTTTTGGTTAATTCACAAACAAATTTCATCATAATAACTGGTCCTATAGCTACACAATAATCATATTTTTTAATATTTTTCTTTAAGGCATCACATACATTACCTTTTATTCCAAAACTTCCATCATCAGTAGCGTAAGTAACATTAGCAAGTTCTTCAATCTTATCTCTAATTAATAATAAATCTTTATTTCTTGCACCATAAATAATATCACAAGAAACACCTTTACTTTTTAGATATTTAACTTGAGGATAAACGGGAGCGATTCCAACACCACCTGCTACATAAATTATTTTTTTATCCAAGTATTCCTTATAATTCATACAAATTTCACTTGGTCTTCCCATTGGTCCAGATAATGAATAAATACTATCTTTAATCATACTTAATTCTTTAGTAGATGCCCCTATCACTTGATATATTAAATAAACAATACCTTTATCATCATAATCATAAATAGTTAGAGGAATTCTTTCACTACTTTCCTTAGCCATAATAACACAAAATTGACCTGGAATAAAATTTTTAATTATTTCTTTATCTTCAATTCCTATTAAATAGGAATTTTCACTTATCTTTTCATTTATAACTACTTTTTTCATATTGTCTCCTTCATTATAATTTTATCATAAATTAAAAAAAAATCTAGTATAAACTAGATTTTAATATCAACTTATATCATCCTAGAATAAACCATTAAACCTATTGCTATTAATGCAAATAAGATATGGATGAATACACTTATAGCATATGTATAAATTTTTTTAGTTTTACCATCAATTGTATATTCTTTAATTTCAACATATGGTGTTGGGTTTCTTCGATACCATCCTTTTACAATAACATCTTTATCAAAATTACTACTAGATTTAAAAATTGCAAAAATTTTATTTAAAATATTTAATGGTTGATTATAATCTAGGAAGATAATACCTGTTTCATCTTGAATAACATAATCTTCACTAAAGATACATCCGGGATTACCTCTACCAATAATTTTTCCTTTAACAACAGCAGGAACACTGGTAATATGAGATACATTAACAATACCTAATAAATCTTTTACAGTATAATCTTTATATCCATCTCGATGAGCTCTTTTTAACTTGATAAAAGAGAATATTGTTGCTAACAAAAGAAATAAACCAACTAAATCAAAAGATATAGTTTTTTCATTAATGATTGCCGTAATAACTAAAATAACAATAGGAATTGCAAAGATAACTGGTAAGAAATTAATTAATAATTCGACAAAGAAATTACCTAAATAATTTTCTTCTTTTTTATAATCAAAGACAATATATTCTTCTTGATGATATTCTTTACATAATTTATTTATTGCTTCAATTCTTTTAGTAATTAATGGATGTGTTGAATTAAATTCAAACCATTTTGCCCAGGGATTCCATTTTTCCCATTTCATGGCATTTTTAATATTATTTTTATCGACTTTTCCATTACTACTCATTGATGCTATAGCAAGTGATTTACCAGCTTTGGTATCAAAAATACCTAATGCATTATTTTTAGAAACATTATGTTTGGTATCTTCACTTCCCTTACCTAAACCAAAACCAATTTTAACTAAAGCTTCACATAAAGCATGAGGATTTTTAGTAATACTACATGAGAATTCATCGGCATAATATTCTCTAGTTCTAGATAACCATAGAATGATATATTGGCAAATTATGTATAATGCATATGCAACATAACCTATAATAGCTGCTTTATTATCATCACTATCACTAGAGTTATTACTTGTTAACATTTCAAAAATAGCATATAAAACAAGTGGTACTAAATTAGCAAAAGTCATTACCATCATATCAAGATGATAGATATGACCCATTTCATGAGCAATAACTGATTTAACTTCATCTTCTTCAAGTAATTCAAAAATACCTCTTGTAATAATAATTCTGGCATCTTTTCTTGTTCTTCCATAAGTAAAAGCATTAGGAGCCCCATCATCAATTATACCAATTTTAGGATATTTAATATTATGTTTTTGACATTCTTCTTCAATAAACTTTTTTAAATAATCAGGTATTTCTTGATTAAATTTAGCTTTATAAAACCATTTCATTGATAAATCAGTAAGCCATGGTGATACTAAAAATTGAATAAGTAGAACTATAATACTACCTATAATGGCGTATAATACTTGCCCCCCAGCAATTAGGGTTATTAAAATAACTAATCCTGCTAGTAACCCATATAAACTAGCAATAGTAATCATAGATATTCCAAATAAATTTTTTTTCATAATTCACCTCTTAATTTTTAATTGATAATTATTTTCATAAACATCTTTAATATTTTCTTGACAATACATAATAGTTTTTATAATATTTGGTTTATTATAAAATAATTTTTTAAATAGCATTATTTCATCATCACTTAATTTATATAAAGATAAAAATCTATCTAATCGATATTCGGGAAGATTTATGGCATAAGCAATTATTTCATCTCTTGTTAATACTTTAGTTATTTTGATAAATTCTACAGCGTACATGTCATAAAATCCATTGTATTCATCATCATATTTACTTATTTTTCCATAGCCATGTACTTCAGCAACATCAACTTCATTATTAAAAGTATCAAAATATCTAAAAGTATCTTCTAAATTAGTACATAAATGAAAACCACCCTTAAAAAAATTTACATCTTGGGAAGAATAATACACCCGGTTTAATTCCATTGTATCGGAAAAGTGAGTTACTAATCCTTTATAAAAACATTTATAACCATTAATCATTTTACATTACCCACCTTATTGAAAGGAAAAACAACTAATTTTGTTTTACCTTTTATTTCACTTTTACTAATTAATCCTATTTTCCTTGAATCTAGTGAGTTGGTCCTATTATCTCCGACAACAAAATAATAACCTTCAGGAATTACATCACAATCAATTTCTGATAAAGTAAAATCATGTGTTGTGGCATGGGTAAAATCCTCATTAACAATTTTTCCATTGATATATAATTCATTATTCTTATATTCAACGGTTTCACCAGGTAAACCAATTACCCTTTTAATTAGTCTTTCACCATTCTTTTTAACAACAACTATATCAAATCTTTCAACACCATTTAAATAATATCCTATTTCATTTAAGATCATCAAATCTCCATCATTAAGTGTTGGATACATACTTGTTCCATTAACTTTAATTGGTGAAAAGATGAATTCTTTAATCAATATGGCAATCGCAATTACAAAAACATATGACAAAATATTTTTTATTTTACTATTCATATTAAATACCAAAAAAAGATAAGACTGGCTTATCTTTTATGCTCTTTCTTCAATTTTTACTTGTCCAACTACTTTACGAAGATAATTTAATTTTGCTCTTCTAACTTTACCAGTTCTAACAACAGTAATTTTACTAATTTTAGGTGAATGAACAGGGAAAATTCTTTCAACACCTACTCCATAAGAAATCTTACGAACAGTGAAAGTTTCACTAATTCCTGAACCTTTACGAGCCATTACTATTCCTTCGAAAGCTTGAATTCTTTCTCTTTTTCCTTCAATAATCTTAACATCTACTCTTACAGTATCACCAACACGGAATTCTGGAATGTTAGGATTAAGTTGTTCTTTAGTAATCTTATCAATTACGTTCATCGAAATCACTCCTTTTCTATACAATGTAATCATAAAAAAGACTATCAGCGGATTACACTTCATAAATTATACCATAAATTTACAAAAATACAATAGTAATTTAGAAAAAACTTGTTTTTTATATAAATAATATAATTTTATAATTAACAATCTGGTCCCGTACATACACCATCAGAATCAAAGGAATAATGTTTGCCATTGATTGTTCTTGATGTATTTTGTAACATACATCCATCAGATTCAAAATAAAACCAATTTGTTCCCTTGCTCCATGTTATTTGTTTCCAACCTGTATCATAGTGTCCATCATTATCAATGTGATACCAACATTTTTTTCCTTCCCAATATGTTTCTCGCCAACCAGTTGCCATAATTCCTGATTCATCAAAATAATACCATAAATTATCTATTTTCTTCCATCCAGTTGATATTTTATGATTAGAATCAATATATATCCAAACATTTTCTTTCTCACTAGGAAGTTTAATTTGTTGCCATCCTACTTTACTTGATGAACAAAAATTAGATGTTTTCATGGAACTACCGTTTGAATTTAAAATAGTATAACCATTATTACTGAACGTCATAACTATAGCATCTTGGGAATTTCCAGTCATATATATATTTGTCCCATTATATAGGGCGTAACACATACCAAAGACACTAGCATTTAATGATATCATATTATTACTTATAATAGAAACACTAGGTTTTAAAGTACCAATAAAATCATTTGATGAAGATGTCGAGTATCCATGATGACCAAATTTTAAAGCATCAACCTTACCTATTTTATTTTTCATTCTATTTTCATCTTGCATCTCCATATCAGATGCTAATAAGACTTTTTTACCATTCTTATGAGTAATCATTTCTATTACAGCATTTTTATTTTCACCATTTGCTAGATTATTTGATAATTCATCGCTACTAACACTTTCGGTATTCATTAATTTTATTGTATAATCATAAAAATTAAAAGTTATATCTTTATTAGTTATTTCAATCATTTGAGCCCCAGATGATTTCATAGCGTTTACGGCACGATTATGATATCCCATATTATCCCAATCAGGATGAACGGAATCATCAGTTGTTTTAACATATGAACGGTAATAATATTTTGTATTAGAATTGGCAAAAACACTAGCGATTCTTGGAACACCACCAATATGATCAGAATGTGAATGTGTTGCAACAACAAAATCTAATTTTCCTTTACAATTAGTGCCACTACAACCAATTAATCTTGATAAATAGTCAATAACATGTTCAACGCTTTCTGTTTTATTTGGTGTAGCTGATGATTGGGGAGTATTATCATTATATGGATTACTTGTATCTACTAGTCCAAAATGCCCATTACTTTCAATTATGGTAGCATCGGAACTTCCAACATTCATAAAATGAATTTTACTAATACCATTACTTGGGCTTGGTGTTTTAACAGGATTTGGTGTGGGTGTTGTGGTTACTTTTTTATTTACAGTAATCGTACATTCTGCACTTTTACCATTGCTAGAAGTTATAATTATTTTAGCGGTACCCGGTGATTTAGCAGTTACTTTGCCACTAGCATCAACTGTTGCAATACTTGTATTACTACTACGCCATGAAATCGATTTATTTGTGGCATTACTTGGACTTACGGTCCCCATTAATTGAATATTATCTCCCACATACATACTGGCATTTATTTTATTTAATACTACTGCAGTTACTGCCACTGTTTTAGCGGATACTTTAACGGTACATGATGAACTTTTACCTTCGATTGTTGCCGTTATTGTAGTTGTTCCAACACCAACTGCTACTACAGCACCATTTTGATCTACTGTAGCAATTTTTGAGGAACTACTAATCCATTTAATATTTTTATTGGTTGAATTACTAGGATTAATAGTTGCTTTTAAAGTTGTTTTATCTCCTTCAAACATTGATAAATTATTACTATTAAGAGTTATACTTGATACTGCTATTATTTTTCCTGTAACTGTAAGATGACATTCTGCTCCTTTACCATTATGGGTTATAGCAGTTAACGTTGCACTACCAGGACCAACACCTTTAACTGAACCATTTTGATCCACTATTGCTACTTTATCATTAGAACTTTGCCATGTAACATTTTTATTAGTTGCATTATTAGGTGTAATAGTCGATGTTATTTTAAAACTATCTCCAACTTCAATATTTTTATTAGTAATATTTATATCAATTTTTGATACATCAATTTTTTTATCATATATTGTTACTGTACTTTGATCTTGTTTTCCATTACTTGTTTTAACAGTTATTGTAACACTTCCTTTTTTTAAACCTTTTACTACACCGTTGGTACTAACAGTTGCAATATCATTATTAGAACTTTGCCAAGTTACAACTTTATTAGTAGTATTTTCGGGTGTGATTATGGGGTTTAATGTTATACTATCACCTACATTAATACTAGTATTCTTTTTATCAATAGATATTTTGGAAGCATTGATATTATTTCCTGAAACTGTTACTTCACACTTTGATTCTTTACCATTACTACTTCTTGCAATAATCCATGTTGTTCCTATACCTACTCCTTTTACTTGACCATTATCATCAACAGTTGCAATAGTAGAATTATTACTAATCCATGTTATTTTTTTATTTGTTGCATTGCTAGGTAAAATCTCTCCATTTATTTTTTCTCCATGGCCAATATTTATTTTTATAATGTTTTTATCTAGTTTGATATTTTCAACTTTGGTTGTATCTGATATTTGTTTGTTATTAGAATTCCCTGAATTATTATTACCATTATTTTTATTATCATTGTTTTCTTTTTTAAAAACTGCTGTTAAAGTTATATCATCCTTTAGTTTAGTACTATTAGAAAATTTTTTACCTTCTAATTCCCAATATTCAAATACATAATGATCTTTTTCAGGATTATCTGGAAAATACTCCATTTTTCCATCAATAATTGCAGTACGAGAATAAACATTACCATCTACCATGAAAACTGCAACCTTATTGTCTAATAATAAAGTTCGATATTTTTTTTCTTGTTCGATATTGAAAATAAAATACAATGATGCAATTATTCCTCCTATTAATATTAAACTAAAAATTGAACCAATGTTTTTTTTCATAATTAACCTCTTATTAGAAAAAAATTATTTTTCACCTAATTTATATGATACTATTCCACCTAATATAAATAGAATAAAAGCAATAAAAACTTCCAAAATAGATGGGTGAACATTAAGAATGGGAATAACTATAGAAATAATCGATGCAATAACAAAACCTAAAACTCCATAATTAGTTTTAACAGGATATTTTTTAAATAAAAATTCTAATACTTTGGCAACTAAAACAATACCTATTATAATACCAATACCAAAAGGTATTAATATAAGAATATTATTTCCTAAATTGGAAAATTTAGTTAAATCCCTAATAGTATTAACTATTGGTTCATAGTAACCTAAAAGCATCAAAACAAATGACCCACTAATTCCAGGAATAACCATTGTAGCTGCTGAGATAATTCCAATAATAAATAATTTAAAATATCCCAACAAATCTAAATTGGTTAACGAAACAACTGCATCATTACTTTTAATAAATGTAAATAGTAAAACAATTCCAAAAGTTATCAAGAAAACTAACCAATTACTGAATTTATTTTTACTTGCTGATGCTCTTTTCCATAAAAGTGGAAGTCCTCCAATAATTAACCCTATAAAGAAAATAGTTGTGGCAAAGGGATATTTTTCAAGGGAAAAACTAATTACTTTACTAAGTAATAATATCGAAATAATCATTCCTATACCAAGTGGTAAAATAAATAATATATTCTTTTTTAAATTACTAAAGAAATGACTAATGGTATTTATGACATCTTCATAAATTCCTAAGATAATCATTAATGTTCCCCCACTAACTCCTGGTATAATATTAGCAACCCCAATAATCATTCCTTTTAAAACATTCATAATATTATTTTTCATAAATCCTCACTTTCTATATACTTATAATTTTTACTATATTTATTCATTATGTTTATATATGCCTTTTTCGTTTTTTCATCTACAACAATTGGTTGATAATTATTTCTTGATTTTGTTGATGAAATATTACATGGAATAACTTTAATTTTAACACCTTGATATTCTCCATCAACAAAATTAAAATACATTTTAACAATAATACATTCTCTTCCAATACTTTTTGGATTAGAATTACCTCCAAAAACAAAGTTACCTAAAGAATAGATGATATACTTATCTTTATATAATTCCATTCCTTGAAGACAATGTGGATGAGATCCTATTACAATATCCGCTCCACTATCTATTGCAAGATGGGCCCTTTTTCTTTGAACATCGGTCATAGCATGGGAATACTCTATTCCCCAATGAAAATTTGCAATAACAATATCAACTTCTTCTTTAAGTTTTTTGATAGTTTTAACCATTTCTTGATCTTTATCAATCCAAAGTCCTACACCCGTATATCCAACAAAAGCTATTTTTTTACCTTTTATTTCTTTAATCAAGACATTATCATGACCAAAATAATCTATTTCTGCCTCTTTTAAATATTTCTGAGTATCAGAATATCCTATATCTCCATAATCATTACTGTGATTATTAGCGATATTAACTCCTTCAATACTTCCTTCTTTTAAAATATTAACGTATTTAGGATTTCCTTTAAAATTATATTTCTTTTTGGTTTTTTTATTATAGGTGGTTAGAGTTCCCTCTAAATTAACATAGGAATAATCATCGTTATCAAATAAGTATTTTACTTTTTCAAAATAGTAGGAATAGTTTTCTTTAACTTTTTCTTTAAAATACCAATCAAATTCATTTTTATATCCAAAATTGGAATCTGTCCCTAAGGTACAATCACCAGCTGTAGTTATTTCAATAACATCTATTTGTGGTTTTAACACTTCTTCTTGTACTTCATCTTTTTCTTTTACTACTTCTTCTACTTTATTATTTACTTGTTTAATATGCATATCTTTTTTTTGCAATATAGAATAAACAGCACAAAATATTAATAAAAAATTAATAATAAAAACACTTATAATTACATAATCAAAAAACTTATCCTTCATACACTCTAATTCCTACATTAATAATATATCGTATTTTATAATAAAAAGCAATGCTAAATATTTTAATTATAGCATTACTTTTGTATATGTTTTTTGAACATCGTCATATGTTTCATTTAAATCTTTTTCATTTTTTATAGGATAATTTTCATTATATAATAATACAAAACTAGTAATTTTACGTATTGCTTCATCTTGGGATATTATTTTGTTTTCTAAATTTTTTCTAACCTTAATCAAAAAAGTTTTATATAGAAAATAGTAAATATCTTTTTTTATTTCTTGATAATATTTTCGATTGCTATATTCATTGCCTAATATCTTATCAAATTTTTCTAAAAATTTTATAATTTCTTCACTTGATGCATATTCTTTTAATTTTTCAACAAGTCCATATAAGTCAGCGTTTAAATATAATTTTTCCATTGTAAGTGGACCAATTATTCTTTCGATAATATAAGCGATAAATAATTCATAGTTATATGCGGAGTCATGTTTTCCATCAAAATGTCTTTTATACAAAAGTTCCGTATATCCTTCATTTAATGAAATTCCAATAGTTCTTTCACTTTTTTTATTTAAATTTACTTGAGAAAATCCTTGATAAATAAATTTACTTTCTTGTTGATAATTATTACTTGCCATATGCAATAATTCATGAAACAAAATTTCAATATCATAAACATAAATAGTGTTAGTGCAAGCGTCATAGCATCCATCATAATAACGCCATATACCTGTTAAAAAAGATGCTTTTTTATTTTTTATTTTTAAACTTGATATATTATGGTAAAAATTAGATAAATTTTCATCATCAAAATTATCAAGTAAAAATTTTATAAATTGATCTAGATATTCTCTTAAATGATAATTATTAACACTTCTAATAGCAACACTTGATTTTTGATATTTTTCTTCAGGTATCTTTAAAATATCCATACCTATTCCCCCTTAAAATTCTTTAGTATTATATCATATTTTAAAGATTTTGTCTAGAAAAAAATAAAATCCCTGTTATCAGGGATTATTTTATTAATATGGTGGCTCCAGCGGGAATCGAACCAGCGACACAGGGATTTTCAGTCCCTTGCTCTACCGACTGAGCTATAGAGCCAAAAAAAATG
>CACZTI010000098.1 GCA_902783985.1 uncultured Erysipelotrichaceae bacterium | reverse complement strand
TATTTACCAAGAAAATACCAAACAAACTTACAAATATCAACCCAACTCCCCACATTGCTTCTTTCAATCGACACCACCTCTACTTTAAAAAGTATATCATAAAATGTTTGTATTTGTACATACTTTTTTAAAAAAATAAAAAAAATATAGTTTAAAAACTATACTTTTGCTTTTACTTTCTTTTTTTCTGAATAAATAGATATGTCTTCTTGATATATACTTGACAATAAATTTAACATATCATTATATTTAGAAATTGCTAAATCATATTTTTTCTCTTTAATCATAAAAATAATATCTACCAAGAATTCTCTTGCTAATTTCTCACATAATTCTAAGGAATCTTGATCATCTAAAATACATTTAGCGATTACTGGTCCTATAATATCATATTTAATTAGCATTGGTGTATACTTATCATCTTTTTCTAAAACATCTTTTCGAAAATTATGTAAAATGCTAATACAATCATAGTCATCAGTTAAATTTAATTTTTTCATTATTGCAGATACTACATGCCATCTATGATTTAAATCATAATAATCTTTATATTTATCATATTCATAGTAACAACATTTTCTTTCATGTAGGTTATAATATTGTCTTCTTTCTGTACAATAGCAATTATCTTTATGACCAACATAATCATTTGTATTCATATTAACACAAGATCCACAACATCCATCATATGTATCCATAAACCCTCCCAAAATCTTTTAATATAATATCACTATTTTGACGAGATAGCAAGTTTTTTTCTTATAAGTTTAAATATTTCCATAACAATTAAAACTGATAATGCCATAATAAATAATACTAACATATGTTGATAAGGAATTGGTTCGGTTTTTAAAAAGGAACTTAATATTGGTACTTCCATGACAATAATTTGTAATAAGATTGATAAAATAACGGTAAATATTATAAAAGGATTATTTTTAAGTGGAACTAAAAAAGCAGATTTATCTTCATTTCGGCAATTAAATACATGAATATTTTGGATAAATACCATAAGAGCCATGATATATCCTCTAGCTAGTGAAACATTCATATGAAGATTATTAATTAAATGATACCATACTAAAAATATTAATAAACCAATAAATAGACCACTAACCATTATTTCGCTAAATAACTTTTTATTAAAAATATTTTCATTTCTAGGTATTGGTGGTTTTTTCATAATCATTTCATCTTCTTTTTCGTAAGATAATGCTAAATCTTGAAAACCATCGGTAACTAAATTTAACCAAAGAAGTTCGATAGCAACAAGGGGCATTGGAAGATTAAAGATAATTGATAATAGAAAGAATAATACTTCAGCAAGACCACATGATAAAAGAAAGAAACAAACTTTACGAATATTGGAATATGCACCTCTTCCTAATTCTATTCCTGATACAATGGACTTAAAGTTATCATCTACAATAATCATATTAGAAACTTCTTTTGCAGTATCAGTACCACTTCCCATACTAATACCAATATTGGCACTTCGAAGCGCTAAAGCATCATTTACTCCATCACCAGTTACAGCAACAAAATCTCCTCCTCTTTTAATAGATTCTACTATTCTTAATTTATCACTGGGACTAACTCTTGCAAAAACGGTTTTTTGACGGATTAATTTATCTAATTCACGATCACTTTTAATATCTTCTAATTCTTTTCCTGTAACAACTTCATGATAATTATTAGCAATATTTAATTCTTGAGCAATCTTAAAAGCTGTTTTTGGATGATCTCCAGTAATCATTAAAACTTTAATACCAGATGAATGACATTTACTTATGGCTGGAGTAACATCATTTCTTATAGGATCAATAAATCCTACCATTCCTAAAAAACATAGTTTAGGGATATCACTATTATCATATTTATCTTTTTCTTCTATTTTTCCTATTCTTCTACTAGCAATAGCAATAACACGATAACCATTTTCTGCCAATTGATCATTTTGCATATTCAATAATTCTTTATCTATAGGAACTTTCTTTCCATTAACATCCATTACATCACAAAATGATAATATAACGTCTATTGATCCTTTTACAGTACAATAATTATTATCTTTATATCGATAAAATAATGCTGAATACTTATTCTCTGATTCATATGGTATTCTTTTTAATTCCATATATTCATCACTATAGATATTAGCTTTTTCACTAAGGACATTAAAAGCTATATCAATAGAATCTCCATAGTAACAATTTTTTTTATCTTTAATCGCTTCATTATTTAATTTGGCATTTAAAATCATTTTATCAACAAGTCCTTTGTTTTCTAAATCTAATTTTAATATTTCACCATTATTTTTATAACCAACACCAGATATTTCATAATTATTACCATTAGGAAGGAGAATTACTTTAGCAGTTTGTTCATTAACTGTTAATGTACCTGTTTTATCGGTTGCAATAACACTACAACTACCTAAGGCTTCAACAAAATATAATTTTTTTACTATAACATTATTTTTAATCATTTTGGAAGATGTTATGGTAAGAGCCATCGTAAGAGCAAGCGGAAGTCCTTCTGGCATCGCAGATACTGATAAAGCTACAACTGACATAAATATCTCTGTAAAATGATAACCCTTTAATAATAAGGTTATAAATATAATAAATGCAACTACAATAATTAAAATAGTTATTTGTTTAGATAGTTTACTTATTCTAATCATCAGTGGTGATTTTTCTTCTTTTATTTCGGTTACACCTTTAGCAATATTACCAAGTTCTGTATTAATACCTGTTCCTACAATAACACATACTCCTCTTCCTTTGGTAATAGTAGTACCTGCATATAACATATTGTTTCTTTCACTAATTGATACATCTTCTAATAATTTATCACTTTTTTTAAAAACACTAACACTTTCTCCAGTTAAGATTGATTCATCAACTTCTAAATTTTCACTAGATATAACTCTCATATCACAAGTTATTTTATCTCCTGACTCTAAAAAGACTATATCTCCAGGTATCAAATTAGTAGAATCTACTCTTTTTTTTATTCTATTTCTAATGGTCATGGTATCATAATGAATCAAATTCATTAACCCTAAAGCATTTTTATTTGCTTGATATTCACTAATTGTTCCCAATATTAAATCTAATATTACAATAAAAAAGATAACTATCCCATCGACATATTCACCTATTATAAATGATAAAATAATAGTAAATAATAATAGAATAATAATTGGATCTAAAATACCTTCATAAAATATTTTAAAAATACTCTTGCCTTCTTTTTTGGGAAGAACATTATATCCATATTTATTTTGTCTTTTTAAAACTTCCTCATTACTTAACCCTTCATTAATATTTGTCTTAAATTCATTTAGTACATCACTAACATCCATAAGATAATATTTATTTTTCATATTTTCACCTTACAAAAATAATAACAATTTTTATAATAAATGTCAATTTGCTTTTTTAATAAAAACAATATTCATCGTATATTGTGGACATAAATATATAATTTCACTTTTTAATGAGACAATTGATTTGGATGGGTAATTATGATTTTTAGATTTAAAGAAATAAGAGAAAAAAGGGATTTAAGTGGAAGAAAAGCTGCAGCTATATTAAAGGTTGGTAAAACAACTTATAACTATTATGAATCTGGGAAAAGAATAATATCTACTACACGATTAAATAATTTTTGTAATACCTTTTCTTGTAGTATGGATTACGTTTTAGGTTTAACTGATTTTAATATTGTTGTTAAGAAAAAGTACCAAATAGATAAAAAACTTGTTGGTGAAAGACTAAGAAAAATTAGAAAAGAAAATAATATAAGTCAAGACTTTATTGCTGAAATGCTTAATACAACACAATCAACAATTTCTACTTATGAAACAGGTCATACTTTAATCATCACTGCTTTCTTATATGAATTTTGTAAAAAATTAAATGTCAGTGCTGATTATATTATTGGAAGAAGTAATACTAAAAAAATATATATTGATGGTAAAAAAATATAAAAAAATAAACCTTTAAATATAAAGGTTTTTTTTTATTCTGGGGTAGAATAAGGGATTCGAACCCTTGCATGCCAGAGCCACAATCTGGTGTGTTAACCCCTTCACCAATTCTACCATCTGCGAACAAATAGTATATTATCATAAAAATTTAAAAAAATCAACAATAAAATAAAAATACATGGTTAATATGCATATAAACCATGTATTTTTTGTCTTTCAGTATCAGTTAAATCATCAACCATCCATTCTTCATCAATTTTAGATAAGGTAAAATTAATTGTATAAGTAATACGATCCTTCATCTTTTCAATTTCATTTAACTTATAATCATTATATTTTACCGTATTAACACTCCCTGTTTCATCTTGAAATTCATTTTGATTATTTAGTAAATATTCTTCACTACTTGTAATAGCTTTATTATAATCATATACCTCAATCTCTACTTCAACCATAGCCGTTTTTCCATCAATTGCTTCATTTTTAACAGTATAAGTTAAATTTTTATATTGTCTTTCTAATAAATCTTTGTATTTTTCTTTTTCTTCCTTTGTTAAAACGGTATCTGAAAGTAACGAATCTCCAAGTTGAGTTAACACTTCATTATCTAATTTTTGATATTTTCCAAGTAATAATTCAACCTTCTTTGTTGGTGTATTCATAAGATTATTACAACCTGTTAGCATAAATAATGAAACTATTACTGCTAAAAAAATTTTTTTCATAATTCCTCCAAATATATTATGAGATTTTTTTAACTTTTTATACACAAAAAGGAAACTAAATTGTTTCCTTTATCATATTATTAATAATATTATCAAGATATCCCGTTTTAGAACTTAAAAAATCATTTTTGATTGTTTTTTCATCTTTTTTTAATAAAAATATTAATTTTTTCATTCTAGGTAATAAATCTTTTTTCTTTAAATTATCCACAATTAATGTGAAATTATTTAATTTAGAATACATTCCATATTCATTACTTTTAATATAAACATCATATAAATCCTTAAATGATTTTAAAGTAATACTATTAAATCTTTTATCTTTAAGAATTTGAATAGTTGTATATAAATAACGATTCTTTAATGATTTATCAAGAATAGTTTCTCCAACATTATTTTTAATATTAGGAAGAAAATCTTCTCTTTTTAAAACATTCTCTAAAATATCTTTAATATCAATATAATTATGGGTAACTAATATATGAACAATAGTATCACCATCATTATTTTGATGATTAATCATCAAATCTTCATTTAATATATACTTATTAACTAAATCATAATCCTTATTTTTTAATAATTTCATTAATATGTTATCGCCAAATTCATCAGTAATATTTAAATCTATTCCTTTATCAATAACATATTCATAAACATCTCGATAATTATCTTTTATGGCATAAAACAAGAGGGACGGGTCTACTTCACAATCACTTCTTGCCGTATCTATATCATAAAACATTTAATCCACCTCACATTTATATTTGCATATTATACTACAAAAGTCTCTTTTTGTCAAATTTTACACCCTCTTTGCTTGCTTTGATATCTTTATTAATTGATATAAATTATAGTGTTTTTCATCTATTGGTTTCTCTAATTCCTTTTCTAAATCAGTCTTTATTTTTTTAATATCATTGGTTTCTCTACTAAAATATTCATAATATAAATACTTTAATTTATCATATTTTTTATTATTATAGGATTCTAGTAAATCATTTTTAATAAAATTAATAATTTCTATTTCTTCTCTAGTTTTATCAAATTCATTATTTTTACTTTCTAATATTTGATAATTTATCTTAAGACATCCTAGTCGATCACTAATATCAATTATATCTTCTTCATCTTCTAGAGATAGACTACTATATTTTAAAACATAGCCATCCATATCAAGAATTATTGCCATTACTCGATATGAATCTGTTAATAGAATAGCGTAGGCAATATTCTGAATTTTTTTATTATCATAATATTCACATTTATTAAAAATATTAAATAAAAAATTATCATCAAATTTTACTTTTTTATTTAAAATATTATTATAATCTTGAGAAGTTATTTTCATTAAAGATATTTTTTTTATATGGATCATTTCATCATTATTATTCCATTCATAAAATTCATAATAATTTTCTTGAAAATTTAATATTAAATCATAAATATTTGTCATTATTTCACCTTTCTTTTATAATAACATTATATATAATTACAAGACCAACAAGTGATAACAAGCACTCTAATCTTGTAAATATTAATTTTATATATTCAAAAAAAGAATAACCAACACTTAAATAATTAAGATATAGAATAATATACATAAAGCCGATAATAGACATTCCAAATCCAATTAGAAAAAGCATTATGGAAAGCATAACACCACCATTTAATATTATTATTATCTCAAAAATATTATGTTATTTTATTATTTATTTATACAAAAAATAAGAAAAATCTTATTTTTCTCATTGTTTTTTTATTAAATCTTTATTATAATCATAAATATTTTGTAAAAAGATTATTTCATCATTTAACATTTTGGTATTTAATAGTTCATTATTACTAAAATGCAAATCATTTCCTATCATTAATAAAATTAATAATAATTCTTTTTCATTTACATCTAACTTATTATACTTTTCATAAATCATAAATAGATCATTTAATGATATATCTTTATAATATAATTTATAATAATTTAATATATCAAATATTGGTATATCAAACATTGATTTATCCCAGTTGATTAAATATTTATCTTGATTAACAATAAAATGATCAAGGGATATATTATTATGTATTAGTGATACTCTAATACTTTTATTATTTTTTATATTATCATACCATTTATTTAAATTGTTTTTGCTATATTCTAATGAATAATAAATAAGAGAAATATTTATTAATAACAAATAATCAGATGGACTTAGAAAATCTTTTTTATCACACAAATCATTTATTTTTGTATAATAATTTAATTTTTCATTTATTTTATTTAGTGTATCTTCATATATTTTTTTGATATCATCTAAACTTATTTCTCTTTTATAAGATGTTTTTTTATGTAATATTGATAATGTGGTTAATAAATCATTTAACTTTTGGATATTATCTAATTTAATATTAGGAATATATTCTGATAAATCATAGTTATCACCTATTGTATTATAATTATCAGGAAAATTATGAAAATCCCTTGATATTAAATATTTATATATATCATAATTACTAGTAGATAATTTTAAGATATATCTTTTATCTTTTTCTTTTATTAAATATACTTTCCCTATTTTTTGATAACCAATGGGATGAAGATGATGTTTTTTTATTATTTTTAATAAATCATTATTCATTACAACTTGGTATAATTAACTTACTACCTATCTCTAAATTTGTTAAATCATTGTATAATTCCAATTCTTCTTTGGTAATATGATATTTATCTAGAATGCTTCCGATGGTATCATTTTCCATTACTGTATAAACACGATATACAGAATAATTTTTTTCATCATTTTCTTTAAATAAATCAGTAAATTTATTTTCATCATTAATATTAATTGATAAATTATTTTCTTTTTCTTTATCCAAAGTAATATCAATCTTTTCTGTATCTAATGTAACATTTAGATTATCTTTATCATTCATTTCTAAATCAATATTTTCATCTTTTCGATCTTCTTTATAATATAAATCATCTAATATTAAATCTATTTTTACTTTTAGAATATTATCATTTATTATTTCATAGTAAAAATCATCAACACCAATTGTTGCGTTTTCAGTTTCATACTTATCATCTACTGATATTAATACTGGTATATTCCATGAAAAATCTTCTTCAATATCATTATATTTATGACATCCTCGAACAACTAATTCTCCTTTGATATTATATTTATCACTAAAAGATAAATTATCATCAAGGGCAATACTTGTAATTTCACCAATGTTATTTTCAAAAACAATATCTTTATTAAATGGAATAATTTTATTCATTATGGCCTCACTTTCAATAAAATATATGTATAAAAAAAAATCTTAGAAGTATAAATGATTATTTCTAATATAAGAAATAATTTCTTGATCTAAGATATTTTCAAGATTTTGATTATTTTTAATAAAATTTCTAGCTTTGGTTGACGAAACAACTGATACCATAGAATAAATTTTAATATGATGTTGATATTTACAATAATATTCATTAACTATTTTTAAGACATCATCATTATCTCTTGTAACAATATGGAAAACATAGTTATCTAAAAGATATTCATAATTATCAAAATCTTTTATTTTTTTTAATAAATCACTACCAATAATTATATTATTGTCATGATATTTGTCTTTTAAGATATCTAATAATCGATAATCAAAATAAGAATAATTATTCATAATACAATCTATTTTTAGAAAATCATATTGTCTTTCATAAATAGATAACATTTGATAACGATGCTTAAAGCTTATTAATTCTTTATTTCGACTATTAACGGGAACTAATATTATTTTTTGAAATTCATTTTTTAATTTTAAACATATTTCAAGATGAGCTTTTGTTGGAGGGTTAAAACTTCCAATAAAAAAAGCAATCATTATATCACTACTCCTTTGGTTATATAACCAATTTAACATTAACTAACATTGTAATTATACTAAATAAATTAACTTTCATCAATATGTATTAATTTTGATAATTCTTTATATTTTAGTTAAATTACCCTTATTTACAATTTGTTTTTTCATAAAATACTTAAGAGGAGATTATGAATGAAAAAGATATTACTAGAAATCAATAATCTAAAAAAAAATTATCATAATAAAAAAAATGAAATTGAAGCGATAGATAATCTTAATTTTTCGGTATATGAAAATGAAATTTTAGCAATTGTTGGACCATCTGGTTGTGGTAAATCAACATTATTATCTATACTATCTAACCAAGATAAACCATCAAGCGGTAAAATAATAAAAAATAAAGAACTTAGTATTGGTTATATGCTACAAAGTGATTCTCTTTTTCCTTGGTTAACAGTTAAAGAAAATGCTTTACTTCCTATGGAAATAAAAAAACAAAAAACTGAGGAAAATATAAAGAATGTTATGAACTTATTTAAAAAATATGGATTACAAGATTTTATTTCAATGTATCCAAATAATCTATCTGGAGGGATGCGTCAACGTGTTGCATTGATTAGAACGTTATCATTTAATCCTAACCTATTACTTTTAGATGAACCTTATAGTGCTTTAGATTATCAAACAAGACTAGCTCTTTCAAATGATTTATATAATATTATTAAACAAGAAGGAAAAACCGCTATTTTAATAACTCATGATATAGCCGAAGCGATTTCTTTAGCAGATCGTGTTATTGTTCTATCTAAAAGACCATGTACTGTTAAAAATATCTATGATATTAAATTAGAAAATAAAACTAATCCAATTGATAATCGCAAAGATCCAAAATTTTATTACTATTATGATTTAATATGGAGGGATTTAGATGTCCACATTTAGTAAAGAACATAATGATTATTTAAAAAAAGAAAAAATATATAAAATTAAGGTTCATTTAACACAAATATTAGTTATTATAGGTTTATTTATAACATGGCAAATATTAGCAAATAAAAATATTATTAATACTTTTTTATATAGTAGTCCTAAATTAATTATTGAAACAATTATTAGTTTATTTAAGCAAAATATTTTATTTTCTCATATTTTAATTACTTTATATGAAGTATTATTAAGTTTTATTATTGCTTCTAGTATTGCATTTATTGTATCCACTATGTTATGGTGGAATAAATTTTTATCAAAAGTTTTTGCACCTTTTTTAACGGTTATAAATTCTCTTCCTAAAGTTGCATTAGGACCATTAATAATTATTTGGGCAGGAGCTAATATGAATTCCATAATTATTATGAGTTTATTAATATCCGTTTTCATTACAATAATAAATCTTTATGAATCATTTATTAGTACTAATAAAAATTATATTATATTATTAAAAAGTTTAGGAGCCACAAAAAAAGATATTTTTCAAAAAGTTATAATTAAAAGTAATACCTCAAATATAATAAGTGCTTTAAAAATTAATTTAAGTATGAATTTTATTGGTGTTGTTATGGGAGAACTATTGGTTTCTAAAAAAGGATTAGGTTATCTTATTATGTATGCTTCTAGTATTTTTAATATTAATCTAATTATTACTGCAATTATTATTTTAGGATTATTATCTGTATTTTTATATTCGATATTCTCATATATTGAAAAAAACTATTTTAAGAAATAGTTTTTTGTTTTATTGTATAAGTTATATCAAGATTGTGAGATTGGATCAGCTGGCGGGACTACTACTGATCACCCTCACCAAAGGACTCATAGCACCTGAAGTAGCCATCCGAATGCACGCTGCAGTATGCGCCAATACCAACGCCAGCATTGACGTTGCCATTAGTATTAGCGTTCGCAGAAACAGAGCCGGAACGAAAAGGCAACAAAAAAAATAGCCGCATAAATTAGAATACCCCTATATCCTCGCACTGATTACTTTTTTCAGTAATCAGTGCGTTATTGGATTTTCTCATATATAAACATACTTTAATTTTTTTACTCTTTTTTTCCACCTGTGCCTACACTTGCGTTCGGCACTTTATTCGGACAAAAATTCTTACGAATTTTTTCCTCATGCGCATTTTTTTACAAAAATGCTTGATTCAAGATTTCAAGATGGAAACGCTGGCGCACTACTACCTACCAACGCCACCGCCACCAGGCCCAGAAGGGTCTGGCTCAACGGCTCCAGACTCGAAGCATGCAAAGCCGCCATCCGGGTACACGTTACAGTCGTCATTATCACCAACGCCAGCATCGACGTCGCCATCAGTAGAAGCGTAAGCAGAAACAGAGCCGGAATTATCCCATGGTCCACATTCTGAATATCTATATTCATTTTCTGTTCCTTCATCTTCTACTGTTTCTGTA
>CACZTI010000097.1 GCA_902783985.1 uncultured Erysipelotrichaceae bacterium | reverse complement strand
TTACAATATATTTTGCAATATAATGGTATATTTTTTATAATTTAATAAAAATATGCTGAATTCATCCCCAACTTATTTAATAGAAGTTGGGGAATTCTTCCCGTTTTAGTTAAACTTTAATTATTTTTTTTATCCATTTAATATGTCTTATGGTTACAATTAGGATATTTATCATCATTGATATTAATAAACTATATAAACCAATTTGTAAAAATGATAATATAAATAAGAAAATGGTTTTAATAATAATACCTACTAAATTATCAATCATGACATCTTTAGCGTGATTTGTAGCCTCCATAAAACTCGATAATGGTGCTTCTAATGAATATAAAATGAAAATGGGACTTAAAAATCTTAAATAATTGACACCTAAATTAGTTTTATAAAAAAAATTCAATAAAAAAGATGGAAAAATATTAATTAATATAATAGTAAATATTCCAATTATTAGGGAAAAAATAATTGATTGATTTAGTTTGTTGGCAATATATTTAATGTTTTTTTTGGCATATTCTCTTGAAATAATGGGAAACATTGCATTACTAATCGCTGATGTAAAAAAACTTGGAAGTAAAAGAATAGGCATAACAAAGGCAGTAATGACACCATATTCAGTGGTTATAAATTCAGTATTGTAGCCTACTTTTAATAATGTATAAGTAAGAATTATTGGTTCTAGAAAATAACCAATGTTACCAATTATTCTCGTTGCAGTAGTAGGGATTGAGATATCTAAGACATCTTTTAAATATGAGAAATCTGGTTTTAAATCAATTTTTTTAATAGTAAATTTTTTTGGTAAAAAGAATATTAATACTAAACTGGATGATATTTCACTAAAAACATTTACTAATACAAGAATAGTGGCAATAATTTTAGGTTCTTTATTATTAAAAAGAGGAACAATTATGATAATTAAAATTAATCTAACAACTTGTTCCATTAAATGACTTATAACATGGGGAAACATTTTTTCTTTTCCAAAGAAGAAACCTCTTAAAATACTTGATAGGGAATCGAAAGGAAGAACCATACTAATAGCTAGAATGGGAAGATAGGCTGAAGGATTATGTAAAAGATTATTAGCAATAAATTTACATGAGATAATAAGAAAAAGAGTTAATGTAATATTAATTAATAGTGATAATGGTAAAATAGAAAATAATATTTTTTTACTTTGGTATTTTCTTAAACTAACAAGTTTACTTATTCCTTTAGAGAAACCTAATTGACTAATGGCCATCATAAGAGAAAAAGTTGGTAGTACTAACATATATAAAGAAATACTTGTTATATCAGTAACTCTTGAAGTAACCATTCGAATAACTATTCCTAAAAGTTTGGTTAAGGCACCACCGATAATTAAAATAATACTGCTTTTGATAAATTTTTCTTTCATACTATATTATATTAAAGAAAATAAAAAAAAGAAGATTATTCTTCTTTAATATAATTCATATCTTTTAGTCTTGCTATTAAATCCTTACTTCTTATATTGCTATCCGTAATATGAGAAAGAATAGTTGGATCATTTCCTTCTATAATAAAGATAAGTGATGGATCTTCATAGTTGTATTTTAGTTTTAAATCAGTTTTTTCATCATCTGATAATTTATCAAGATTAAGTTTATAAGCTTGGAAATCATGGGTTTCTAAAACTTTATTTAATGTATCTTCTAAAGTATTATCTTTAGTTGCTAGATATAAAACAAATGTTTCCTTATTATTTACTTTTTCCTTTAATTCATTATAATTGATATTTGATATTTTACCATTTGAACATGCAGTTAACATTATGGTAAATAACATAATTATTATTAAATATATTTTTTTCATTATTTCACCTCTTACTAATGATAACATATTTTTTTAATACTTACAAATTATTTGACATAATTATTTATTATTTTATTATATGTAATTGAAAAAATATTTAATTTATTGTAGAATAATAATATAGGTGATGGTATGAATAAAAAAGGTTTTGCTATTTCTGTTATTTTATATTCTATAATTTTTCTTATAATTGCAATTCTTTATATGTTACTTGGAATAACAAAAACTAGATATACGGTTAATAAAGGATTAAAAGATAGTATTGTAAAAGATTTAAATACTCAAAGAAAAGATACTGATTTTGTATCAGATGAATCATGTGAGATAACTGGTAATACAACAGATTATACTCCTAATTTAGTATTAAGTATTAATGTAACAAATAATTATGGATTAAAATATAAATATGATAGTGGAGACTGGAAAAATGAAAATACAATAAATGTAGATCATGCGGGAGTTTATTTAGGATATTTTCAAGATACTAAGGGTGGTGTAGGAACTTGTAGTGTTGATGTTGCTTCAAAAACAATGTATCGCTATCGTGATTGTGCAAGTGATGACTATATGTATTCTGACTATTATTATGAAAATGGTACTCAAAAAAGAGATATTATAGGGTGTTATTTTGCTAAGGGTGAGACATGGACTAATTGGGTTGATGTTAAACCAGAGTCTAAAATAACAAGACAAATGGAATCACAAACATCATATAAGATTAAAGGAGTTGAATATCGTTATCGTGATTGTGCAAGTGATGACTATATGTATGGAACATATTATTATGACGATGCTGGTAATCAAAAAAGAGATATTATAGGATGTTATTTTGCTAAGGGTGAGACATGGAGTAATTGGTCAACAGTTAAACCTGCATCATCAGTAACTAGAGAAATAGAAACAAGAGTTGTTCAAAACTATTAATATATAATATTTTAAAGGTAATTAGATTATAATTTATGAATTATATTTACTATTTTTACTTTTTGTTATAAAATACTTTTAAGTGGGTGATATTATGAATATTTTATTTGATTGGTGCGCTCAAGAAGGCGTTCGTGATGTATTTAGTTTGATAAAAGGGTTATTAAAAATAATAAGAATTGTTGTACCAATTGGTTTGGTTTTCTTAACAACATTTGATATTTTTAAAAATGTTATTAATCCTGAAAGTAAAGATGGTCAAGCTAAAATTCTACGAAGATTAGGGGCAGCAATACTTGTGTTTTTTACACCATTACTTGTAAGATTTGTTTTAAGACTTGTTGATATTGGTGGTGGAAATACAAATTATAGCAGTTGTTGGGAGAGTGTTAAATGATTTTAGTTTCATGTAGCAATTTTGCTTTTATTTTAAAAATAGTAGGATTTTTATTTAAATTAATTCAATGGGCTGTACCAATTGTCTTAATTTTGTTCAGTGTTTTAGATTTATTTAAAGCTTTTACATCAGCTGATGAAAAAACAAGAAAAGATGTTGGAAATAAGATTTTAAAAAGATTAGTTTATGCTATAGTTATATTTTTAGTTCCTATTCTTGCAAGAATAATTTTTAGAGCTCTTGGAAATGCTGGTGTATCTGGCTATGGTACTGAAAATTCTCCAACAAGTTGGATAGATTGTTTTAATCAATATTTTTAAAATATTGATTTTTTTGAGGTTATTTATGGATGGAATAATATTAATTGATAAAGAAAAAAATGTGACTAGTAGAGATGTTTGTAATCAAGTATCAAAGATTTTAAATACCAAGAAAATTGGTCATACTGGAACCCTTGATCCCTTAGCAACGGGATTATTAATATTATGTGTTAATGAGGGTTGTAAGTTACAGGAAGAATTAATGGGGCATGATAAAGATTATATTGCGAAAGTTAAAGTAGGTATTAAAACAGATACCTATGATATTACTGGTAAAGTTTTAGAAAAGTGTGATGATTTTCATTTAACAAAGGATGAGTTAATCAAAACATTAAATTCTTTTGTACCAGGTTATCTTCAAAAAGTACCTCTTTATTCTGCTATCAAAGTAAATGGTAAAAAATTGTATGAATATGCAAGAAATAATATTAAAGTTGATATACCAGAACATCATGTTGAAATAAAAAAAATAGAACTTTTAGAGTTTAATAATGATTCTTTCTCCTTTTTTGTAACTGTAAGTAGTGGTACTTATATAAGAAGTTTAATTAATGATATTGGGGAAAAGATAAATATCCCAATGACGATGGAAGAATTAAAAAGAACAAGAATTGGAAATTTTCATTTAGATGATGCAGAAGATATAGATAATATTAAAATTATCCCTATAATAGATGCTTTAGATATTCCTAAAATAGAAATTGATAATGATATTTTATATAAAAAGATTATTAATGGAAATAAAATAGATAATCTTTATCAATGTGATGAAATTCTATTTACTAAAGATAATATTCCGATAGCAATATATAAAAAAAGTGAAGATGAATATTTGAAATTATATCGTATGTTTCATATTAGTTAGAAATTACGGAATAATTTCTTTTTTTTGTTAAATTATGACAAATATATTTAAAAAAAACTTTATATAAGATAAAATAATGTTAAAGGGAGTTAGTATGGGTAAAATTTTATTAAAAAAAGTTAATTATTTAGAAAATGATTTTTATAAAATATTAGATTTTAAAGATGATTTTTTAGTAAGTGATGAATATGATGATTTTAATAATGTGTTAAATAGTGATAAAAATTTATTTTATTACGAAATAGATGATAAAAATGATTTAAAAGAACTTGTTGGAAGAATATTAGGAAATAATGGTAATGAAATTTTTCTTGTTCCTGATGATTTAGAAAGTGAAATAAATGATTATTTAGAGATGGAAGAAGAATATCAAAATATGGATAATAAGGAAATAAAAGATATTGTTGATATATTATCAAGTAAATATCCATTTCAAAAACAGACGATTATTAATCTATTAAAAAAAATATATGAAAATCAAGGTATTAAAGATTTAGATATTAATGAAAAAATCAAAAGAAAATTAATTAAAAGTATTTTATATATTGGAACATATGGTTGTAATAAAGAAAGTATTTTAGATGATATGGCATCATTAATTAAAATTCCTTGTGCTAATATTAATATTAGTTTAAAAGATAGTGAAAATGTTAATAATATTATGGATGCATTATTACTTAAAACTACTAGTGATGAAGAAGCAAGTAAAGGGATTGTTTTTATAAAAATTAAAGAAAATGTTGATGATGTAATTAAAGATTTCTTTAGTAATGCATCTTTTTCAGAAAATATTATTGAATTATATTTATCTTTAGTTAATTTTTTAAATAGAAAGGGTATTATTGAAAAGAATGGAAGAAAAATTGATTTTCGTACTTTAACTTTTGTTATTACTCTTGATGTAATGGAACAAATGAAAATTGATAAAGATGATATTATTAATTTAATGAATTTAAGTGGAGCTCAAGTATTTATTATGGGAAATGAAATGAGTATATATCAAAAGATATATTATCTTATGAGTGAAAATGGACCTATAATGGAATATGCTAAATATTTTGAAGCTAAAAATAAAAAATTAAAGTATGATCCTGATGCTATAGCTTATCTTGTTAATTATTATCATAATTTAGGATATAGTATTAAAGTTATTGAATCTGTTTTAGAGAATATTATGGATTATTTAATTTCTGCTAATCATAAGTCTCCATCGATAACGCTTTCTCTTGTAAAAAAGGTTATTGAAGAATTAGGAGAAGATAATTTAGAAAAAGAAATAGAAAATGATGATAATCCTAAAGAGGAACTTTCGCTTAAGAATGTTTATAGTAAAGTTTTAGAAAGTGTTGTTGGTCAAGATAAACAAGTTAAAGAAATACTTTATAATATTTTACAAAATAGAAGAATGGCTAATATGGATGGTTTAGATAATCCTAAAGAATATATAAAAAATATTTTACTTCGTGGTGAAAGTGGTGGTGGTAAAACATTTATCATTAGTACAATTGCTAAATTATTAAATATTCCAATGTTTGTAGCTGATGCCACAAGTTATACTGAAGCAGGATATGTAGGAAATGATGTAACTGATATGTTAAAAGATCTTTATTTTGCAGCTGATTCTAATTTGGAAGAAGCAGAAAAAGGTATTTTAGTAATAGATGAAATTGATAAAAAAGCTGGAATGGGAAGTAATAGTGATGTTACAAGAGGAGCTGTATTAAATAGTTTATTAAAAATTGTGGAAGGAACTGTTATTCCTATTAATGTTGGTTCATCACCATATCCAGAAGAAATAATGTTTGATACATCACGTCTTACAGTAATTATTTCAGGTGCCTTCGAAGGAATTGAAAAAATTAGAGATCAAAGAGTAAAAAAGGAAAGTGTTGGTACTATTGGATTTACAACAGGTGGAGTAAAAAAAGAAATTGATAAAAATATTATTGATAAAGATTATGTTGAATTTGGAATGATAAAACAATTTATGGCAAGATTTCCGGTAATTGTTAATTTATCAAAAAATAATCAAGAATCTTTAAAAAACATTATGTTATATTCAAAATCTAGTCCTTTAAAAATAGAAGCATTTAAATTAAATACTTTAGGAGTTAAGGTAGAATATACTGATGATTTTTATGAAGAATTAGCTAAAATTAGTTTATCTATGGATATTGGTGCTCGTGGAAATGATAAAGCACTTCAATATGTATTAAGTAAAATTCATATAGAAGATTTTGATTATAGTAATATTGAAAAAATAATATTTAATAAAGAATGTATTTATAATCCTGATGCTTTAATTGTTATTCCTAAAACTAAAGGAAAAGTAAAAAGAAAGACTTTATAATGTTTTTCTTTTTTATTTTACAAAGTAGTTGAAAAATACTACTTTTTTTGATATATTTAGATAGTAGGAGAAAGATATATGAGAGAAAGAAAAATAGAAAAATATTTAATTAAAAGTCCAAAACAAATGATTATGGTAATAGCAGTATTTACTTTAATGATTTTTGTAGGAGGCACAACATATGCATTCTTTAATTACACAAGAACAGGTAGTGCAAATACAGTTAGAGTAGGAAGAATTTATTTTAATCATACTCAAGATGGAAGAATTAATTTAACAAATGCTTTTCCAATAACTGTAACAAAAGATGCCAATGGTCATATTACGAATGAAACAGGATTTGGTACAGTTGAAATAAATATTGAAGGTGATACTGACTATGTAGATGGTGTTGAATACTTAGTATCAAGTACAAACACTAATATTACAACATCATCAGGAAAAGTAGTTCCAATTAGTTTAGATGTAGAGATTACTAATTTAGGAACATCTAGCAATAATTATTTTACTGCAAGAGAAGATAAAAATGCTACAATTTATAAAAAATTAGTAGGGGATACTTTGGTAGGAGATCAAATGTTACTTGTTGGTTATATTAAACCTAATACAACAAGAGGAACTGCCGAGGGAATATCAAATGGTAAATTAACAATTAAAGCATATTTAGATGATAGTAATATATTAGTAAGTGATACCTACGATGGAACAGAATCAGATAATATGGGAACACCAAATTCAATGGCAAGAGGAAAGACAGTATTAACAACAACAGAATGGAATGCATTGTCAACAAGTGGAGTATCATTTCAAATAAAAGTGGAAGCCAATGAAGGAATATGGGTAAATGGTTCTCTTGAAGAAATAATGAGAAAAGAAAGTATTGGAATAGATACTGAAAACGGAGTAGATTTTAGTAAAACATCAGATCAAGATGGAACAAAAGGTGTATACATGAGAGCTGGTACACAAAATGATCCTTATCCAATAGTTTATTATAGAGGAGCAGTAGAAGATAACAATGTTGTTTTCAATAATAAATGTTGGAAAGCAGTAAGAACAACTGATACAGGTGGAGTTAAATTAATTTATAATGGAGAGTCAAATGCTATATATGAAGAAATACCATTAACTGAAAGTCAATACACAATACCAAGTGGTGCAACAAATAATTTTACCTTTAATTCTACCGATAATAGTTGGGATATAACAATAACAGATAATACTGCAAAGGAAATTAGTTTTACAGTTCCAGCAGGAGATAATTATAAATTAGTTCAAACTGGAACAAGTGGCTCTAGTTGTGGAGGAGGCTTTACTTTCTATAAAAATGGCACAAGTGTTAATGGAGGAAGTAACGGCGGAGGTGGAGCAATGAATTTAACACATAATTTTGGAACATTAACCTCAACTGATGTAATAAAAATGAATTATTCAGGAAGTTCA
>CACZTI010000096.1 GCA_902783985.1 uncultured Erysipelotrichaceae bacterium | reverse complement strand
CTTCATTGACTTTTACGAGTTCAAAAAAATTTTTGATTATTTGAACTCCTTTTGCGTGTATTAATTTAAGTTTTTATTTTCAACCTTCCACCTCCAAAATTAAAAATCTACCCTATTATAATAAATAATCTACTAATTTGTCAAATGTTTTTATACCTTTTTTATTGATTTATCAAAATATAAGAGTAATATATCAAAAATACAATGATAAACATAATACCTTCTTTTTTAGTAATTTTTCTTTTTGTGAAAGAAAAAATCCAAAGTAAAATGCCACTAAATATCATTACCAATAAATCAACATAATTAAAATTAACTTTATCAATACCACCAAATACACTAATTGGAAATCCTAATACCATTCCTATATTAAAAATATTACTTCCTACAACATTTCCAATTGCTAGATCACTTTCACCTTTACGTGCTGCTGTAACACCTGTCACAAGTTCAGGAAGGGAAGTTCCGAGCGCTACAATAGTAAGACCAATCATTTTTTCACTTACTCCTAATACTTTTGCTAAATTAGCAGAATTTTCTACAGCCAAATTACTGCCAACAAAAATCATAACAACTCCCAAAGCAGTATAAAGTATTGCCTTAGGCAATGAAATTTCATCCATTATTTCTTCATTTAACCCCTTATTTAATGAAATAGATATCAAATAATATATAAATATAGAAAAGAAAATTAAAATAATAATACCATCACTTCTTGATAAACTATTAACCAAATTCTGATCAAACATATTATCCATTAATAAAACAAATAATAAAACCATTAATAACATCATCATTGGAATTTCTTTTTTTAAAGTATTGCTTTTTATTAAAATATCTTTAAAAAGAGAACTAACCCCTAAAATTAACAAAATATTTAAAATATTACTACCTATAACATTACCTAACACAATATCGTGGTTAAAAGAAATAATAGATTTAACACTAACAGCAAATTCAGGTAAAGATGTCCCAAAAGCAACAATAGTAAGACCAATCAAAACTTTAGGAACTTTAAAATTTGCAGCAACACCACTAGCTCCATCTATAAATAAATCAGCTCCCTTAATTAAAACAATAAAACCAACAATTAACAATAATATATTTAAAATCATATCTAACCCTCTCCTATTATATACACTACATAATATATCACATAAACAATTTTTATACAATAAAATTTTTCCACATAAATTGTTGATAAAATTATATAATTCACCACTATTCACATACCTGTGGATAACTTTATTGACATTGTGGATAATATTTTTTTATAAATGTGGATAACTTATAATCACTATATATTACAATACCTTTAATGTTAATAACTTTGTGGATATCATGTGGAAAAAAAATATTGGACATTTTCATCTTTATTTTTTTAACAAAATCGTTTAAAATAAAATTAACAAAATTCTTAAAGGGAGGTGAGGATAATTGAATAATGAAATATTGTGGAATAAAGTACTAGATGAAATAAGACCTAAAGTTAATGAAATGGTATATGTAACTTGGTTTAAACCTATAAAACTATATAAAATTGAAAATAATATGGCTACAATCATTGTTCCTCAAAAAATTCATCAAAAACATATAGAAGAAACATATAGTGATTTTATAAAATCTGCACTTGCTAAAGTTACCAATAATATATGTGACTTTGAATTAGTTTTAGAAAAGGATATCCAAATAGAACAAGAACAAATATCTTTTATTAACCCAAATGAAACAACGCTTAATAAAAATACTTATCAACATTCATCAAATTTGAATAAAAAGTATACTTTTGATAATTTTATTGTGGGAGATAGTAATAGATTAGCAACGGCAACAGCTTTAGCAGTAGCAAAATCCCCAGGTGAATCTTATAATCCATTATTTATTTATGGAAGTAGCGGTTTAGGTAAAACTCATCTAATGCACGCAATTGGTAATTATATCGAAGAAAATACCAATCAAAGAGTTTTATATGTATCATCTAAAGAATTTATTGATGATTATACAAGAATTAGTCGAAAAGGTAATAATCTAACGAACTATGATTATGCCGATTATTTTCAAAACAAATACCATTCTGTAGATGTATTAATAATTGATGATATTCAATTTATGACAACAACACCTAAAACACAAGATGAATTTTTTCATACTTTTAACTTTCTCCACGATGAAAAAAAACAAATCATTATTTCCAGTGACCGATCACCGAATGACCTAAATAAACTTGAAGAAAGACTTAAAACAAGGTTTTGTTGGGGTGTTATGGTAGATATTTTTCCTCCAGAATTACCATTAAGAAAGAACATCATTATCAAGAAATTAGCGGCTCTAAATCTAAGTATAGAAATGAAAGAAGATGTTATTGACTATATTGCTGCCAATATTTCAACAGATGTAAGAAGTCTTGAAGGAGCAATTAATCGACTTATGAGTTATTCTTTAATGATGGGATATAATGAGATAAACCTTTCAATTGCTATTGATGCTTTAAAAAACATTATAACAAAAGGAACAAGTGAAGCAACTAATATCCAAAAAATTCAAAAAGTAGTTGCTGATCAATTTCAAATCTCTGTTGATGACTTAAAAAGTAAAAAGCGCTCTGCTTCAATTGCTTTTCCAAGACAAATTGCAATGTACTTATCAAGAACGATATTAAATGAGTCTTTTGAAAGAATAGGCTTAGAATTTGGAGGAAAAGATCATTCAACTGTTATGCATTCATGTGAAAAAATAAAATATGAAATTGATAATAAAGAAGAAATAAGAAAAACAGTGGAAGAAATAAAACAAAATATACCATAGTGAATAAAATGTGAATTAAAGTTAAAAAAAATTTAACTTTCCACATATAAAAAATTTGATTTTTTAATCAATATAATAAAATCAAAGATTTATCCACATTTATAAACAATATTATTATTAAAATTAAATATAAGAAAGAAGGAAAGAAAATGAAAATAATTATAAAAAAAGATTTATTAAACGAAAAACTTAATAAAGTTAGTAAAGCAATATCAACGAAAAATTTAGTACCTGCTTTAGCAGGAATAAAATTTGATTTAAAAGAAGAAGGATTAACATTAACAGCAAGTGATAACGATATAACTATCCAAACTTTTATTCCTAAAAATGAAGATATGCAAATTGAAGAAGAAGGAAGCATTGTTATACAAGGAAGATATATCCTAGATATAGTTAAAAAAATACCAGATGAAACTATAAATCTAGAAGTATTTGATGAAAATAAAATAAATATATCCACAAAGAATAGTGAATATAATTTAAATGGTATTGATATAAGAGATTATCCTACAGTTAAAATAGAAGAAAATAAAAATCCTATTATAATTAATAATAAAGATTTAAAGAAAATTGTTAATCAAACATCATTTGCAACAAGTACAGATGAATCTCGTCCACAATTAACTGGAATTAATTTTAAAATTATAGGAAATGAATTAGAATGTAATGCTACCGATGCTTATCGTTTAGCAAGAAAAACACTTTATTTAGAAAAAACATCAAAAGAAAATTTTGATATAATTATACCAAGTAAAAATATAGTAGAATTAACAAGAATTATTGATGATGATTCCAAAATAGAACTTCATATTTTTAGCAATAAGATAATATTTAAAACAGAAAATTTGATTTTTCAAAGTAGATTAATAAATGGAAGTTATCCAAATACAGCAAATTTATTACCAAAAGAAAGTATTTTAAAAATAACTGTTGATATTAATGATTTATACAATGTTATTGATCGTGTAAGTATTTTAACAAGTGATAAAGAAAAAAATATTGTAACATTAGAAACCCAAGATAATATTCTAGTAATGCATTCAAGCAGTGCAGAAATAGGTCATATTGAAGAAAAAATGAATATCAAGAAGAATAATCAAGAAGATATAAAAATATCATTTAGTTCTAAGTATATGATGGAAGCATTAAAAACATTTGAAGGTGAAGAAGCAACAATTACTTTTGTTGGAGAAATAAACCCAATTATTATTCAAGATAATATCGAAGAAAACCTAATTCAATTAGTATTACCAATAAGAACATATTAAAAAAAGAGAAAAAAAGCTCTTTTTTTTCATTTTTTTTAATTGTTCGACATAATTCGACAAATTTCGACATAGTACATGTGTTATCATACACAACTTGAAAGGAGGTGGTTATGGATTCTTATGAGATTAACAAAGATACATGTGCTATCATAACAATTAATAATGAAATTACAAAAATCATTGAAAATGAAGATGATTATTTTGTTAATAAATCAAGTTATGAAGTAATGGAAGATAGTTGTGCTTATTATGGAAGTTCATGTGAAGGAAGAATAAAAGGTACCAAAAATATTTTAGGAAGTTTATATAAAGTTCCTATAATTGTTGAAGAAAGTAATGATTTAATCTTTTTTCCCACTGATTCTATAAAATCTAGTAATTGTGTGTGGATATCCGTTAATCAAATAAAAAAATATGAGAAATATAACAAATATACAAAAGTATTTTTTAAAAATGGTAAGGAATTAATTTTAAAAATATCCATAAATTCGTTTGAATTACAATTATTAAGAGCAAATAGATTAAGTGCAATAATTAATCAAAGAAAAAAATAGGATAAAGAGTCTATTAGTACCCCAATAGACTCTTTATTTTAAAAAAATCAGCAAACTAGACACAAAATACTTTAAAAAAAGGGCAATATATGGTATAATTGATAAGTAGTGTGTGGGTATACATATTAAAAAAAAAAGAGCAGAAATGGAATTTTAGAGGTGAATTTTGAAAATTAGGTACTTAAAATTAATAAATTTTAGAAATTATCATTCCCTTGAATTAGAGTTAAATCCCGGAATTAATATTTTTATTGGTGAAAATGGAGTAGGGAAAACCAACATTTTGGAAAGTATTTATGTTTTAGCTTTAACCAAAACCAATCGAGATAATCTTGATAGTGAAATGATTAATTTTAATGAGGAATATCTAAAAATAGAGGGAAAAATTACATCAGGTGATTTAATAAAAACAAAAGAAGTAGATATTTATAAGAATAAAAAACAACTTTTTATTAATGGGAAGGAAATAAGAAGACATCGTGATTATGTAAAAGATTTTTCTGTAATCTCGTTTTCTCCAAAAGATTTAAATATAATAAGTGGTTCACCATCAATAAGAAGAAATCTATTAAATATTGATCTAAGTCAAATAAATAACAAATATATTGGTTATTTAAACGAGTATAATAGTATTTTAAAGATGCGCAATGAATACTTAAAAAGAATGAATTTAAATGGATTCACAGATGAAAGATATTTAGAGATATTAAATAACGAAATAATAAATAAAGCAGTTAGAATATATGAATATCGCCTTGATTTTATTGATAAAATTAATAAATTATTACCTAATATTTTTAAAAAAATATCAAATTTAGAAGGATTAACAATAAAATACAATAATACTATTGGTATTGAAAACTTTAATGAAGAAGAAATAATAAAAAAAATGAAAAGTAAATTTAAAAGAATCTTAAATTTTGAACTTCTTCAAGGAGCTACAACAATAGGGCCTCACAGAGATGATTTCTCTTTTATATTAAAAGATATTGATATGAAAAATTTTGCCTCAGAAGGACAACAAAGATTAGCCATTATCGCTCTTAAAATCGCTGAAATATATATATTTAAAGAAGAATTAAATGAATATCCAGTATTATTACTTGATGATATTTTTAGCGAATTGGATATCAAGAAAAGAAATAAGATAATTAAATATCTTGATGAAAATATCCAAACCATTATAACTACCACTGATATAAATGATATAAATAAAGAAATAGTAGAAAAAGCTTCTGTTTATACCGTAAAAAAAGACAAAATAACCAAGAAAGGAAAGATGAGAAATGGAAGAAAATAAAGTAACTGAAACATATGATTCATCAGCGATTCAAGTATTAGAAGGGCTTGAAGCTGTAAGAAAAAGACCAGGAATGTACATAGGAACCACCGATGTTAAAGGACTACATCATTTAGTATGGGAAATAGTGGACAATTCAATTGATGAAGCATTAGCAGGATTTTGTAAAAATATTGAAATAATTATAAATAAAGATAATTCAATAACTGTTAAAGATGATGGAAGAGGAATACCAGTAGATATTCATCCAAAAACAGGTATTTCCACAGTAGAAACGGTTTATACTGTTCTTCACGCTGGAGGAAAATTTGGTGGTGGAGGATATAAAGTATCTGGTGGACTTCACGGTGTTGGAGCATCAGTTGTTAATGCCTTATCTAGTTGGGTAGAAGTAACAGTCTATAAAAATGGTAAAGTTTATTTTATCCGCTTTGAAAATGGTGGACACACTAAAGAACCACTTAAAGAAATTGGAACTTGTGATGTTAATAGAACAGGGACTACTGTTACCTTTAAACCTGATGCTACCATCTTTGATTCCGACGTATATGACTATGAAACATTAAAAGTTAGAGTAAGAGAATTAGCCTTTTTAAATAAAGGTTTAGCTCTAACACTAAGAGATGATCGTGATAATGTAGATACTCAAGGAGATAGATTCTTATATGAAGGTGGAATTAGTGAATATGTAAGATTCATTAATCAAGGGAAAACACCAATACACAATGATATTATTCATTTAGAAGGAGAAGATGAGGGAGTATTCTTTGAAGTAGCTATGCAATATACTGATGGATACAATGATAATATTTATTCGTTTGTTAATAATATTAATACCCATGATGGGGGAACACATGAAGAAGGAGTAAGAAGAGCTTTAACCCGTGTTATAAACTCCTATGGAAGAAAATCCGGTATCCTAAAAGAAAAAGATGAAGCCCTAACAGGAGATGATGTTAAAGAAGGATTAACAATGATTATATCTTGTAAACATCCAAATCCTCAATTTGAAGGACAAACAAAAGGAAGATTAGGTAATTCTGAGGTTAGAAAGCTTGCTGACAAGGTATTCTCAGATGGATTTGAAAGATTTTTAATGGAAAATCCCGAAGAAGCCAAGACGATACTAAGTAAATCTATGTTAGCATGTCGCGCTAGAAATGCCGCTAAAAAAGCAAGAGAAATAACAAGAAAAAGTGACCTTGCTATGACAAGTTTCTTTGGAAAATTGTCTGATTGTAAAAGTAAAGATCCAAAAGTATCAGAAATATTTATCGTCGAGGGGGATTCAGCAGGTGGAAGTGCTAAAAAAGGAAGAGATTCGATGACACAGGCAATCTTACCTTTAAGAGGAAAAATATTAAATGTTGAAAAAGCAAGATTAGATAAAGCCTTAGGAAATGAAGAAATAAGAACCATTATTACAGCATTTGGGACAGGAATAGGTGAAGAATTTGATTTATCAAAACTAAGATATGATAAGATAATCATCATGACCGATGCCGATGTTGATGGATCACACATAAGAGTATTATTACTAACTTTATTCTATCGTTTCTTTAGACCAATAGTAGAAGCAGGACATGTATTTGCAGCTCAACCACCATTATTTAGAATTATGCATGGAAAAACAAGAAAATATGTCCTAGATGAAGCAGAAAAAGAAGCATATTTAAATTCTCTAGATGAAAATGTAAGAAATAAAGCTGAAATTGCCCGTATGAAAGGTTTAGGAGAAATGGATGCTGAAGAACTTAATGAAACAACAATGGATATTAACAAAAGAGTTCTTCGTAAAATAACCGTAACTGATTGTGTTAAAGCCGATGCTATGTTTGAAAAACTAATGGGCGAAGAAGTAGAACCAAGAAGAGAATTCATCGAAGAAAACGCTCGTTACGTAAAGAATTTGGATATTTAGGAGGTTTATAATGGATAATAATGAAAATATAAATAAAGAAAAAGAAAACACCGATTTTAGTGGAACATTTCATGAAAGAGATAGTCATCGAGAGAACGATATCGTAAGAGAAATATCAGACTCCTTTATAGATTATTCAATGAGCGTTATAACATCTCGTGCAATACCAGATTTAAGAGATGGATTAAAACCAGTTCACAGAAGAATTCTTTGGAGTATGTATGAAGAAGGTAATACACCTGATAAACCTCATAAAAAATCTGCAACAACAGTAGGTTATGTTATGGGTCATTACCATCCACATGGAGATAGTTCAATATATGATGCTATGGTAAGACTTGCTCAAGATTTTAATCAAAGATACATGTTAGTAGATGGACATGGAAACTTTGGTAATATTGAAGGGGATGGAGCAGCAGCATATCGTTACACAGAGGCAAGACTTTCTAAGATATCACTTGAGATGTTAAGAGATATCAATAAAGAAACAGTTGATATGATGCCTAATTTTGATGAAACAAGTCCAGAACCAACCGTATTACCATCACGTTTTCCAAATATCTTAGTTAATGGATCAATGGGAATAGCTGTAGGTATGGCAACTAATATTCCACCACATAATTTAACAGAAGTAATAGATGGATGTATTGCTTATATTGATAATAATGAAATAGATACAGATGGACTAATGAAATACATAAAAGGACCTGATTTTCCGACAGGTGGTGTTATTTTAGGTAATTCTGGAATAAAAAAAGCTTATGATACCGGAAGAGGAAGTATCACTATAAGAAGTAAAGCATATATCGAAGAACATAATAATCATAATCAAATCATTATTACTGAAGTACCATATGGTGTTAACACTCTAGAATTAAAAAATAAGGTAGCAGAACTAGTACATAATAAAGTAATAGAAGGAATATCTGATTATCATACCGATTTAAAAGATGGTGTAAAAATAACAATAACATTAAAAAAAGACGCAAATCCGCAAGTAATACTAAATAATTTATACAAACATACAAACTTTCAAGTAAATTATGGAATAATCTTTTTAGTAATTGATAATGGAACACCTAAAACATTAACTTTAAAAGAAATTATTGCAAAATACATTGATCATCAAAAAGAAGTAATCATAAGAAGAACAAGATTTGATTTAAGAAAAGCAGAAGAACGTGTACATATATTAGAAGGAGAAAAAATTGCACTTGATCATATTGATGAAGTAGTAAGTATAATTAGAAGTTCCAAAACAGATGATGAAGCAAAATCAAGATTAATATCAAGATTTAATCTATCTGATATCCAGGCTCAACATATCTTAGATATGAGACTTCGTAAATTAACAGGATTAGAAAGAGATAAAATTGAAGAAGAATTAAAGGAATTACAATTAAAAATAGAGGATTTTAAAGAAATATTAGCTTCAAATGAAAGAGTTTTAGGAATAATAAAAGAAGAATTAACTGATATCAAAAACAAATATGGTGATGAAAGAAGAACAGACATTGATATGACAGCAATAGATTATATTGAAGATGAATCATTGATACCAGTAGAAAATATAGTTGTTGCCTTAACACATAAAGGTTATATTAAGAGAATGAAAACCGATACATATAAGACTCAACATCGTGGAGGCGTAGGAATAAAAGGAATGAGCACAAATGAAGAGGATTTTGCAGAAAGATTAATAAACGCAAAAACACATGATTACATTTTATTCTTTACAAATCGTGGAAAAGTATATCGTATTAAAGGATATGAAATACCAGAATTTTCAAGACAATCTAAGGGATTACCAATAATTAATTTATTACCTCTTGAAAAAGAAGAAAGTATAAAATCAATTATTAATATTAGTAACGAAGAGGAAAGTTGTAAATACCTAGTGTTTGCTACGAAAAAAGGATTAGTAAAGAGAACAGCAACAACTGAATTTGAAAACATTAGAACAAGTGGTAAAATAGCAATTCTATTAAAAGATGATGATGAATTAATCAATGTTCAAAAATCAACAGGAAATTCTGAAATAATTATTGGTGCAAGCAATGGAAGAGCAGTAAGATTTAATGAAAATGAAATTAGAGCAATGGGAAGAAATACATCAGGTGTTAAAGGAATAGATGTTAATGGTAGTTATGTTGTAGGATGTGAAGTAATAACAGATTCTGAAAATCAACAAATGCTAATTGTGACAGAAAACGGTTATGGTAAGAAGACAAATGTAACAGAATATCGACTAACACATCGTGGAAGTAAAGGAGTAAAAACTCTAAATATTACTGAAAAAAATGGTAACTTAATTCTGATAAGAACAGTAGTTGGCGATGAAGATATCTTAATTATTACAGATACAGGTATAATTATAAGATTATCATTAGAAACAATATCTACGTTAAAGAGAGCGACTCAAGGTGTAAGATTAATTAATCTAAAAGAAAATTGCAAAGTAGCAACAGTTGCTATTGTAGATAAAGAAGATGAAAATGAGGATGAATAATCCTTGTTTTTTTTATAAAATAATCAATTAAATGCAAATTTCTTAATTTTCTATATTTCACGTGAAATATAGAAAATTAAGAAAAATGCACCAAAAAAACAGGAAAAAGAGGTAAAAATGCACGAAAATGTGGAAAAAATAAAAAAAGTATTAAATAAATATGATTTGTGATATAGAAAAAAAGAAAGAAAATAATAAAAAAATGGTTGTAAATTTGTGGATAAAAATATATAGAAAAAATAAAAAATGTGAAAATAAGTGCAAAAATGAAAAGATAAGTGGTAATTTTGGTGTGATTTATTGATTTTAAATTATTTCCCAGGAAATAATTTAAAATCAATAAGATGTAATTTTGCGAAATAGAAAATGATAATGAAAACACATAATATGAAAAAAATGTATGAAAAGAGCATTGAATTACATATTATACATAATTAGCTGTAATCTGATACTTATATGATATTGTAATGTGGAATAAAAAAACTATTGCATATAAATAATACATTTATACTTGATAATAAAATAATCTGATTCTATTCTTACTTATTTAATTCTATTGTTTAAAGATTTGATCTTATATTAATGTTATATCTTTATATTATTTGTATTAAAATTTATTTCCCGGGAAATAAATTTGTTTTTTTTTTACAATTTTAAAAGAAAGTAGTTTGTTTGTTTTATTTCCTGGGAAATAAATTTTAATGTATTATTATAAAATTGATTGATAACTAATTATATTTAAATGCTTTATTGATAATTGGTAGTAATATTGTGTTTTTTAGTAAATAAAAATATGTGTAAAAAAATATATTAATTATTAATTTACGTTGAATTATTATAAAATAGTGTATAAATGCATATTTATTTTGATAAAATAAAGAAAAAATGAATTTTTAATTAATATATTGTATTGATTACTGCTATTTCGTTTTTTGCTATCTAAAAATGAATAATGCTTTTGTTGAAATATATCTATTAATTAGCATTTAACTGCAAAAGTGACTGATTAAGTGATAAAAATGGTGCGAAAAATGTAATAAGTGGATAAAATGGATATGTAATTATTATAATTTTTTTGCGTAATTATAAGTGTTTTCTATTTGACATAATTTATGAAAAAAAATAAGCGATTTTTGTGCTTAATAAATTGAATAATTGTTAAATATTATGCAAAAAAGTGCAATTAAGTGGCAAAAAAGGTGCAAAAATAATAATTTAGTGTGTGATTTTGTGAAAAAATGTATTGCTTTATTTTGCGATTTTTAGTATAATTATTTTGTGCAATAAAAGCAGTGGAATCAGGTCAGGATTGAAAAATAGCAGCCTTAACACTCAACTTTTATGTGCACATTTTTTTTGAGGGAATTTTATGAAAAATAAATATATGGTTTTAGCATTAGAAGAAGCCCAAAAGGCTTATAAAAAAAATGAGGTTCCTGTTGGTGCTGTTATTGTAAAAGACGACAAGATAATTGCTAAATCTCATAATTTAAAAGTTAAAACTAATCAGATTATTAGTCATGCTGAAATATTAGCGATAATGGAAGCGACTGAAAAATTGAATGATTGGCGTCTTAATGAGTGTGAAATGTATGTTACTCTAGAACCTTGTCCAATGTGTGCTGGTGCTATTTATCAATCTAGATTCAAAAAAATATACATTGGAGCTAAATCTAATATTAATAGTAATGAAAAGATAATAAGAGATATTTTAGCTAATAGTGAATATAATCATCAAGTTGAAATTGAATATTTAAATAATGAAAAATGCTCTAAAATTATTACAGATTTTTTTTCTAATAAAAGGTAAAAAATGTGTAAAAATATTGACTGATAAGTGGATTTATCTGCTTTTTTTTTGTATAATTGTTTATAAGGAAGTGATACTATGGCTTATCAAGCTTTATATAGAAAATACCGTCCGCATACCTTTGAGGATTTTATTGATCAGGATAATGTAAAAAAAATATTACTTAATTCTATATTAAATAATCATATTTCGCATGCTTATTTATTTTCTGGACCACGAGGAATTGGTAAGACATCAATGGCTAAAATATTTGCGAAGGCTATTAATTGTGAGAATTTTGAGGAACATGGTGATGTGTGTGAAAAGTGTGATCATTGTCTTAAATGTGATAATCAAACAGTTGATATTATTGAGATAGATGCGGCCAGCAACAATGGTGTTGATCAAATAAGGGAATTAAGAAGTAAAATATCAATTGTACCAACTGAATTGAAGTATAAAGTATACATAATAGATGAGGTTCATATGCTAACTAATAGTGCTTTTAATGCACTTTTAAAAACACTAGAAGAACCACCAGCTCATGCTATTTTTATTCTTGCAACTACCGAGTTTTATGAAGTTCCCGAAACAATAGTATCAAGATGTCAATGTTATAATTTTCAAAGAATTAGTTTGAAAAGTTTGGAAAAAAGATTAAAATTTATTGCTGATAAGGAAAATATTAAAATAACAGAAGAAGCTATAAAGGAGATTGCAAACTACTCAAATGGTGGATTAAGAGATGCTATAGGTATGTTAGATAAATTAAACTCTTTTACGAAAGAAGAAATTACAATCGATATATTTAAACAAATTAATGGAATGATTTCCACTGAAGATATTGAAATATTCTACCATAGTATCTTGAATAAGAATTTAAATAAAGTTCTTGAAATCATTGCTAAAGTCGATGAACAAGGATATGATTTTAAAAATTTTATTGAAAGAACAATGATTTATACAAGAGATAAGTTAATTAATTATTATACTAAAAATGAACAAATAGAAGTAGGACCACAAGATAATATCAATCTTGTAACAATATTAAATGATATTTTAAATAGATTAAAAGATGCTGTAAATCCTTTGATTGTAGTTCAAATTTATCTTCTAAAATATGTTAAAAATGAGGAATTACAAAAAGAGGTATCATCCATAGAAGAAAAACCCAAAATTATTGCCCGGGAAATAATTGATAAAGAACAAACCACTAAAAAGAAAGAAGAAAAAAATGTTAATAGAAGCAGTAAAATAAAAGTAAATGAAGAAGTTAGAAAAATAAGAATTAATAATTCTATGGCTGAAGCTAATATCCATTATAAAAATGAAATGGGAAAAATATGGGAAAATTTGGATAGATATTTTATGGATGAAAAATATGGGAAAGTATCCCAGCTATTATCTGATACTATTCCAATGGTTGTAGGAAGTGGATATGCCATTTTGCAAAGTGATTCTGATGGAATTACATCAAATATTTATGCAAATCTAAACATTACCGAAGATTTTTTGAAAGAAATATATCGCGATATCAAAATAGTAATTGTAACTAGTGAAGAATTTGAAAAAATAAAAAACAAATATATAGATGATAAAAAGAAAAAAATAATCTACCAAATTCAAGAAGAATGTGGTAGACTAGTAGAAGAAGAAAACAATTTAATTGAGAAAGTAATTGACGCTTTTGGCGATGATATTGTTGAAATAGAATAGGAGAGATGAATATGAATATGCAAGCTATGTTAAGACAAGCTCAACAAATGCAAAAAGAAATGTTAAAATCTCAAGAAGAGATTAATAATACTACTTTCGTTGGAGAAAATGGTTTAGTTAAAATAACAATGAAAGGAACAAAAAGAGTTGAAAAAGTCGAAATCGAAAAGGATGAAAACTTTAGTAGTGATGATTTAGAAATGTTAGAAGATATGATTTTGGTAGCAACTAATAATGCTCTTGAACAAATTGAAAAGAAAACAGAAGCCAAAATGGGCAAATATACTAAAGGAATACCAGGCTTATTTTAGGTGATATTGTGTATCCAAAATCAATAAAAAATTTAATTGAATCTTTTAAATATTTTCCAGGAATAGGCGAGAAAACCGCTGAAAGACTGGCTTTTTCCGTTTTAAATATGGATAAAGATGAGGTAGAATCACTAAGTGAAAGCATTAAATCTGCTAAATTAAATATTAAAAGATGTAAAATGTGTAATAATTTATCAGAAAATGAAATATGTGATATATGTAATGATAAAACAAGAAATACAGATTTACTATGTTTGGTAGAAGATCCAAAAACGGTTTTTTCAATAGAAAAACTTGGGACATATAATGGTTACTATCATGTATTAAATGGATTAATATCTTCTTTTAACGGTATTAATCCAGAAGAATTAAGACTAGATAAATTAATTGAAAGAATAGAAAAAAATAAGTTTAAAGAGGTTATTATTGCTGTAAAGCAGTGTATCGAAGGTGAAATGACAGCTTTATATATTAAAAATATTCTTAGTGATATGAATATAAAAGTAAGTCGTATTGCATCAGGAATACCTATGGGAGCGGACATGGAATATATTGATTCTTTAACTCTTGAAAAAGCCTTTGATAACCGTAAAACAATCTCATAAAAAAGGTTTATCCATCATATTTATTTATTGGTGAAGATAAATGTATTATCTAAAAAAAATAGTTGTTGGTTCATTTTTGATATATGCCTTTAACATGATAGCGGTAAATTTTAATATTGTATTACCTATAAATATTTGGACCATAGTATTTACTTCTATCTTTGATTTACCAGCAATCATCATTCTCATACTAATTAAAATAATAGCATTATAAAAGAAGTGGAGGTTATTATGTCTAAAATTCAAACTGAAGAAGATTTTAAAAAAATAATTAATCAAATTAATTATTTTTCACATGCATACATTTTAAGTACAAATAATCTTCAAGAAACATTAAAATATGCTTTGATTTTTGCAAGGACAATTATTCTGGAAAACATAAAAGATGAACAAGAAAAAGAAGATATTTCTTATAAAATAGAAAAAAATATTTTTGATGATTTATATATCGTAAATCCTGATACATTGGGAATTAATAATGAAGAGATTGAAAAATTATTAAAATATATGGAAACAAAATCTATAAGAGAAGATGGAAGAAGAGTATATATAATAAATGGAATCGAGAGAATAACAAGAGATATAAGTAATAAAATTTTAAAATTTCTTGAGGAACCAGAAGAAGGAATTTATGCAATTCTAATAACAGGAAATATTGATAAAGTATTGCCGACAATAACATCAAGAGCTCAAATAATTAATATAACATTGGAAAAAGAACCAGAAAATATCGAAAACATAGAGAATGTTCAAAATTTTTTAAATAATATTCTTGTGAAAAAAGAAAGAACTATTGCCTATACAAATGAAATACTTCGTGATATAATATCAAATCGTGAAGAGATATATAATTTTTTTGAAGTTATCGAACATATTGTTAGTAATGCGATAAATAAAAAAAACAATCTCATAACAAAGAAAGAATATGAAAATATAGAATTAGATAAATTAAATGTTGAAATATTGATTAATATATTAGATATTACCAATAAATTAAAGCAATTAATAAAGAAAAACATTAATATAAATTTACTTTTAGATAGATATATCATTGAGATAGGGAAGGAACTTGAAAAATGTTGAAAATAGTGGGGATAATTTTTAATAAAAAAAGTCGAGTATATAATTTTAATGCTATGAATTTTTCGTTAAAAGAAGGAGATAAAGTAATCGTTGAAACAGAAAGAGGATTACAATATGGATGTGTAAAAAATCCAATAGTTGAAGTAAAAGAACAAAATTTTAAATATGAACTAAAACCAATCATTCGTCTTGCAACCAGTAAAGATGAACATGTTTACAAAAAAAATGTTGAGGATGCTCAAAAAGCATTAATTAATGCTAAAAAAATAAGTGAAGATTTATCTCTTGATATGTATTTTCAAGATGCAAGTTTTACTTTTGATAGAAAACAATTGTTACTTACTTATTTAGCAGATGACCGTGTTGACTTTAGAGAACTTGCAAAACGTTTAGCTGGAATATATCGTACTAGAATTGAATTAAGACAAATTGGTGTAAGAGATAAAGCCAAAGAAATAGGGGGACTTGGTCCTTGTGGAAGAATGCTTTGTTGTAATACCTTTTTATCTGATTTAAATGGTGTGACCATCAACATGGCTAAAAATCAAATGTTAGCCTTAAATCCTACAAAGATTAATGGATCATGTGGAAGACTTTTATGTTGTCTATCATATGAAGATGAATTATACACAGAATTAAGAAGTAATTTACCTGATATTGGTTCCATTTATCAAAAAGAAGGAATAAATGGTAAAGTAATAAATATTGATATTTTAAGACAAAAGTTTTATGTACAAGATCAAGAAGAAAATATTCATGAGGTCATGTTATAAATGGAAACTCTTAATGATTTAGTAGGTTATGATAATTTAAAAATATATCAAAATGATGACTGGTTCAAGTTTTCTTTAGAATCAGTCCTTTTGCCTAATTTTGTAACTATAAATTTATCTTCTAAAAAAATATTAGATTTATGTTCTGGTAATGCCCCTATACCTCTTATTTTATCAACAAGAACAAATAGTAAAATAATAGGTGTAGAATATCAAAAAGATATCTATGATTTAGCAGTAAAAACAATTAATATTAATCATTTAGAAGATCAAATAACCATAATTAATGAAGATGTAAAAAAATTAAATAAATACTATGAAGGAGATACTTTTGATTTAATAACCGTAAATCCTCCGTACTTTAAAAATCAAGAATTATCCACAAAAAATGTGGATATTCATAAAACAATAGCAAGACATGAAATTAATATAACTTTAGATGATATTTTAAAAACATCATGTTATTTACTAAAAAATGGTGCCAGATTCGCTATGGTTCATCGAACCGAAAGATTTATAGAAATAATAAATAAATTAGAAAAATTTAATTTAATCCCTAAAAGAATTCAATTTATCTATCCTAAAGAAGATAAAGAATCTAATCTATTTATGATAGAATGTATTAAAAATGGACAAAATGAAATAAAAATAGAAAAACCATTATTTGTCCATAATAATGATGGAACATATCGTGATGAAATAAAGAAAATATTTAGAATATAGAAGGTGATACTATGAAAATGATAATTGGTTTAGGAAACCCTGGAAAAGAATATGAAAATACAAGACATAATATAGGATTTATGGTAATAGATCATTATGCTAATACCAATCATTTTGATTTTAAAGAGAAATTTAATGGATTATATGCCAAAGTAACCAAGAATAATGAAACATTTATTTTATTAAAACCATTATCATATATGAATCTATCAGGAACAGTAATAAGAAAATATCTTGATTATTTTAAGATAGATTCCAAAGATATTTTAGTTATCCAAGATGATTTAGATATGCCTGTTGGTAAAATAAAATTAAAATTTAAAGGATCTTGCGGTGGGCATAATGGTATTAGAAATATTATTGATAATTTAAAAACCGAAGAATTTAAAAGATTTAAATTAGGTATTGGAAAAGAAGATAATATTGATATTAAAGATTATGTTCTTGGGAAGTTTAGTAAAAGTGATAAAGATAAAATAGAAAAAATATTATCTTTTTCCAATGATATCATAGATTCCTTTATAACTGAAGATTTTGAAAGAATAATGAGTAAATACAATGGGGCTGAATATGAAATTAACTAAAGATTTTTATAAGATAGATTATAATTTAAATAATATTGGACTAAAGGGTATGAATGATACCTCTTTTTGTCTTTATGTAAATGAAATATTTGAAAAAGAACAAAGAGATATTATTATTGTTGCTCCAACACTTTTTGAAGCCAACAAATTAGTTGATAATTTATCTGTTTACAATGATAAAACACTATTTTTTCCCATGGATGACTTTTTAACAAGTCTTGCAGTAGCCCAAAGTCCTGATCTTAAAATAACAAGATTAGAAACAATTAATAATTTATTAATAGATAAACATCATATTTTAGTAACCCATTTAATGGGTTTTTTAAGGTTTCTTCCAGAAAAAAAATTATATGAGGAAAAAATAATCAAACTTGAAAAAGGCATGGAATATGACCCTAAAAAACTTGCGGAAGATTTAATAAATATTGGTTATATAAGAGACACAATAGTCTCTAAAACTACTGATATGGCAGTTCGAGGCTATGTAATAGATGTTTTCCCTATATCCCAAAATCATCCCATAAGAATAGAGTTTTTTGGAGATGAAATAGATTCCCTTAGAATCTTTGATGAAGAAACCCAAAAATCTCTTGAAAATATTGAAAAAATTGATATTATTCCAGCAACAGAAACTTTGTTAGAAAATCCATTACCAGAAGAAATCCCTCATTATGAAATAGAAAATTATAATAAAAAAATATCCTCTATTAAAGAATACTTAAATAATCCTTTAATATTTATTAAAAATTACCCTGATATTCTTAATTTGTATGATGAAATAAAAGGACAAATGATATCATATAAAAAAGAAAAAGATTTAAACTATTCTGGTAATTTTATGAATGATATCAATATTCTTAATGAAAATGATAGTATTTATTATTTAACACATGATAGTTTTATCCCTAACAAAAAATTAGATATCATTGATTTTAAAATAAAAAGTATTCCGAAATTTCATGAAAATATTGAAGCCATTGAAAATTATTTAGAAAATCCTAGTAAACAAACAATTATTGTAGCAATAAAAAATTATCAAATAAAAACATTAACTAAACATTTAAAGTGTTCTTATCTTATAACAAAAAAAGATGAAATAATCGAACAAAATGTTAATTTTATTGATTTAGATATCGAAGAAGGCTTTATATATCAAGATAAAACTTTAATAACCGCTACAGAATTATTTAATATTACAAGAAAAAAACAAGTTTATAAAACAAAATTTAAATACGCTACTAAAATTAAAGATGTTAATAAACTAGAAATAGGAGATTATATTGTTCATAATGAAAGCGGTATAGGTATTTATAATGGTATTAAAACATTAACTTCTAATAACATCAAAAAAGATTACATTGAAGTTTTATATAAAGGTAATGATAAATTGTTTATTCCAGTAGAAAAAATTGATTTAATAAGTAAATTTACTGGTAAAGAAGGAGTAGTTCCTAAAATAAATAGTTTAAATAGTATCGAATGGCGTAAAACTAAACTTCGAGTATCTGATAAAGTTAAAAATATTGCTGCTGAATTAATAAGAATATATGCCGAAAGAGAAATGAAGCAAGGATTTAAATATAGTGAAGATGATGAATTGCAAATTGCTTTTGAAAAAGAATTTGAGTATGAATTAACCGAAGATCAAGCATTGGCAATTAAACAAATTAAAGAAGAGATGGAAACGCATCACTCGATGGACAGACTTTTATGTGGTGATGTAGGATTTGGTAAAACGGAAGTAGCATTTCGTGCGATATTTAAAGCCGTAGAAAATAGTAAACAAGTAATATATCTATGTCCAACAACTATTCTTGCTATGCAACAGTATAATAATGCTCTTGTAAGATTTCAAAACTATCCTGTTAATATAGCTCTTTTAAATCGTTTTGTAACACCTAAAAAAGCCGAAGAAATTATCAAAGATTTTAATGATGGTAAAATAGATTTTCTAATCGGAACTCATCGTGTATTAAATGATTCAATAAAACCTAAAAATTTAGGAATGTTAGTAATTGATGAAGAACAACGTTTTGGGGTAACTCATAAAGAAAAAATAAAAAAATATAAAAGTGATGTTGATGTCTTAACACTTACAGCAACTCCAATACCAAGAACACTTCAAATGTCACTTGTTGGAATAAGAAGTTTATCACTAATTACTACACCACCTGTTAATCGTTATCCAATACAGACATATGTAACCGAAGAAAATAATGAATTAATAAAATCTGCTATCTATAAAGAATTAGCAAGAAATGGACAAGTATTTATACTATATAACCATGTTGATTTAATAGAACATAAAGTATATGAAATACAAGGTATGGTACCAGAAGCTAGAATAATTTATGCTCATGGACAGATGGATCGAAATGCTATTGAAGATAAAATGATTAAGTTTATTAATCATGAGGCTGATATCATGGTATGTACCACCATTATTGAAACTGGAATTGATATCCCAAATGTTAATACATTAATTATTTTAGAAGCAGATCATTTTGGATTAGCTCAATTATATCAAATAAGAGGAAGAGTTGGACGTAGTGATAAAATCGCTTACGCTTATATGATGTATAAAAAAGGTAATATTTTAGGTGAAGCTGCCGTTAAAAGACTAAAAGCAATTGAAGAATTCACTGAACTAGGAAGTGGTTTTAAAATCGCTAATAGAGATTTATCGATAAGAGGAGCAGGGGATATTTTAGGTAGTGAACAAGCAGGATTTATTGATTCTGTAGGAATAGATTTATATTTAAAAATTTTAAATGATGAAGTTAGAAAACTAAAAGGTGAAGAAATAGAAGAAGAAACAAGTAATGAAACAACACTTATGAATATTGGAACCCATATCAGTGATGATTATGTTTATGAAAATGATTTAAAAATAGAAATTCATAAAATGATAAATACCATTGATTCTTATGATAAATTAAAAGAAATAAGAAAAGAATTAGAAGATCGCTTTGGAAAAATAGACCATGAAATGGAAATCTACATGTATGAAGAATGGTTTGAAAAACTAGCCAAAAAGAAAGGCATTATCAAAATTAATCAAACTAAAACAACGATAGAAATAATCTTTAATAGAGAAATATCAAGTAAAATAGATGGGGAAAAATTATTTATGGATGCTTATAAAATATCCAAATTCTTTAAATTTAATTATCACAATAATTGTTTAGGAATAACCCTAGAATTAGTAAAACTTGAAAAACATTATATTTATTACTTAATAGATTTATTAAATAATCTCAAAATAAAAGAAAATACTTAAAAAAACTTAAGTATTTTTTACATTTAAAATAACTTAAAATATCATTTGATTTACAAAAAATACAAAGTATGATAAAATTTATAGTGAATGTGGGGAAGTAAATGATTATAGATGATGGATATCTTGAAAAAGAAGATACTATAAATGAATGGTATAATGGTTTTAGAACAATTGAATTAGCATTTGAAAAAGAAAATATTAAAGATGGAATAAAAGAAGTTCTTGAAATGATAGAAAGTTTTACAGGTGCTAAAGAGGTAAATGCTTACAAAATTGTGGGAGATATCAATAAATCCGATAGTTATGTAAATTTAACAAATAATAATCGCAATATTTTAAGTTTTTATGATAATGGAAAATTAAAACCAAGAACCAATAAAATTAAAATTACAACCAAAGAGAATACATATATTATAATTATTTATGAAAATAATATTATAGATGAAAAAAATAATAATAAATATTTATCCATTATTCAAAGAGCTTTAAAAATAATTTTTGATAAAATGGATTTAGAAGATAAAATAAATAAAGCAGTTGTTACCGATGGATTAACTAATATTGGAAATAGATATTATTATAATAAATTTATAGATGAAATTTCTAAATATAAAAAGGAAGTATTTACATATACTTTAATTGATTTATTTAGATTAAAATATATTAATGATAACTATGGACATAAAAGTGGAGATGAATATATATTACTTGCATCTAACTTAATGAAAGAAGTATTAGGAAAAGATAATTATTTATTTCGTATAGGTGGAGATGAATTTGCAATTATATCAGTTGGAAGAAAAAAAGAACAAATTGAAGAGATGATTGAAAAAATTAATGATATTCTTGTAGAAAAAAGAAATATAATGAATTTACCATTTCCTCTTTGTTTAAATTATGGTATCGTTGAAGGTAATAATTTTGATGTAATGTATATGGAATCAGATGAAAAAATGAGTGAACACAAAAAACAAACATACATCAAACTAAATATTGATAGAAGAAAATAATATTAAATACACAAAATATTATTTTTTTTATATTCTAGGAAATATCTCTTCCAAAAAATATATGTAAAATTATGTAATATTCTTGATACAATGTTCTAAGTGTGATATGATGTATCAAGAATAGGTGATGAAATGAGAATATTTAAAGCATATAAGTTTAGAT
>CACZTI010000095.1 GCA_902783985.1 uncultured Erysipelotrichaceae bacterium | reverse complement strand
TGACAAATAAATTGCTTAGAAGATATTATAATTGATTATAAATCTTAGTGCACTATATTTGTGCACTTCATTTTTTAAATTACATTTTAAAAAAACTTTAATTTTTTTTAAATTTATTATGTCAATTTTACATAAATTATGTTAGAATTAGATTAGGAGAATGATATGAAAAAGATAATTTCTTTAATTATTTTGATTTTAACATTTTATTTTGCATATCAATATCGTGAAAATATTATTAATTTTTATAATGAACATTTTGTACCAATAGAAGATAAAATTACTAAATTAGAGAAAAATAAATATTATCGTGATATTAATTATGCATATTTAAAAAATGTTAATAATTTTATACCTCATAATAGTGATGATATCTTAAATATCTATTTTACCATAGTTAATAGTGGCATGAATGAATTTACTTTTTATTGTCCTAAAGATTACGAAAATTGTATAAATGATGTTAATGATATTGCCAATAATCAAAACACCATATCTTCAATAAATAATTTTGTTCATCCATATAATAGTTTTAAAACATTAAAAACAGAAGTAGAATCAACTGGTAAAATAACTGTTATTATCGAAAAAGTATATGATGAAGATAGTATTGTTATTTTAAACTATAAAGTAGATGATATTTTATCTAAAGAAATAACTACTAATATGGATCAAAAAGAAAAAGTAAAAAAACTTCATGATTATATTATTAATAATACAACATATGATAAAGAACGTAGTGATAAGAAAAATATTAATTATAAATCGGATAATGCTTATGGTGTGTTAATTGAAAATTATGGTTTATGTGGTGGTTATACTGATGCCATGATGTTATTTTTAGAAAAATTAAATATTCAAAATTATAAAATATCAACGGAAAATCATATTTGGAATTATGTAAAAATTGATAATAAATGGTTACATCTTGATTTAACATGGGATGATCCTATAACCAAAGATAATCGTGATATTTTAGATTACTCATATTTCTTAATTGATGATGATAGACTATTAGAACTGGAAAAAGAAGAACATAATTATGATAAAAATATATATAAAAAATGATAGGTAGATTTCTCTACTTATCATTTTTTTAAAACAATGATAATTGACTTGATTCTGGCATACCATCTAAAATATGCATATCTCTTAGTTTATCAACTAAAGTTGATGATAACTTACTTCTATTTTGTAAATCTTCAATACTTAAAAATTCTCGTTTATTTCTTTCAATGACAATAGTTTTACTTACTGTATCACCTAGTCCATCAATTGCTCTAAACGGTGGAATTAAATGAGTTTCATCAAAGACAACAAAATTTCTTGAATCTGATTTATAAAGATCAATTGGCATAAACTTAATTCCTCTTGCTGATGCTTCACGACATATTCTAAGACATGATAAAGTACTGGTCTCTTTATTACTTGCTTCAAAACCTTTATCTTCTAATTCTTTTATTCTTAGACTGATGGCATCATATCCTTTTAACATGCAATCCAAGTCAAAGTCAGCTTCACGAATAGAGAAATAGGCGGCATAATAATTAATTGGTTGATATACTTTAAACCATGCTATACGCATAGCGCTCATAACATATGCACAAGCATGTGCTTTAGGAAACATATATTGAATTTTTTCACATGAGTCAATAAACCATGGTACAATGTTTGCTTCCTCCATCATACTCTTCCAGTTTTTCCACCCTTCTTTATCTTTTCTGGCTTTTCCTTTTCTTACAAATTCCATAATTTTAAAAGCATCTTTTGGTTTCATTCCGTGATTAGATAGATATAACATAATATCATCACGACAACCTATTACATCTTTAAATTCACATACTTTATTATCAATTAAATCTTCAGCGTTTCCATTCCAAACATCTGTTCCATGAGAAAGACCTGATATCTTAACCATTTCACCAAAGGTTTTTGGTTTTGCTTTTACAAGCATATTAATAACAAAGTTTGTTCCCATTTCAGGTAAACCTAATGTTCCTGTTTCACAATCAATTTGACTAGGAGTAAGACCTAAAGCTTCAGTACTGCTTAAAAGACTTAGTACTTTAGGATCACTCATTGGAAGTGTTGTAACATCAATTCCAGATAAATCTTGAAGCATTCTTAATATGGTTGGATCATCGTGACCTAGGATATCAAGTTTTAGGACATCTTGATCAATGGCATGATAATCAAAGTGAGTTGTACGCCAAGCGGCTGTTATTTCATCTGCTGGGAATTGGAATGGTGTAAAATCAAAGACATCCATATATCCTGGAATAACAACTATTCCACCAGGATGTTGTCCAGTGGTTCTTTTAACACCGGTACATCCTTTAGCAAGACGCTCTATTTCAGCCTGAGTAAATTTAGTAATGTTTTTAGCTTCAAAATATCCTCTTACAAATCCCATAGCGGTTTTATCTGCTACGGTACCAATGGTTCCTGCACGATAGACATTATCTTCACCAAACAAAACTTTTGTATATGCATGAGCTGATGCTTGATTATCACCAGAGAAGTTAAGGTCGATATCTGGTACTTTATCTGCATTAAATCCTAGGAAGGTAGCAAATGGCATATCTTGTCCTTCTTTTGACATATCATTTCCACAATTTGGACATACTTTATCTGGTAAGTCATATCCACTAGCTGAATAATTAAGTGATAATGGGTTACCTTCATCATCATCAAAAATACTGGTATGACAATTTTTACATAAATAGTGAGCTGGAAGTGGATTAACTTCGGTTATTCCCATCATTGTGGCAATAAAACTTGAACCAACTGATCCACGGGAACCTACAAGATAACCTTCGTCATTAGAGTGTTTTACAAGTTTTTGAGCAATTAAATATATAACATCAAAGCCACCACCAATAACACCACCAAGCATCTTTTTCGTTTCTTTATCTAATAGTTTATCATCTGATAATATTTTTTTACTTTCATCATCTTGTTTGGTTAATAAATCATTTTTAATATATTCTTTAGTTAAAGCATATACTTTATCATATCCTTCTTTTACAATATTATTTAATACTTTATAGAAAGTATCTTCACTATCATCATTGGGATATAATTTCTTTTGTTCAATTTTTGCAAGATCTAAAATCTTATCACCATAAAGTTCATTAGCAATTCTTCTTTCAATTAAATGTGGAAGATTTTCACCATACATACTGTGAGCTTTGGTATATACTAAATCATAAACATCTTCCCTACTATGATCAAATTTAGGAGAAAAAGGAATACCTCCAGTATCAATAATTACTTCAACAAATTCTACTAAATCATTGATTTTATTAGGATTATCGATAACAATTTCATGAATTAAATTGTCATCATCTAAAAATGAAAAATCATCTAACATTTCATTAGTCGTTCTAAAGTGTTGCGATGGAATATCTGTTATTTCTTTCTTTGCAAGCGGATGAAGTCCTCCACCAGGATTTTTCTGATTAACAATAATTTCACGATATATTTTGTCTTCTCTTCTAATATGGTGAACATCACCTGTAGCAACGATTAATTTTCCGGAATCTTTCGTTAATTTAATAATCTTTTTGATATTATTTTCAAGTTCTTCTTCATTTAGAAAATCCCCTGTTTGAATTAAATGATTATATACTTCAGGAGGTTGTACCTCTACATAATCATAAAATCCTATGATATCACGAAGTTCTTCATCACTTTTACTTCTTGCTTCACGGAATACTTCACTTTCATAGCAACCTGAACCAACAAGAATTCCTTCTCTTAAGTTTTCAAGTTCACTTCGAAGAATTCTAGCTCCTTTATAAAAATGTTTGGTATTAGCGATAGAAATAATTTTAAATAAATTCTTTAAACCTTTTTTATTTTGAACTAGTAAATTAATATGATAACTTCTACCTAACTTATGAATTTCATCTTTATTAACTAATTTATCTAAATCATTAATGGTTATAATATTGATACTTTCTAGTCTTTTCATCATTTTATGAAATACTAAGGCAGTACCTAAAGCATCATAATCACCTCGGTGGTGACTTTCTTCATCAAATGGCACACCATATCTTTTAGTAATTGCAGATAATCCATGACGTCCCGCATCTGGGTCTAATAATCTTGATAATGCAAGAGTATCAATAACAGGATTATTATATTCTCCTAAGTTATATTTTTTATAGGCCATTTCAATGAAACTGGTATCAAACTTAGCGTTATGAGCGACCATTGGTAAATCACCAGTCCATTTGATAAACTCTTTAACAGCTTCCTCTTCATTGGGACAATCTTTTACCATATCATTAGTAATACTTGTAACTTTAGTTATTCTTTCACTAATGGGTGTTGGTGGTTTTACTAACATATCAAATTTATCAATTATTTCACCATCTTTTAATTTAACTGCACCTATTTCAATGATAGAATCTCCTCCTGCGGCATTAAATCCGGTTGTTTCAAGGTCAAAAACAACATAAGTATTATCAAGCATCACTGTATCATTACTTCTTTTAGTTATTTCAACATTATCATCAACTAAAGTTAATTCGGTTCCATAAATAACCTTGAATTTTTCATCATCATTTTTACCTTTATTGTAACTAGTAACTGTACTATAAGCAATGGGAAAAGCTTGACATCCATTATGGTCGGTTATCGCAATCGCTTTATGTCCCCACTTAATAGCAACATCAACGATATCAATCGTATGTTTAGCAAGATCAACAGCACAAATACCATCCATTTGACTCATCATGGTATGAACATGAAGTTCAATTCTTTTTTCTTTAGCATCATCTATTATCTCAACATTCTTCTTATCAGAAAAGTTTGCTGATTGCACATTAAAGACAAGTTCCCCTCTCGCATATTGATCAATCTTTGTATATCCAAAAAATTTATACCAAGTATTCTCTTTAAAAATCTTTAAATATTTTTCATAATCATCTTTATTACTAGTAAACACTTTGGCAAACATACTGTTAGTATTATCAGTTATTTTTAAAGTTATAATTTTAAAATTAGTTTTAGTTGATTCAAAGGTATCAATACCAAAAACCATAGCTTCTATTGCTAAATCATTTTGTTCTTTATTTTCATCAACTATTGTATTAATATTAATTATTTCATCATCGATTATTTTGCCAAAAATAACTTTTTCATCTTCTACAGTAGCGATTTTTTTAGGACGATTTTTATAATCAAATTTATCTTTTTTTTCTTCATGATAAACAATTGGTTCTACTTTAACTTTTAAATCTTTTTCAATTTTTTCACTTACTTTAACTCGATTAAATTCATTAATCATTACTTCTAACTTTGGATATCCCATAAGTGATAATATTTCATTTATTTTATTAACATCATTTTCTGTTTGTTTCTTTTCACTTTCATTATTAAGATTAATATAATAACTATTATAATTACTTTTTAGTCGATCATTTAATATTGGTAATGAAGTATATTTCATGGCATATTCATAACATTCTCTTATATTAGTTAAGTCTTCCTTTAAAGCATGAATTTCTATTACACAGTTGCATTTAAAATAATCTTCTAAATATTTTTTTAATTTCAAATATACATCTAATTTTAAGGGAACATTGTTTTCAAATATTAATTTCATACTTTTTTTATTAACTAAAACTTTTAATAATTTCATTTCTAAAAAAGAAGTATACTCATCTTGAGGATACTTAATAATATCTAATATATCTTTTAATTTGTTGTCCATAATACCCACCTATAATATTTCTATTTCTTCTGTTCTTTCCATTTTCATAATATTGTTTAATTTCAATATACGATTACTATTTTTTATACAAAAAGATGTAAATGTTTCTATATTTAATTTTTTAATATTTTTATCAATGGGATATTTTTCTAAATCAAAACCAATACGATCATTAATCATCTTATTTAATAGTGTTTCTTTATCAGTATATCCTAAGTACATTAACCAATATGGATATATTTGTCTTTTAATAATCTTTAATATTTCACTACCTAAATCATATGATGGTTTTTGAGATAATTTAGCGCCTATTTCATTGATGATAGCTAATTCTACGATAGCGTCAACAATTTCTTTATTTTCTTTATAATCTACTTTTTCGCTTAATAAACCTCTTGTTACAATCGTTAAAAGCATAATTAAAACATCATATTTATCTTTTTCACTACCCCAAATAATACTTTTAAAATCATTTTGGTATTCACCAATTTCCAATCTTGGATGAACGATATAAACATTTATTACTCTAGGAAAAGCAATTCGTAAAACATCTCTTACATAAACATTTATTTCTTCATTACTTGCTTCCCACATTTTTGTAATATTATTTTTATGTTTAATAGTTTCTTTCTTTAGTGATTTAAATAAATTACTAGATATAACTGCATTATATAAAATGTCATTATCAGGTATAAAGTCTTTTCCATATTTAATTATTTCACTACGATCTTTATAACAAAAATTATATTCTTTTTTATATTTTAAATACAATGTTCTTTTAAATTTATCTATTTCTTTAGAAAGGGATGCCCCATATAATAAATACCATGCAAGTAAATAATCATTAACACTTATCTCTAAATTCATCTTATCACCTACTAATACATATATCATATCATATTAAGTTTTAGAAATAAAGATGATTAACATATTTTTATTAAATTAATTACAAAGTAATCAGTTACTTTTTGATATTATTATGTTATAATTAAATTACTGAAAGGAGTGATATTATGGATTCGTTACCGTCGTATTTTTATAAATTAATATCATTCTCTGGAGGTAAGGTTGAAAATAAAAACTTAAATTAATACACGCAAAAGGAGTTCAAATAATCAAAAATTTTTTTGAACTCGTAAAAGTCAATGA
>CACZTI010000094.1 GCA_902783985.1 uncultured Erysipelotrichaceae bacterium | reverse complement strand
TGACAAATAAATTGCTTAGAAGATATTATAATTGATTATAAATCTTAGTGCACTATATTTGTGCACTTCATTTTTTAAATTACATTTATTTTTATCTTTTTTTATTATTAATATATTTGTTGACACCTATTTATTTAAATGATAAAATTAAGGTATAATATTAGGGTATTTTAGAAAGGTATGAGAGAATACAATTATTAATGATACCGGTAAATACTGGAAAGATATTTTTCTTTTTTTGTTATAAGTTATAATAAGTAGGTGATTAAATAGTGAATATTACAGAAATTATTGATAATATTATTAAATGTGAAAATAAAATAATATCTTTAGAAAGTAGTATCAATGATATTATGGCTGCTTTAGGTGAAGATGTTGTTTCTTTTGAAACATCTTCTCAAAGAGTTATTGCAATGCCTATTCCTAATTCACCATATATTCTTATGAATTATAGTGGAAGTGTTTATAAGGTGTTAAATTCACCAGGTATTTCTGTTATGGATTTATTAAACTATATTGAAGAAAATAAAATATATCAAACAGCTCATCTTGGTTATAATAATTTTGAAAATAAATGTTTAGGTGTTGCTAAGGCATATGGAAGAACATTAATATTTGGACAATTAAATAGAAATGTTGATAATTTTTATGGTGGAGCTTATACTTATTATGATGGTGGAACATCTTTTGGTACTCGTGAAGAGATGTTAAAAGTTGTGTATGAGGAGTTTTCACATGGAAGACCATGTGTTATTCAAGTAACAACAAAAGAAGGTCATCGACATTTTGCAACTGTTGTTGGTATCAAAAATCATGTAAATAGTGCAAGTGAATTAAGAGAAGAAGATTTATTAATTATTGATCCTTGGGATGGTCTTTTAGAAGCTATGGATAATAGTGAAACTGCTGACCGTCATCTATTTGATGATGGTGAGGGTTATCGTGTCGACGTATTTAAAGCTAATTATAAAGAAGAAACTAATCGAAGATTCAAGGCAAAAGGAATTGATATAAATGATGGGGAAACTCATGTTATGGCTAAAAATGATGAATCAGGAATTAAACAAAATCAAAATATCAGTTCTAAAAATGAAAATCCGCCAGTAAGTCAACCAAGTCAAACTGAAACTACTCAAAGTGATGATCATGTAATGATAGCTTCTGTTAAAAATCAACATGATAATAGTGGTTATGGTAATTTTGAATATAGAATGGTTGATAAAAGGTAGGAGGATAATATGGGATATGCAAAAAGACATTTTGATGGAAAATATTTAGAATGGTATAATATCATATCTGCAAATAGTGGTGCTAATCCAAAACTTGATAGTTATTATCCGATTGGTGATTCTGTAGCTTCTTTAGATTGGTATGGAGATGGAAAAGAATCAATATGTGGCGATGTTGTAAATGTTGATACATCATGTCAAAATTTATATAATGGTATTCAAGCAAATATATTTAAAGTAGGAATTTGTACAGGAGAATTATTATCAACTCTTATAGATTTAAAAAATACAATTGAAGAATATAATATTTTAATAGATGATTATTATGCTGCCCTAGAAGAACTTCGAAGAAGAAAACTACTTCATCAAGACGAGGTGTCATAATGGAAAAAATTATAATGAGTGAAGGTACTTCAAAGGAATTTGATACTTATTTACATAAATCATATGAATATTTAAATGATTGTGATAAAGCAATTGATAATTGTGAATTACTGGATTTGTTGAAAATAAGAAATAATAATTCTTTATTAAAAGAAGAAGTTGTTAAACAAAAAGAAGAAGTAAATAAAATATCTAGAAAAGCTCATGTTTTTGAAGAAGAAATTCTTAATTTAGATTATTTAAATAAAAATAAAATAGAATCTTTTGTTGAATTTATAGAACAAAGTGGTGATAATCAAAATAAAATTTCTTTGACTCCAATTAATATAGGTGAATTTATGAGAGATATTTTGGGATTACATGATAATATAAAATAAAAGAAAAAAAGAAAAAAGTACTTGACAATCATAAAATTTTAGTGTAAATTATTTAAGTAAATTAATTAAGGAAAGAGATTTTATCCACCTGATTGCAAAAAGCAATGGGTTAATGCCTATAATAAAGATATATAATTAATATACTTTTTTGTGGAATTAAGTGGATAAGATTATCCACTTTTTTAATTATAATGGAGGTGTTTAATATCGCTAATAAGAAAACTGATTTGTTAATTAATAATCAAATCAAAGCGAAAGAAGTTTTAGTTATTGGACCTAATGGGGAGCAAGTTGGAGTTAAGAGTTTATCTGATGCTTTAACATTAGCAGGTTATGCAAATTTGGATTTAGTTTTAATGAATCCTAATGGTAATCCACCAGTATGTAAGATTATGGATTACAATAAATTTAAATATGAAAAGAATAAAAAAGAAAAAGAAGCATTAAAACGCCAAAAAGCTAATATGAGTGAAACTAAAGAATTTAGACTTAGTAGTGTAATTGATGTAGGTGACTTTGAAACCAAAATTAATCAAGTTACTAAATATCTAAAAAAAGGTGATAAGATTAAGGTTACTATTAGGTTTAAAGGAAGACAAATGGCTCATACTGAATTAGGAGAAGAGGTAATGAATCGTTTTGCTGAAAGACTTTCTGATATATCAGAAATCAGCACTAAGCCTAATTTAGATGGTCGAACTATGACAATGTTATTAACACCAAAAAAATAAAAGGAGGAAGTTTTATGCCAAAGTTAAAGACGCATAAAGGAACAAAAAAAGTTCTTAAAATAAGAAAAGGCGGAAGTATTAAAATAGGAAAACCAGGAAGCCGTCATAATACTGGTAAAAAGAATGCAAGTTTTAATAAAGTTGCAAGAAAGGGATCTAGTTTATCAAAAGCAGATCAAAATAGATTAAGAGATATTATCTAGTCTCGGAAGGAGGAAGTTATGGCAAGAGTTAGAAATGGTGTAGTTACAAAACAAAGACACAAAAAGATATTAAAAGAAGCTAGAGGTTACTTTGGAAGTAAACATAGAGAATTTAAAAGTGCTAAAGAACAATTAATGCATGCAGGTCAATATGCTTATCGTGATAGAAGACAAAAGAAAAGAGAAATGAGAAAGTTATGGATCGTAAGAATTAATGCTGCATGTAGAGAAGAAGAAATTAGTTACTCTAAATTTATTAATGGATTAAATAAAGCAGGTGTTGAAATAAATCGTAAGATGTTATCAGAAATTGCTATTAATGATAAAGCTGCATTTGCTGATTTAGTTAAAATAGCTAAAGGTGAAAAAGTTACTGTAAAAGAAGAAAAAAAGACAGAAAAGAAAGAAGAAGTTAAAGAAGAAAAAGATTTAACTAAATTAACAGTAGCTGAACTTAAAGATATGGCTAAAGATAAAGGTATCGAAGGATACACGACAATGAAAAAAGCTGAACTTGTTGAAGCTTTAAATAAATAAAAAATAGACAAATTAATGAATTAATATTCCTAGTGCCAATAGGTGGAATATTAGAAATTAATTAGTGAATTAACGAAAAGGAGAAATAATTATGACAGTAGTTTCAATGAACTATTTATTAGAAGCTGGTGTACATTTTGGACACCAAAAAAGAAGATGGAATCCAAAAATGGGAGAATATATTTTTGGAACAAGAGATGATATATATATTATCGATTTACAAAAAACAGTAAAGAAATTAGAAGAAGCTTATGAAAAATTAACAGAAGTTGCTACTAATGGTGGTAAAGTAATTTTTGTTGGTACTAAAAAACAAGCCGGGGAAGCTTGCAAAGAATGTGCAACAAGAACTAATATGTTTTATGTAACTGAAAGATGGTTAGGTGGAACATTAACTAATTTTAAAACTATTAGATCAAGAGTTAAAAGATTAGAAGAATTAGAAAAAATGAGTACTGATGGTACATATGATTTATTACCTAAAAAAGAAGTTGCTCTACTTAATAAAGAATATGAAAAATTAAATAAATATCTAGAAGGTATTAGAGAAATGAATAAACTTCCTGATATTATGATTATTGTTGATCCAAGTAAAGAATACAATGCTATTAGAGAAGCAAGAAAATTAAATATCCCAGTAATTGGTATTGTAGATACTAACTGTGATCCTGATATGGTAGATTATGTAATACCTGGAAATGATGATGCAGTTCGATCAGTTAAAGTAGTACTTAATGCTTTAACTAACGCTATTGCAACAGTTAATGGTAATGAAATAGTTGATGTAGTATCAGAAGATGATAAGAATAAGGAAGTTCAAGTAGATAAAGTTCCTGTTCAAAAAGAAGAAGTAAAAGAAACTAAGAAAGTTAAAAAAGAAACTAAAAAAGAAGAAGTTAAAGAAGAAAAGAAAACTGAAGTAAAAGAAGAAAAGAAAGAAACAAAGAAAGCAAGTAAAAAAGAAGCTAAAAAAGAAGAAGTTAATCTTTCAGAACTTAACTTAACTGAACTTAAGGAACTTGCTAAATCAAGGGGTATTAAAGGTTATTCAAAACTTAAAAAAGAAGAATTAATTGAAGTATTAAAATAAGGAGAAGAATTATGTTTAGTGCAACTGATGTTAAGAATTTAAGAGAAAAAACAGGAGCAGGAATGCTTGATTGTAAAAAAGCACTAGAAGAATGCTCTGGTGATATTGATAAAGCAATTGATTGGTTAAGAGAAAAAGGAATTAGTAAAGCTCTTAAGAAAAGTGATCGTATTGCTGCTGAAGGACTTGCTGATATCTTTATAAAAGATAATAAAGCTGTAGTTTTAGAAGTTAATAGTGAAACAGATTTCGTTAGTAAAAATGATGAATTTAAAAACTTTGTTAAAACAGTTGGTGAAACTATTTTAAATAGTGATGCTAAAACTATGGAAGAAGCTATGAATTTAAAAACTTCTAATGGTACTATTAATGAATTAAATATTGCAATAACAGCTAAAATTGGAGAAAAAATTAGTATTAGAAGATTCGAAGTTATTGAAAAAAATAGTGATGAATCATTTGGTGCATACTTACATATGGGTGGAAGAATTGCTTCATTAGTAGTTGTAAGTGGAGATAATACAGAAGTAGCTAAAGAAGTAGCTATGCATGCTGCTGCTATGAGACCAATGTATTTAAATGAATCAAAAGTTCCAAGTGATGTTTTAGAAAAAGAAAAGAATATCATGAGAGAAGAACTTAAAAATGAAGGAAAACCAGAAGATAAGATTGAAAATATCTTAGTTGGAAAAGTTCGTAAATACTATGAAGAAGTATGCTTAGAAAATCAAATTTATGTTAAAGCAGAAAATAAAGAAACAGTTGGTAAATTCTTAAGCAATAACAATAGTAAATTAATTAATATGGTTCGTTTTGAAGTAGGCGAAGGTATGGAAAAACGTAATGAAAATTTTGCCGAAGAAGTAATGAATCAAATAAATGGATAAAAGGTTACATAACCTTTTTTCTTTTTCATAAAATTAATTGGTGATAAAATGTTATTATCTGATTTACAAAATAAAGATATTATTAATATAACTGATGGTAAAAAAATAGGAAATATAATTGACGCTAGTTTTAATATAGCAAATGGTCATATCGAAAAAATAATTATTGAACCATCAAAAGGGGTATTTCATCTAAAAAATAATACTTTGGAAATTAACTTTAATATGATAAAAAAAATAGGGGAAGATGTTATTTTAATTGATTATTTATCAAAATAATTTGCATTTTAATAAAAAATATGGTATAATATGAAACTTGTTGGGGGTTTTATATGGTTGATAATTATATGAATGACTATTTAAAATTAATTATTGAATGTGGAAAATTAATAGAAAATGGGATTGTTGTAGATGGTGTTAAAATGCCTTTTACAATAATTGATTTCTATAATCTTGTAGGAAGAGATATTTATGGTGAAATAAATCACAATGAAATTAGAGAATTAGCTATGAAATATAGACTTAAATACAAAGTGTGTAATAGATATTTAAATCGTTTTGTAGACTTTATTGTTAGGGAAAATTTAGCTGGTGAAGAAGTTAATAATCCAGTGGAAATATTAAATCAAAATTATGCTTTTATCTTTAATGATGAAAAATATGTTCCTACATATGAAGATGTTTTAATGATTATGAATTTATTTGATATTTATAATGTTCCAAAGCATAATAGACTTATATATCAAGCATTACATCGTGTTGCAAGAAATTATCCGATATTTCCACTATTATTATCAGAAGATGAAAAAAAATTAGGTAGATAATACCTAATTTTTATTTTAAATAATTTTCAAGTGATTCTGGACGATACGTTAATTCATCCATTTCACATGTTAATCTAAATCCTGGTTGAGCGTTAATAACATCTGGAAGACGATTAACAATAGTAGCACAAGTAAGTCTTACAGTATCAGGTCTTGCTACGGTAATAGTAGTATCTGGTTCTCCATGTATTGTCCATTCATTTTTATCATAATCTTCTTTAGAATAAACTTTTCCAATACATTCTGATTCAATTGTCACACCTTCCATGGTTTCTGTAGTTACAATAGCACTCATACCGGTTGCATCACCAGCTTTGACAGTCATTTTAAGAGTATCAGAGTAAATGTCTTCGTGATATGTTGTAGGAACAGTTACTTGAGATTGCCTTTTAAGATGTAGACCTAATTTCTTTAATAACCATCCATTAACATTCCACATATAACTTGGAAGATAATTTCCATCAATGATTATTTTTTCTCTTTCTTCATCACTTATTTTATCAACAGATGCCACTTCTTTATCAAAAGCTTCAAGTGAAAGTCCTGCTCCATGAGCTTTAGCAAGAGCTATACCATAGTCTTCAACATTATAGGAACTACTTCCTTTAATTTTAGTGATTTTATATGTTGAAGCAGCAATAGCACTAATTAATTCTCCCCAATAAATATCTTGATAACCACTACCAGTAATTGTACAATTATTTTCTTTAGCAAGTAGATCAATTTCTTCCGTTAATTTTGGGTTTGAATTATATGAATCAAAGGCTTCTTCACATGTTGTGATAGCATTAACACCACATTTTGCACAAGTTAATAAAACATCTTTGCAATCATTTAATAAACTCATTGTAGTAATGATAGCAATATCTGGTTTTAATTCATTTAGTTTCATTTCTAGATTTTTAATATCATCAATGATAACTCCATAGTTATTATCTTGTATAATGGTACCAATATCTTTTCCAATAACATTAGGATTAATATCAAAAGCACCAACAATTTCGCATCCTTTATTAATAGCATATTTCATGGTGTATACGCTCATTTTACCAGTTCCAATTTGAACCATTCTTATTTTTTTCATTTTCTATCCTCCTTAACATAATTATATTATTTTTTGCTTTATTTGAAAAGATAATTATTAAAATATATGTAAAATAATGTAAAAACAAAATGTTTTTATTTTTTCTAAAAATTATTATTATTTCTTGAATAAAAAATGTAACTTTGATATAATTTTTATGTGTTTAATTAAAAAAGGAGTCTAACTATTAAAAGTCAATAGTAAATTTAGAATTTTAATAGTTTCTCAAATAATTGGAAAAAATCCCATGCCAAAGGAC
>CACZTI010000093.1 GCA_902783985.1 uncultured Erysipelotrichaceae bacterium | reverse complement strand
TTATTGCTCGCACCACCCGGGAGCGATTAACATTTCACAACTGGGATCATTTATTGCTCGCACCACCCAGGGGCGATTAACATTTACATACCAGCATTTCTTCAATGCAATATGAGTATACTATATTTTTAATAAAATGTCAATTAGTATACCATTATTATTATATTTCCAAAATATTTTATTATTCTCGTTTATAATAATTAATAAACTTAATAAAAAATTGCTGAATTCATCCCCAACTTATTTAATAGAAGTTGGGGAATTCTTTTCATTTTAGTTAAAATATTATTTGTTTTGCAATTAAAATTTTGCCGGATATTTCCTAATAAATTTCCTAGTATTTTCCTAGTAAAATTTTCAAATATATTTAAACCGATATTTATTTGTCGGTTTAAATGTCGGTAAAAAAAAATCTTAATTTTAATTATATATAAAATCTAACTAATTAAATTACCTGTAAAAATATTTTTTAGAATATTAAACCATAATTTAAAGAAATTTTCTTTTTTAATATCTTCATTACTTACTAAATTAACTTGCTTAATAGTATTAGTTCCATCTTTAACGAATAATTTTCCAATAATATCTCCTTTTTTTAGTGGTAATTTAATATTATCTATCTTTATTTCACTTATATATTCTTTTTTAGGATCATTTCTTTTTTGTAATACTAAAATATCTTTATCTAATGTTACTGTTACTTTATTAGGATTTGCTTTATCAATATTTATTTCCTGTAGTACTTCTCCCTTATCTTTAATTTTTAACATTTCATATTGATTAAATCCATAATCTAATAGTTCTTCTGTTTCTTTATTTCTTACTTTACCCTCTTTTTCTCCTAAAACAATAGCTAGTAATCTCATATTATCTCTTTTAGCAGTAACGGCCATACAATATCCTGCATTATCAGTCATTCCTGTTTTAAGACCATCTGCTCCTTTATAAGTTTTAATTAACTTATTAGTATTCACAAGCCAAAACTTATTATCCGTATTTTTTCTTAAATAATCTTCATAAACAGTGGTATATTTAAAAACATCAGAGTGTGTCATTAATTCTTTAGCAATAATCGATAAATCAAAAGCTGTTGAATAGTGTCCTTCTTCGTCTAATCCTGTTACATTTACAAAATTAGTGTTTTTAAGGCCTAATATTTTGGCTTTTTCATTCATTAATTTAACAAAATTTTCTTCACTTCCAGCTACATATTCTGCAAGAGCAACTATCGCATCATTTCCACTTGCCATAATTACTCCTTTCAATAGTTCATCAACACTCATCTCTTCCCCTGTTTCTAACCATATTTGACTTCCTCCCATAGAAGAAGCATTATTTGATGCAATAACCTTATCTGTATATTTAATATCGCCATTATCAATTTTTTCAAAAATAATTATTAATCCCATCATTTTAGTAAGTGATGCCATTGCTACTTTTTCATGAGCATTTTTTTCATAAATAATAGTTTTTGTTTCTGGTTCTATTAAAATAGATGATCTAGCATTAGGAGTTAATTCTACCGCTAAAACATTAAATGACGATAATAATATTATTAATAATAAAAATATTTTTTTCATAAAACCTCCATTTAAATTTATGAAAAAGAAAAAGAACTATTACTAGTTCCCCAAAATTTCCACTTCATCAAGTGAATGAATTAAATTAATATTTTTATTATTTACTTTATCATATTTATGTTCATGATCTATTAAAAATACTTTATAAGGATTTCTTTTTAAAATACTTTCTAATTCTTCTATTTTATCATCAATAAATATTCCATGGTAATCAATATCTAAATTTCCTTTATCATCATTCGTTATTATTACTTTATCAAAAATATTTCTAAGACCAGTATGATCTATTTTATCATTTTGAAAATCATTATCTCCTCTTGTTAATAGAATTAACTTATTTCCTTTTTTCTTAACATCTCGCACAAAAACTAATGCATCATAATATAAAAAGGCTTTTGCTTTCTCTATTAATCTATCAATATCCAAAAACAAGTTGCTTGTAAACTGATATTCATCTTTTAATAAATTTAATATTTTATATGGATTAAACTCTTCAACATCATATGATTTTTTAATAAATACTTCTTTAGGAATATGATACTCCTCTAATATTTCATATAATTCTTCTAAAAAACTTTTAGTGTCAAATATTGTTCTATCAAAATCTACATAATAAATCATTATAACCTCTCTATATTCTTTTTATTACGATAAAATGTTAAGGGATAAATAATACTATTTTGTTCAATAACAGTTCCTGGTGCAATAACACTATTACATCCAATTTCCGTATTATCTCCTATAAAAGCTCCTATCTTATGTAAATCAGTTTCCTCTCCCATAACTTTAATATTTTCTCTATCAAATCTTAAATTACTAATTATTGCTCCAGCTCCTAAATGAACCCCATATCCTAAAATACTATCACCTACATAATTAAAATGTGGTATTTTATTATTACCTATTAAAATACTATTTTTTATTTCTGAAGAATTAGCAATATGAGAATTACTTCCGATAATAACATTACCTCTAATATAGGAATTATGTAGTATTTTAACATTTTCCATAATGATACAAGGCCCAATGATTTCTACACCATCACCTATTTCACAAGACTTATGAATATAGATATCATTATCTCTTATATCATATTCATCCATATTTATAACATCAATTAAATTATTAATTATATTTTTAATATCTTTTAAAATAAGAATGGGAAATTCATAATTTTTAAGTATTTCTATATTATTAAAATTATCATATAAATCTTTTGTTTTTATCATTTCTACCTCTATACAATATCATCAGTAAATGTTTTATCAAATGTTAATGAAAATATTAAATATCCTAGTTTAAAATAATCATGACGATATACACCATTTTCTCTAATTACCAGATTATCCGCTATAACATTAGGACAAACTTTTTTAGTTTCTTCTAAATCTAGAATAACCGGATCTTTTTGTTCTTCTGTAGCATATTTATTAGCAAGTTCTCCAATAATCGGACGATTATTAACAATAACATATTCTACTTTTCTTTTGTTTAAATATTCATTAATAACTTTAATATGATCTGATACCTTATAATCATCCGTCTCTCCTGGTTGAGTAAATAAGTTACATGAATAAATAAGTTTAGCATGAGATTCATCGATAGCTCTTGTTATTTCACTACTTAAAAGGGTTGGAACTAAACTAGTAAACAAACTTCCCATACTAAAGATAATTAAATCAGCATCATATATTTCATTAATTAATTCTTTGCTAATTGTTGGTTTTTTATCATAATATACTTTTTTTATTTTTTTAGGACACTCTGTTATAAAATGTTCCCCTCGAACTATTTCACCATCTTCCATTTCTCCAATTAAAGTAATAACATCTTCTGTAAATGGTATTACCCTACCATTTAAATTAAGAACTTTAGAAAGAGTTTTAATTCCTCTACTCATACTTCCTGTAATCTCTGCACTTGCTGTTAATAAAATATTACCAACAGTATGTTTATTAAGAGTTCCATCTGATGTAAAACGATAGTTTAAAAGTTTTTCAAAATCCCCTTCACCTTTTGATAAAGAGATTAAAACTTTTCTTATATCACCAACTGCTAAAATATTAAATTCATCTCTTAAAATTCCTGTACTACCTCCATCATCACAAACCGATACAACCGCTGTTATATCAACAGGATATTCTTTAAGACCTTTAAGTAAATAACTCATTCCAGTTCCACCACCGAAAACAACAGCTTTTTTCATTTATTTATTCTCCTTTAAATTCAATTTCATTAAATTACCAATTTCTTTTTCTAATTTTTTATTAGCTTCTTCCAAACTTCTTCCACCTACTTTAAATGGTTTACCAATACGATATACTAAGTTTTTACTACGAAATTTATAATCTCCAGTTACTCCAAATGGAATAATATAAGCATCTGTTTTCTTTGCCATTGATACACATCCAAATTTAAATGGTAATAAGAATTCTTTAGTTTTATTTCTAGTACCTTCAGGAAATATTCCTAAAGCTCCACCATTTTTTAAAACATCTAAAGCTTTTGCTTTAGCCACTTCATCATGAATACTACGATCTACAGAAATACAACCAGTTTTTCTAAAAAACCAAGCGTATTTTGAATCAAAATATTCTTTTTTTGCCATATAATGCATTTCTCTTTTTGTAGAAATAATGATTCCACACTGATCCATTACATGTTTATGGTTACCTGCCACAATAATTGCTCCATCTTTTAAAATATTTTCTTTCCCTATTACTTTAGGATGATAATATAATTTAAAAACAAACCCCAATACTACTCTTGCAAATCTATAAAATCTATTCTTTTTCATAATCCTTCTTCATTAATTTAATTACTTTATTCATTAATCTATTATTTTCATACACTAAATCACTATTTTTAACAACATAAGGTTTTCCAAAAATAATCTTAACACTTTTTCGAAATAACTTATAATCATTGATAATTGCAAAAGGAACAATTGGTTTTTTAGCATCATATGAAAATTTAACTGCCCCTATTTTAAATGGTCTAGTAACATACTCTGTATCATTAAATGTACCTTCAGGAAATATTCCAATAATTTCATCTTTTTTTAAAACATCAATAGCATCACTTACTGCTTTTTTATTTTTAATACTTCTATTTACTGGTATTACTCCCATATTGCGAAATATCCACCCATGTTTTTTAAATAATTCTACTTTTCCTAAAAACCTGATTGTTCTTTTAGTACTAGACATTAATAAAACACAATCTAAATTACTTTTATGATTACCAGCTAATATACATCCAGTATCTGGTATATATTCACTATTAATTATTTCTATTCGATAAAATATCTTCATTAAAAACCTAACAATAGGCCTCACTATTCTATATAATTTATATTCCATATTGTATTCCTCACTGTATATCATATTCACTACTATTTAATTATAAAACATTATTATTCATTTAACAAGTAGTTTACATAATAATAAAAATCATAAATATCAAGATATCTTAATATTTATGATTATCATTTACATAATTTACAGTTTGTTCTATCTACCTAACCTATTATCCAAGGTGTTCCTTGACTTCCATCTCCACCTGATACTGCCATACTAGATGTAACGGAAACGACAGCACGCAAGCCATTGCTATTATCAACATAGCTGCCGCCACTACCAGCACTATTAGCACCATCGACACTGAACTCATAAGCATTACCACTGTTAAAGCGACTAGGAGAGCCCAACCACCAAATACTATTGTTATATAGGTAGTCTTGCATTCCTGTTGACCATGTTCTTCCTGCTAGTATTTCTTCATCTACTGTTAAAAATCCTACTTT
>CACZTI010000092.1 GCA_902783985.1 uncultured Erysipelotrichaceae bacterium | reverse complement strand
TTATGTCATAGAATAAAAAAAATAAAAAAGTATGTCAAGTTAATGTACAATTTATGTAAATTACTTGCATATTTTTTTATTTAATATTATCCTTATTATAGAGGGAGTGTGAAAAGATGATATACCCATCAATAGATAAACTATTAAATGTAATTAATTCTAAATATGAACTTGTTCATATAGCAGCAAATAGAAGTAGAGAGATGACTAATTTATTAAATTATCAAATGAAAGAGGAACAATATAAATCTACTAAAAATATTGGTAAGGCTTTGGAAGAAGTAGCTGCTGGTTTAATTACAGTTAAAAAGTAATTGACAAAAATCGGTATTTTTCTTATAATCAAAGTAGAGGTGGTAGCGTGATAAGTAATAAAAAAGGTCAAGCATTAGTTGAATATGTATTAATTATTGCCTTAGTTTCAGTAGTTATTATTGGTCTTGTTAAAATATTCGGAGGATATTTAAAAGATTCAATGACTAAAACAAGTTGTGGTTTAGTTGGTAAAGAATATGTTGAAGGTAAATCCGCAGGAGAAGGTTATTGTAAATAAGTAGTAGTATATTTAACTATTACTTTTTTTACTTTTAGAAAGGAGAGAATGATGGATTATAAAAAGATAGAAAGAGATGACTATAATATACATATTATAAATAATAAAAAATTTCATAATATAGCTTTTGCTATATATTTTACCCAAAATGTTGATGAAGAAAAATTTACTTATCATAATTTATTAGTAAATATTTTAACAACCGCTTGTAAAAAATATGATACAAGAAGTAAAATTGTAAAAAAAACCCAAGATATATATTCAATTAGTCCTTATGCATCTACAGTAAGAGCAGGAAATGTTTTATCAACTAAATTCGCTATTTCCATATTAAATTCAAAATATTTAGATAAAAATATTCTTAAAGAAAATATTTTACTATTAAAAGAAATTATTTTAAATCCATTAATTGAAAATAATAAATTTAATCAAAAATATTTTGAATTATCACTTAATGATGAAATTAGTAAAACAGAAAGACTTGTTGAATATTCAGAACATTATACTAATTATAAGGCTATTAAAATATCATCAAATAAACATGAAAATTATCAAATAACAAGATATAGTGATATTGATAAATTAAAAAAAATGACTAATGAAAAATTATATGAAATATATCAAAAAATGTTAACTGATAGTAAAATAGATTTTTATATTTCCGGAAATATTGATAATCAATTAGAATTAGTAGATTTTATCCATCAAGAATTTAAATTTAATAATCATTATCAATTAAATAATGCTTTTTATGAACATTTAACTGATGATAATGAAATAAAATATTGTAAAGAAAAAAAAGATAGTGAACAATCAAAAGTATCAATGGTAATTAAACCATATAATTTAACTGATTTTGAAAGAAGATATGTATCTACTATTTTTAACAATGTTTTAGGTGGTGGCGCTAACTCTTTATTAAATATGAATATTCGTGAAGAAAATTCAATTGCTTATTCAATGTATTCTTACTATAATAAACCTGATAATATTTTTTGTGTAAATGGTGGATTTAATAAAGATAATTATGATAAGATAGTGAAAATGGTAAAAAAATGTATTGAAAAAATTCAACATGGCGAATTTACAACTAAATTATTTAATGCTGCGAAGAAATTATATATAAATGAATTAATGGATTATGATGAATCGAATATGACCTTAGTTTCATTCTATTATAGTCAAGATATTTTTCAAAGTCCTTCGATTACTGAAAGAATTAAAGAAGTCAAAAAAATAACTAAAGAAGATGTTATAAAATTTTCCAAAAAAATTAAAATTTCATCTATCTATTATTTGGAGGGAGAAAAATGATAAAATTACCTTTCTATGGAGAAGAGCAAGATATTTTTTATGAAAAATTAGATAATGGTTTAGAAGTATATATTGTTCCTAATAAAAATGAAAGAAAATATCTTTTTGAATTAGTATCAAAGTTTGGTGCTAATACAACAAATTTTATTCCCATTAACGAAACTAAATATCAAAATATTCCTCTTGGTACCGCTCATTTTTTAGAACATAAATTATTTGATACCGAAAAAGGAGATGCCTCTATTTTATTTAATGATTTAGGACTATTTACAAATGCATCTACAAGTTATTATTTTACAAAATATTTTGTTGAGGGTAAAACAAATGCAAAAAGAAATTTAGATTATTTTTTAAATGTATTCTTAACACCATATTTTGAAAAAGAACGTGTTGATAGTGAAAAAGGTATTATTAAAGAAGAAATTGATATGTATCTTGATGAAGCAGATTGGTATCTTTATAATTTAGAAAGAACAAGTTTATTTAATAATGTATTACAAGAAGATATTGCAGGTACTAGGGAAACTATTAGTGAAATAAACCCGGAAATATTACAAAAAGTATATGATATTTTTTATCAACCTAGTAATCTTTTTCTTGTTATATCAGGTAAGGTAAAACCAAATGAAATAATGGAAATAATTAAGAATAACAAATCTCTATCTCAAAAGAAAAATCTTTATCCAATAAAAATAAAGAAAGAAATGGAACCACTTCCAGTAAAAAAAGAATATGATGTATCTTATACCAATGTTGTAATTCCTAAAATGAGTTATAATTTTAAATTTGATGTTAATAATTTTTCTTTTATTAAACCCGAAATTTTTAAAATATATTTAAATATTCTTTTTTATATTTTATTTGGAGATGGTAGTGATTTTAGTGAATACATATATAATAATAAAATATCTAATTATTTTTATGTAGATACTTTATTTTATGAAAATATTTATTGCGTTGGACTTACTGCTGAAACAGATTACGCTGATATTTTTAAAGATGAAATTGATAAAAGATTAGAAAATATTCAAATAGATAAAGAAGATTTTATAAGAGAAATAAAAATTAGAACATCATTAATTATTCGTGAACTAGATAATATTCATCAAATGTCTAATAGTATTATTAATAGTATCATAACAAGAGGGAAGTATATTGATGATAAAGAAATACTAGATAATTTAAATTATGAAGATTTTCTAAAATTAATAGATAAACTTACATTTGATAATAGATCATTTGTTATGGTTTTACCAAAAGAAAAGAAGAGTTAATCTTCTTTTTTTGATTTATATCTTGCATTTGAATTTAATATGTTGTATCCTAACTATAGGAATTGCTGTTTAAATAAAAAAAGGAATGATTGGATGGTGTAATTATGAATAATAAAAAATTAGATAAAAACTTTTTTGAAAAAGAAAGACCTAATGTTAATAATAATGCATTAAATGGTGTTATTCCTTTGAATTTTAATAATGAAAAAGAACTAATAAAGGGAGAAAAAAAAATAATTGTAACTTTGCCTAAAAAGAAATAGGAGATTTATGTGTAAAATTGGTGATATTATTGCTGTAAAAAAATTTATAGGAGACGGTAATAATTTTGTGAATTTACATTATTTTATTGTTATAAGTGATGATAAAGGTTGCATTGGTGGCTTAAGTTTTGATATTGTAAGTGTTGTTATGTCTAGTTTCAAAAATAACTCTCATAAAATAAAAAAATTAAAACATATTGAAAATATTGAAATAAATGCTTCTGATGGAACAATAGGTAGAGATAATCTAAAAAATGGTTACATTAAAGTTGATCAACTATTTTATTTTAATAAAAAAAAGACAAAATATTTTGTTGTTGGACAGGTAGATGGTGATGTATTATTAAAAATAATTGAACATCTTAACTATTTAGATTCACAAAATTTATTAAAACAAAATATTTATAATTTATAGTAATAATATTAATATATTGAAAAAAGAAGAGTTAATCTTCTTTTTTGATTGGAATGCTTTTATTCTCAATAATATTTAACTCTTCTTTATTAATAATCATGTAATAAATACTAGATATTTTTCTTTGAAAAGATAAATTATCATTCTTTATATCACTATATTTAGTAATTAAAGGAATATTAATTTCTTTTTTTATTTCTTTAAGATAATTTCTACCTAATTTATCAAAACCTAATATTCTTATATATTTTATTTCTTTTAATTTATCAATATCTTTCTTTTTAATATTTAATAATATATGAATAAAGATTCTATTTAATCTATTATAGGTATATCTTTTGGTTTTAGTAAGATCTATTAATTCATTTAATGATTTAGCTTTAAAAATATTATTTTTTATTAAATTATCAATACCTTCTGATACATCACCAAAATCACTTAAATTATCAAGATTATTTATTATTTGATATTTAAGTAAATAAAAATAGTTATTAGTAATATCATCCTTTATTATTAAATCATTTGTTTCAAGAGGAACATTATTACTTATGTCATAATGATTCTTAAGAGCTTCTCTAATACTTGTAGCGCTAGTTATAGTATTATTTATTTCTTTATCATGATAATTATTAGTCCTTTTAATTGACATTGGTTTAATATGATAATTATTAATTATTATTTGTTTAATATAACTAATTCCTAGTAAATCATTAGGATTATTTACATCTTTATTAATTATCTTTTTTAAAGCATAAGAAAGACTTGTAGGATAGTTATGACCATTATCTAAGTGTTCTTTAACTAATGTATCAAAGGTAGGATTATTAATCATTGTTTTTGTTATTTGAGTTAGAGTTTCTATATCATTAGATTCTGATCCAAAGATAACATAATCACATTTTAATAATTCTAATATTTTAATAGCTCCTTCAGCAAACATGTCAGATGAATTAACAGCATAAATAATAGGTAATTCAATTACTAATGATACACCATATTTAAGGACTATTTTAGTTTTATCCCATTTGTTTAAAAGAGATATTTCACCTCTCATCGTAAATTCTCCAGACATTACTAAAATAATCATGGAATCAGGAAACATTTCTTTAATTTTTTGTAAGTGATATATATGTCCATTATGAAATGGATTATATTCACAAATAATACCAATCTTTTTCATAAACATCAAAGGTATTTTAACAAATAATAAAGTAATTGTCAAAAACAATCATCAAAAATATTTGACATTAAAATATGTTTGTGATAAGATACATTTATATTCAAGTTGATGGGAAAGTAGTAGAATATTTAATTAATTATAGAGAGTCTTAGTTTGGTGGAATAAGATATTAATGATATTTGAACTTGTTTCTAGATTGAATCGGATTAGTCCGTTATAATAATAAGTGCATGAATAATCATGAACTAAGGTGGTACCACATGAAAGTGTCCTTAGATTTATGATTATTTTTTTGTTTATAAGGAGGAAATTATGAATACGAAAGAAATTGAAAGTAAATGGCAAAAGTATTGGGATGATAATAAGTCATTCAAAGTAGTTGAGGATAAAAATAAGAAACCATATTATATCTTGGTTGAATTCCCATATCCAAGTGGAGCAGGTCTTCATGTAGGTCATGTTAGAAGTTATACTGCTCAAGATGCAATGGCTCGTATGATGAGATTAAAGGGATATAATGTACTTTATCCAATGGGATGGGATGCTTTTGGAGCTCCTGCAGAACAATATGCTATAAAAAATCATATTCATCCTAAAGAAGCAGTTAAGGAAAATATCAAGACCTTTAAAAAACAAATGAAAACACTTGGTTTTTCATTTGATTGGGATCGAGAATTTTCAACCACTGATCCAGAGTATTACAAATGGACACAATGGCAATTTATTAAATTCTTTGAAAAGAATATGGCATATAAAGCAAAAGTAAATGTTAACTGGTGTCCAAATTGTAAAACGGTATTATCTAATGAAGATGCTGCTGGTGGTGTATGTGAAAGATGTGGCACTAAGGTAGAACAAAAGGAAAAAGAACAATGGATGCTTAGAATGAGTGATTATGCCGAAGACTTATTAAAAGGACTTGATGATACTAATTTTGCAGATCGTGTTAAATTAGGTCAAATTAATTGGATTGGTAAATCTACTGGAGTAGAGTTGGATGTTAATATTAAAGATGGTGGTAAATTCTCAATTTTTACAACATGTATTGAAACTGTTTATGGAATCACTTTCTTTGTCATTGCACCAGATGGAAAATTAATCAAAGAATTAATGCCAAGAGTAAAAAATAAAGATGAAGTAATGAAATATATCGAAGAAACCAAACTTAAATCAAATATGGATAGAACCGAACTTAATAAAGGAAAAACTGGTTGCTTGGTAGAAGGTGTTATGGCAATTAATCCAATCAATGGCAAAGAAGTTCCAATATATTTAGGTGATTTTGTCTTAGGTGATTATGGAACCGGTGCTGTTATGGCAGTACCTTCACATGATGCTAGAGATTTTGAATATGCTAAGGTTCATAATATACCAATGCTTCAAGTAATTGATGGTGATGGCTATGATGAAAATAAGGCATATGAAAAGGGAGATTATTTAATAGATACCACAGCCCATCTTATTAACTCTGAAGAGTTTAGTGGAATGACTATAATAGATGCCAAGGAAAAAATAACTGATAAATTAGAAAAACTTGGTATTGCAAGACGAGTTAATAACTATAAAATGAGAGATTGGGTATTCTCAAGACAAAGATTTTGGGGTGAACCAATACCAATGGTTAATTGTCCAAAATGTGGATGGGTTCCTGTAAATGAAAGTGATTTACCAGTAATGCTTCCTGATGTTGCTGAATATGAACCTACAGATGATGGTGAATCTCCTCTTGCAAAAATTGAGAGTTTCGTAAATTGTACTTGTCCAAAATGTGGTGGTAAAGCAAAAAGAGAAACTGATACCATGCCAAACTGGGCAGGATCATCATGGTACTTTTTAAGATTTATGGATCCACATAATGATCAAGAGTTTGCAAGTATGGAAAATATGAAATACTGGAATAAAGTTGATTGGTATAATGGTGGTATGGAACATACTGCAAGACACTTATTATATGCCAGATTTTGGGTACAATTCTTGTATAACAATGGATTAGTTCCTCATAAAGAAATGATTTGGACAAGAGTAAGTCATGGTATGGTACTAGGTTCTGATAATCAAAAAATGAGTAAGAGTAAAGGTAATGTTATTAACCCTGATGATATTGTTAATGAATTTGGTGCCGATACATTAAGACTATATGAAATGTTTATGGGAGATTACACGATGGACGCTCCATGGAGTGTTGATTCCCTAAGAGGATGTCGAAGATTCTTAGATAAAGTTATCAAATTAAAAGATAAAGTAAATGAAAAAAGAGGATTTACCGAAAGTCTTTTAGCTATTCAAAATAGTACTATTAAAAAAATTGATTATGATTTTACCAATATGGGATATAATACCATTGTTTCATCACTTATGATATTAACTAATAAATATATGGAAATGGAAAGTATAACTAAAGATGATTATCATTTATTGTTAGTATTACTTAATCCTATCGCACCTCATATTACCGAAGAGTTAAATGAAATGATAGGTTTTAGTCCAATTGTAAATGATACTTGGCCAGTATTTGATCCTGAAAAAATCAAAGAAGATACTTTTGAAATGGTCGTTCAAGTAAATGGTAAAGTAAGAGGTAAAGAAAAAGTAAGTAGTAATATTTCTAAAGAAGAAATGGAAGAAATTGCTAAAAATATTCCCAATGTTAAAAGCTATTTAGAAAATCATGAAATAGTTAAGATAATTGCTATTCCTAAAAAACTAGTTAATATTGTTATAAAATAAAAATTCATAGTGAAGAACTATGATTTTTTTCTTATATAGTCAAATTACTTGATTTAAATTCTTAAATTTTATATAATTAATATGAAAGTAGAGTAGATAGTATGTATTTAAAAGAAATTGAAACTATGGGATTTAAATCCTTTGCTGATAAACTGAATATTAAATTAGATAATAATATAACATGTGTTGTTGGACCAAATGGTTCTGGTAAAAGTAATATTGTTGATGCTATTCGATGGGTACTTGGAGAACAATCTGTTAAATCACTTCGTGGTGAAAATAACATGTCTGATGTCATATTCTCTGGTAGTAAATCAAGAAAACCTCTTAATGTAGCTAGTGTCATGTTAACTTTTGATAATACAGATCATTATCTTAATATTCCCTATGATACAGTATCTATTAAAAGAAGAGTATACCGAAGTGGTGAAAATGAATACTTTTTAAATGGTGAAAGATGTCGTTTAAAAGACATTACGGAATTATTTCTAGATACAGGTATTGGCAAAAACTCTTTTAATATCATATCACAAGGAGAAATAAGTCGAATTTTATCTAATTCTGCAATAGAAAGAAGAAGTATTCTAGAAGAAGCTGCCGGTATTCTAAAATATAAAACAAGACGTGAAGAAGCTTTAAGAAAACTTGATAAAACCATGAATAATATTTTAAGAGTTAATGATATTATAGGTGAGTTGGAAGGACGTGTTGAACCCCTTAAAGAACAAAGTGAAGCAGCCAAGAAATATTTAGATACCAAAGATAAATTAAAAGAAATAGAAGTATCTCTTCTTGCCTATGAAATCAATAATTTAAATAATAATCTTACTGAAAATAAAAGAAAAATAGATCATTTTAATGAAGAAGTATTAACTCTTAACACAAATTTAAGTAATAATGAATTAGAAAATAAAAAAATAAAAAGTATTGAAATGGAAAAAGATATTTCTATTTTAAATAATAAATTAATTCTTTTAACAAGAGAAGAAGAAGAATTAAATGGTAAAAGAAATATTATAAAAGAAAGAGGAAAATATCAAAACAATGATTCTAAAGTTTATGAAAATATCACTAATTTAAAAGAAAAAAAATTAGATTTAGAATCAGAATTAAATATTTTAAAACAAGATATTATTGATTATTCTAGTAACAAAGAAAATCTAAAAAATAAAATAAGTAGTTTAGTAACTAATTTAGGAAATTTAAAGATTAAAAAAGATAATTTAAATAAAGAATATGAAACAAAACAAAGAGATTATCAAGAAAAAATAAATCGTATTAATATTATTAAAGATAATTTAGATAATAATTTATTGGTTAATAATACTGTTAAAAGAGTACTATCTAATCCAAGACTTCAAGGTGTTTATGATGCTTTAGGTAATGTTATAGAAACAGATGCTTTATATGAAAAAGCGTTATCCGTATCAATTGCAACAAGTAAAAACTTTATTATTGTTAAAGATGAAGATTCTGCAAAAGAATGTATCAATTACTTAAAAAATAATAATTTAGGACGAGCTACATTTTTTCCATTAAATGTTATTAAAGCAAAATATCTTGATAAAGAAACAAAAGATAAAATAAAAGATGATATTGACTATTTAGGAGTCCTTTCTGATTTCTTAAAGTATGATGATATATATCATAATATTATTCTAAATCAATTTGGTAACATTATTGTGGTAAATGATTTAGAAGCTGCTACAAGAATTAGTAAAATAATAGAAAATAAATATAAAATTGTTACTTTATCAGGTGATGTAATTCATATTGGTGGTAGTATGAGTGGTGGTAGTATTAATAATAATAGTATTAGTCCAACATCCCTAAAAAATGAATTAAATGATTTAAAATTTCAAAGTAATACAATAAAATCAGTATTAGATGAAATGATGGGAAGCATTAGTTCTTTAAATCAAGAAATTGTTAAATTAGAAGAAGATATTTATCGTGAACGTGGAGAATATGTAAAACAAGATGAAATATTAAATAATTGTGAAAAAGAAAATAATGATAAAGAATCTTTATTGAAAAATGTTTTAGAAGAACTTGATAGTTTAACTGATACATCAGATAATAAATTAATTATTGAAGAAGAAAAAATCAATAAAGAATATTATCAAAAAAGAGAAGAGAGAGAACTTCTTGAAAAAGAAATATCCAAAAAAAATAATGAATACAATAATATCAAAGGAGAGATATTAAATTTAGAAGGCGATGTTAAACTATTAAATAGTAAAATTAAAGATAAAGAAAGAGTTATTAAAGAACTTGAAATTGAAAATAGTAGAATAGATACCAAATTAGATAATGATTTAAATATTTTAAATTCTGACTATGAGTTAACATATGAAATGGCCAGAGATAATTATGAATTATTAATGGATGAAAAAGAGGCAAGAAATTTGGTTAACAAATACAAAAATGATTTAAAAAATATTGGTATGGTCAATATTCACGCTATTCATGAATATGAAGAAGTTAACACGAGATTCGAATTCTTAACTAATCAAAGAAATGATTTATTAGGAGCAAAGGATACATTAAATTCGATTATCCTAGAGATGGATGAAGTTATGAAAGAAGATTTCTTAAAAACTTTTAAATTATTACAAGTAGAATTTCAAAATGTTTTTAGAATGCTTTTTAATGGTGGAAGTGCAACATTAAAATTAACTGATCCAAATGATTTATTAACAACAGGAGTAGATATCGTAGCAGAACCTCCTGGAAAGAGTTTAAAAGCCATCAGTTTATTATCAGGTGGTGAGAAAACATTAACAGCTATCAGTCTTTTATTTGCAATCTTAAATATTCGTAAAGTACCATTTTGTATATTTGATGAGATTGAAGCAGCTCTTGATGAAAATAATGTTGATGTTTTTGGTCACTACTTAGATAATTATAAAGATAAAACGCAATTTCTTTTAATTACACATAAGAAAAGAACAATGGAATATGCTAAGACATTATATGGAATTACGATGCAAGAGTCTGGTGTTTCAAAACTTGTAAGTGTAAAACTAGAGGGATAATATGAATAAAAAAGAATTATTTAGAAAAATTAAATTTACATTATTTTCAATATCAGCTGGATTAATTGAAATAATTGTATTTACCATTTTAAATGAATTTACTAATCTACCATATTGGGCATGCTACTTACCAGCTCTTATCTTATCAGTAGTATGGAATTTTACATTAAATAGAGAATATACTTTTAAATCAGATACAAATATTCCTATAGCAATGTTAAAAGTCTTTATTTTCTATTTGATTTTCACACCACTATCAACCCTTTTAGGAAATTATTTAGCAGAAGATTTATCTTGGAATGAGTTTTTAGTAACTGGTATTAATATGCTTTTAAATTTTGTATTAGAATATTTATATGATACATATATTGTCTTTAAAGGAACTATTGATAATAAGGAGAAAAAACATGGATAAAAAAATAACTATAGGTTTATTTATTGATACATTTTATCCAATGATTGATGGAGTAATAACAGTAGTTGATAATTATGCTAAAAGATTATCAAAATATGCCAATGTTTATGTTTTTGCACCTACTGTTAAAATTAAAGGTAAAAAATTTGATGATAAAAAATTAAATTACCAGGTAATAAGATGTAAATCTCTTAAAGTTCCTTTTATTGATTACTCCCTTCCAATTCCTAAAGTTGATCCATCTTTTATTAAGGAAATTAATAAATATCATTTGGATATTGTCCATATTCATTCACCATTTACCATGGGAGAAGCAGGAATAAAGTATGCTAAAAATCATCATATACCTGTTGTTGCTACTATGCATAGTCAATTTAAACAAGATTTTAAACGTGCTGTAAAAAATGATGTTCTTGCAAGAACTCTTACAAAGAAACTTATTAGAACCTTTAATAAATGTGATGAATGTTGGGCAGTAAATAATGAAGTTGGACGAATTTTTCATGAGGATTATGGTTATAAAAAAGTACCATATACAATGAATAATGCAACCGAAATGTTGCCAGTAAATGATCAAAAAAAAGCAATTGCAAAAATTAATGAAATCCATAATTTAAAAGATGAAATAGTTTTCATTTTTGTTGGTAGAATTAATAACTTAAAAAATATCTTTTTCATTGTTGATGTCCTTGAAAAACTAAAAGAAATAGATTCAAAATTTAAGTTTAAGATGCTCTTTGTTGGAACGGGACAAGATGAAGAAGAACTAAAAAAACGTATTAAAAAACAACATTTAGAAGATGAAGTTATTATGTGTGGTAAGGTAGTAGATCGTAATCTTTTAGCAAGTTATTATGCTAGAGCAAATCTATTTCTATTTCCATCAAAATATGATTCATCAAGTATTGTTCAAATAGAAGCAGCATCACAGCATCTTCCAGTATTGTTTCTTAAAGGAACAGCTACATCAGCCACAGTAACAGATAATGTTAATGGTTTTATTGAAGAAGATGATGTTAATAAATATGCAAGACGTATTCTAGAAATAATGAAAAACAAAAAATTATATCAAGAAGTATGTGATAATGCCTATAAGGATTTATATAAAAATTGGGATGATACTATCAAAGATGTATACGAAAGATATCTAAAATTAATAAATGATAAAAGAGTTGACAAATAAAACGTTAACTCTTTTTAAAATAAAAATAGATGTATGTCGAATTACTTTTATTAAAATTTAATCTATTGTAAATTAATTTTGGGTGATGAAATGAATAGTGATTTATCCAAAATCATCCATGATAATCAAGCTTTGATTTATAGTGTTATTAAAAGGTTTAAGAAAGGAGAAATAGATGATTTATATCAAGCAGGATGTCTAGGAATTATCAAAGCATATCAAAATTATAATAATAGTATGGAAACAAAATTTTCTACATATGCCTATCCATTTATAGTAGGTGAGATATACAAATTATATACTAATAATCGTAATATTCATATGAGTCCTATGAATGTAAAATTATTATATGCTATTAAGAAAACCCAAAATAAACTTACTAATCATTTAGGAAGAATTCCCACCAATAATGAAATAGCTACTTTTTTAGAAATAGATGAATCTAAAATAAATGATTTATTAATGATGGAAGATACGGAAAGTCTTGATTATAATTATGATAATTGTAACTTGTATGACTTTATAGAACAAGAAAATGTTTCTAAAGATGATTTAATTGATTTAAAAAATGCTTTATTATCCCTTAATCAAGAAGAAAAAGAATTAATAAAAGCAAGATATTTTAATAATATAACTCAGAAAGATTTAGCAAATCTTTATAACACTAATCAAGTTAAGATATCAAGAGATGAAAAAAAGATTTTATGTAAACTAAAGTCTTTAATGTAAGAAAATTTCCTAAAATTATGGAAATTTTTTCTTTTAGAGTTATAATTATAATGGAAGGAGAGTTATGAAAAAATATTTTAATAAAATTACCAATGGTATTATAGGAATGTCTATATTAACAATGATATTAGGATTATTATTAATAATATTTCCTGAAACATCTATTAAAACATTAGGTTTAATAAGTAGTATTTTCTTAATGATTTATGGTATCTTTTTAATAATGCTTGATATTAAATTTGAAAAGTTACTAGCACCATTTGAATGCTTACTTAATGGATTACTATCCATTGTATTAGGAGTTTTTCTTTTATTAAGACCGGATGATATTTCAGTAGTTATTACAGCTATCTTAGGTATATGGATTATTTCATCAAGTATTAATAATATTAAAACAGCATTATTTTTTAGAAAAATTAAAGATTTTCCAACAATACCATTAATTATGTTAAATGTTTTAGATATTGCATTAGGCATATTGGTAGTATTGCATCCATTTGATTTTGTTATTTTAATAACAGGATATATTGGTATTATTTTATGTGTTCATGCAGGTTTTAATATTTTTGATATGATTATCCTTAAGAAGAGTATTAAGGATAAAGAAAAAAGTATTAAAGATAGGATAAACAAGATCTTACCAATATTTGAAGATTAGTTTTCTAATCTTTTTTTCTTGCTTTTTAAGATGTTTTTTATATATAATATTGTTGGAGGATATATATGAATTTAGAAAATATTTGGGATAAAACTTTCCCTAAAAGTGATTTAGTAGATTGCATTAAAGTATCATTTCATAATCGATATGGTATTAACTTAGTAGGTGATATGTATACACCAAAAGATAACAAAGGAAAATTACCTGCTATTATTGTTTGTGGCCCATTTGGCGCAGTTAAAGAACAATCAAGTGGTTTGTATGCTGATGAGCTTGCTAAAAGAGGATTTTTAACTCTAGCATTTGATCCATCATTTACAGGAGAGTCAGGTGGTAATCCAAGATATATGGCATCCCCTGATATTAATACAGAAGACTATCAAGCAGCAGTTGATTTCTTAAGTAACCATGATTTAGTAGATAAAGAAAGAATTGGTATTATTGGAATTTGTGGATGGGGTGGTATGGCTCTTAACGCTGCAACAATTGATACCAGAATAAAAGCTACTGTTACAAGTACAATGTATGATATGACAAGAATTAACGCTAATGGTTATTTTGATAAAGAGAATACAGAAGAAGATCGTTATAATAAAAAAGTAATGTTAAATAATCAAAGAACTATTGATTATCATAATAATGAATATACTTTAGGTGGTGGTGTAACCAATGAAATAAACGATGATACACCATTCTTTGTTAAGGATTATTACGATTATTATAAAACAAAAAGGGGATACCATAAAAGAAGTTTAAATTCTAATGGTGGATGGAATATTATTGGATGTATGTCATTTATGAATATGCCCATTTTAAAGTATTCCAATGAAATTAGAAGTGCCGTATTGATGATACATGGTGACAAAGCTCACTCATATTATTTTTCAAAAGATGCTTATAATAATATGATTAAAGATTCTAAATATAAGGATAATAAATTCTTTTTAACAATTAAAGATGCTGTTCATACCGATTTATATGATCGAAAGGATATTATTCCATTTGATAGAATAGAATCATTTTTTAAGGAATATTTAAAATAATGAAAAAAATAATAATACTAGTATTTATCTTTTTACTTTGTGGATGTAAAAATGATGTTGAGAATAAAGAAATGAGTGATAATAATATGTTTAACGAAATGATAAAAATAACTATTGATAATCAAAGTTATGATTTAAATTTAATTGATAATGAAACAAGTAGATCATTTATTAATATGCTTCCTTTAAATATAACAATGAAAGATTTAAATAATAATGAAAAGTATCACTATTTATCTAGTAATCTTCCTACAAATGATTCTAATCCTAAAACCATTAATAAAGGTGATGTTATGATTTATAATGGTAATTGTTTAGTAATATTTTATAAATCATTTAATACCAGTTATTCATATACTAAGATAGGACATATTGATAATTTGAATATTTTAGATGATAGCGAAATAGATGTGTTATTGGAAAAATAGATGTGCGATTGCTCATTCCAACTGAGATAAGGGGACAAAACATTGACATTTTTTTGTAAAATATGTAAAAATATTAAAATATACTTGATTTTCTAAGATATTTTATGCTATTATATTTTAGTAAATGTTTTGGACCCTTAGCTCAGTTGGTTAGAGCAATCGGCTCATAACCGATCGGTCAAAGGTTCGAGTCCTTTAGGGTCCACCATTTTTTTGCGGGTATGGCGGAATTGGCAGACGCGCTGGTCTTAGGAACCAGTTCTTCGGAGTGCAGGTTCAACTCCTGTTACCCGC
>CACZTI010000091.1 GCA_902783985.1 uncultured Erysipelotrichaceae bacterium | reverse complement strand
ATTGGAGAAGCTATACCAACTCAATTTGAAACTGATAAAGAAATAATTAATTTAGAGAGAAAATGTGGAATAAGGACTTTTGTTCAAAAAAAATATGATAAGGTAACTAATAAATTTTATACTTCAGAAAAGTTTTCTTATAAGGATGACATTGAAAATAAAGAATTTAATTCTTTTGGTGATTTTTCTGAATATGTTAATAATGATCTTTCTGAAGCAGATTTATTCGATTTTGACTTTAAGGGTGTAGACGTAAAACAATTAGATTATTCAAATTTATTAATAAGCAGTAATGTACTAATTGAACATGGATTGTATGATTCTACTTCCTATGATAATCTTATTCTGAATAATAAGGATTATTTGAATATTCCATATATGGAAAATGAAGATAATGAAATATCATCAAACAATTATGGACTAGCCTTGACAGATAATTCTAATAATAATAGAAGAATTTATTATGTTAGCGATATCCATTTATGTCATAAAATTGCTAAAAAATTTCCTGAGCATGCATCCTACATTGAGATTGTACAATTTATTAAAAAAATGATAGATCATTTAACAGAAAATGCAGAGCTATATGATTGCCTTTTAATTGGCGGCGATACATCATCAAGTTTTGAATTAACTAAAATATTCTATAAATTATTGAGAAAAAAATGGAAGGGTTATATTATTACTATTCTTGGGAATCATGAAATATGGAATATTGATAATGAAATTTCAACTAAAGACCTAAACGATATTGTTCAAAAATACAGAGATTTCTTTAAGGAATTTAAAGATATAATATTTTTACAAAATGAATTACTATTTTTCCATGAAGAAGGAATAAAAATATTAAATGAAGAAGAAGTATTAACTTCAACTGAAACTTACTTAAAAGAATTAAGTAATAGAAGTAGATTAATGATACTTGGTGGATTAGGGTTTAGTGGTTTAAATAATAAATACAATGCAATTTGTGGTTTATATAGAGATACTATCCAGACTCTTGAAGAAGACAAGTTACAAAGTGAAAGATTCAATAAAATGTATGAACATGTAAAAAAAGCTCTTGATAAAACAAAATTAGTAGTTTTAACTCACACTCAAAAAGAAAATTGGAATACAAGCGATTATGTAAAAAAATGGATTTACGTTAATGGTCATACTCATCAAAATACATTTTCAATTGATGATGAAAAAACAGTTTATTCAGATAATCAAATAGGCTATTACCGAAATAATATTGGATTAAAATATTTTGAATTATCAAAAAACTTCGATTATTTTCAATACTTTAATAATGGAATATATGAAATAAGTCGTGATGATTATTTTACCTTTAATAGAGGTATAGGAATCAGAATGGATTTTAATAAATCAGATGGTAAATTGATAATGCTAAAAAAGAATGGTATATACTGTTTCTTCTATCAAAATGCAGAAGAAAAATTATATTTACTTAATGGTGGATCAGTAAGAGTTTTAAAGAATCAGGATATTAATTATTACTATAATACAATGGATATTTTAACTTTAGCAATTAACAAAGCAATGAAGAATTATAATGATGCATTAAAAGAAATATCAAATGGTATTAAAAACATAGGTGGCGATGGTCGTATTCATGGTTGTATCGTTGATATAGATTTTTTCAATCATATTTATTTGAATCCTTATGACGGAAAAATTTCTTATTATTTTGCTACTTCTATGGTGGATAAATATGTTTACAATTCACTAAAGAATCTTTTATCACACCATAACGAAAAATTACTCGAAAACTATAAAAACAGCGAAAATAAAGAAAATAGTTTAAGTATTGTATTATCAAAAAATCAAATTCAAAATGTTTCAATAACCGAATATGTTCCAGATACATTAATGTATTCACCATCAAGACAAATGCTGACAATACAATATTTAACAGAGTTAAATGTAATAAGATTTTGGAATGATGAAATGATAGAAAAAATTAAAAAAGAGTTGGAATCATCACAAATAGGATATATAGAATAAATGTCAAATGTGCGATAAAGAAGTAGAAATACTTCTTTTTATTTTGCTAAAAATCGCATCCTAAACTTATTTATATAAAAATGATAATTTTTTATAGAGGTGAAGAAAATGAAAAGAAAAGTTGCAATATATGCTAGAGTTTCAACAGAACATGAAGCTCAATTATCAGCATTAGAAAATCAAATTCAGTATTATGATGATATATTGAATAAACATCCAGATTGGATTTTATATGATAGATATATCGATGAAGGTATATCCGGAACTTCTATAAAGAAAAGAAAGAATTTTATGAGAATGATGGAAGATGCTAAAGCAGGAAGATTTGATTTAATAGTTACTCGTGAAGTATCTAGATTTGCGAGAAATACAGTTGATACACTTCAAAAAACAAGAGAGTTAAAGAAAATAGGAATAGAAGTATATTTTACTGATGATAATATTTGGACATTTAATGATGAAGATGGAGAATTAAAACTTACTATAATGGCAACACTTGCTCAAAATGAAAGTAAGAAAACATCTCAAAGAGTAAAAGCAGGACAATT
>CACZTI010000090.1 GCA_902783985.1 uncultured Erysipelotrichaceae bacterium | reverse complement strand
TTAAACATTGGGTATAAATAAGTACCCTAGTGATATAAATATACTATATGATAAAGTTATTGGTCAAGATACTTTACATTATTTTTTAATGATAATATTGCTTTCTTTTTACCATTTAAATGTTATCATATCCTCATCTTTTTCTTTTTTACAAACATGAGGTCTTACTTTAGTAAAAAAATTATCTAGTAATACTTTTTTCTCCATAATAAATCTCCTTTAAATATATTTATAATATTAAAAATCATAAATATTCAAGATATATTTTTTCAAAAATATTTATGATTTTTTTTGCAATTTATATAATTAAATTTTTATTTTACTTTCCTACACTGTTTCTAAAATAAAACTTTGAACCCCCAAAGGGTTTTGGGGGTTCTTTTATAGTCTTAAGTGTCGTCACTAATATGTTCTAGTAACCTTAGGACCTACTACATATGGGTCTGTATATGTCCCTGATCCTTCTTCAATTTCCGTGCCTGGTCGGAGAGTGAGCGCCGCGCGAGCCCCACGAGCAACGTAAGAGCTGTTGAAGCTCGAATCACCTGTAGTGTACACAAAACGAACATAAGCATTGGAGCTGAAGTAAGAAGGCGAAAGCCCCCAATAAACTTGTCCTGTTTTAGCATATGCTGTTACCATTAAATTTCTTTCGGGTTCTGTTAATAATCCTACTGGATATGTAAGTTCTGCTTTAGTATTTGTTACACTAAAGCGATCCGTTTCATTTTCACAATTTAAATCACGATTATCACTATATTGTTTAAATTGTAAATATGTTGTCAAATTAGTTGAACTTTTATTCCAGCTTCCTAAATTGGATACACTTCGATTATTACAATAAACTGCGGTATCATCAAGATACTGAGTATATGTTGTATTATTTAAATTTTGGTTATACCAATTATCTAAATATCCTTTTATTGTAGAATTATAGTTATTGATATTGGCGTCTTCTTCACTACTATTTTGTTTATAATTAATCATATCTTTTAAGATACTTTCTACCGTCTCTCCATTTTCTAAAGTTATATAATAATTGTTATAATAATAGAATCTTACGGTTGTACAAGAAGTAGTTCCTGCTGTTCCACAGGTATAATGATGATTTGCATCTTTCGTAGTATTAGCTGATGCAACATGTTCCGTATCTTCAATCACAAGATAACTGCCATTATTATATTCAATATCTTTTCCATAGATTGAACCTTCTGGTGCAGCACTACTTCCAGCATAATTTCTAACTTTATTAAACATATAACCTACCATAGCAGGACTTCGATAATTAGCATTAAATGGACTAGTTCCCAATTGTGAATAATGGGCTACATCACCTATTGTGTATTTAGCAACATATGCTGTTGTACTATTGGAATATCCATTAATTGAAATTAATGTACTACAAGTTGTATCTGTTCCTAAACAAGTATAGGTTCCTATTAAATCAGCATAATCAGAAGACCAAGCTTTACCTGTCATTATTCCTGTTAAAGTAAATGTGGAATTATCAACATCATAAGTATATCCCGTACCATAGGTTGTTGTACTTGATAAACTTTGTGTTGTTCCATTACCTGAGGCGTTAACACCTTTAGTAGCAGTTCTATCTGTTTCACATTTATCATTAACCGCTACACCATTATATAGAATTCTTACTCCTCCATTATCGGTAGTTCTTACTATTTGCCAACAATATCCTGCGAATAATAAATTTCCATTTTCTAATGCATCACTTCCTGTAAAATAATATACTGTTTGTTTTGTTGCAGAACTTGATACTTGATCTTGGGTTGTAAATGTTGGGTTAGCTGCTATTATATCATCATAACTTGCAATATATGTTGCTCCATTATCTTTTAATTTTTTAATTTTATTAAATGCTGTTGATATTTCTTTTTCAGTAAAATCACCGAAGACACTTGCTTTAATACTTGCATAATAGTTTTTATAGGTACTTGCTGGATATGTTCCGTTATCATCATCAATGGTTACTTTATCACTTAACCACATTCTTAATTTATAAGTTTTAGTAACTTCTGTTGTTGTATTTGCTGGAATATTATCTGCCCATATTCTTGAACCAGTTGATATATCATTAAAACTTTTAGCATTAACGACATATGTTTCTGTGCTACCATTTACTTCTATTAAATCAAATACTAAATCAGAATCATTAAATCTTAAATATGGACTATTTTTACTATCTCCATAATTTAATTTTACTTCATAATACAATGTTTTTTCTGATGTATTAATTCCTTTTACAGTAAATGTTACAACATTATCACTTTTACTTCTTGCTTCTTCTTTTGTACTAGGATATAATTTACCAGTTAAATTAACAGTATCTTCTACTACCTTAACATAGATATCTCCTGATGCTATATCAGCTTGTCTTGATTCTTTTGTATAATTAAAGTATGAATATGTTGTTCCGACAAGCGCTAGTAAAAGAATAATAATACCTAAGGCATAACCAAAATTAGTTTTTATTAATAAATTCTTTTTTGGTTTTTTCTTTATTTCTACATCTTCTTCATCTTTTAAATCTTCTTTATTAATATCTACTCCAAGATTTTCCGTTTTAGATAAAGTATAAAGATCTTTTTGAATATCATCTAAAGAAAATTCTTTCTTTTCTTTTTTCTTTAATACTACTTCAAAATTATTTTCAATTATTTCATTATCAATAGTATAATCATTATCTTCTTTATTAATATTAACATCACCATGATTATTATTTACATTATAATCTATATTATTCTTGTTAACATTATTTTTATTCATATAATAATAATTCTTTTTATTTTTCTTATAATAATTATTATTTTTATTATAATTATTATTTTTTTTGTAATATTTTTTATTACTACTCATACCATCACCTATTATTCTATTATTATTTTATCAATTATTATTTTTCTAGTCAATAATTTCTTCTTGATATTTTGATTTATATAAATCAATTTCTTCATTATTTGACTCTTTTTGACATATTTTAGGTAATTCACTAATATCACTAAGTCCAAAATAATCTAAAAATTCACTGGTTGTTTTATAAAGAATAGGTCTTCCTGGTAATGTACTTTTACCACATTCTTTAAGTAATCCTTTAGCGACTAATTTACGAATCATTAGTCCTGAATATACTCCTCTTATATCGTCCACTTCTATTCTTGTTATTGGTTCATTGTATGCAACTATTGCAAGAGTTTCTAAAGCGCTATTGGAAAGTCTTCGATTATCTTCATTAATTAATAATTTTTCATAATATTTTTTATGTTCACTTTTGGTTGTTAATTTAAAGGTATTACCTAAAAAATGTAATCTTATACCACGATTATTATTATCATAATATTCTTTTAAATCATTAATTAATTTTACAGCTTCATCATGTTCTATTTCTAATATTTCCATCATTTGGTTAATATTTAACCCATCATCACCAACAACAAATAAAAGTCCTTCTAATGCTGCTAATTTTTCATTTTCCATTATATCGCCTCTACTTTAATATCATCTTCCATATTTTCTTGAATTATTCTTAATTCATTTTTCTTAGCCATTTCAAGAATTGCTAGAAATGTTACTACAATATATTCTTTTGTTTTAACTTCAAATAAATCAAAAAAAGACATTTTTTTATTTATTTTTAATTTACTTTTAATTGATTTCATTTCATCTTCTACTGATAATTCTTTTCTTGTTACTTTAGTATTAACTGGTTTTTCTAATTCAATTCTTTCTAGTAACTTTTTAAAAGCTTCTGTTAAATCATCAATAGTTAAATTATCAAATACTTGTTTATTATCGACATCAAGTTCTTTAATACTAGTAGGTAGTTTGGTATAATAGGTATTTCTATCACTTTCTAATTTTTTAAAGTCATCAACTGCTTCTTTATATTGTTCATATATAATTAACCTATTAATTAATCTTTCTTTAGGATCATCATCTTCTTCTATTTCTTCATCTTTTGGAAGTAACATTTTGGATTTAATCTCTAATAATTCACAAGACATAACTAAATATGAACTTGCTATATCTAAATTTTTATCTTTCATTTTATTAATAAAATCTAAATATTCATCAATTATTATTTCTAATTTAATTTCAAAAATATCCATTTTAGCTTCTTTAATTAAATGAAGTAATAAATCAAGTGGTCCACTAAAATCATTAATTGTAAATTCCATTATATCACCTACTATTATTAACACTTTATAAGTATAACAGAACAAAATAAATTACTGCGTAATTCATTCGATTTTTCTCACGAAAAATCATTTCTACTTATACTAAAGTACTTATAGACACTACGGATGGTCGCCACCCTGTTAATTTTACTAAATTATCTAATAATTATTTTGTTATTTTATACAATAATTA
>CACZTI010000089.1 GCA_902783985.1 uncultured Erysipelotrichaceae bacterium | reverse complement strand
CACTACGGATGGTCGCCACCCTGTTAATTTTACTAAATTATCTAATAATTATTTTGTTATTTTATACAATAATTAAACCTTTATTTACTGCAATTTTTATACCTTCATCTAAAATATTAATACTTGCATTAATATCACGATCATTTAAAAATTTACACTTAATACACTCAAAACTTCTAATAGATAAGTCATTTATTTCATTTTTGGTTCCACAATGAGAACATAATTTACTACTAGGATAATAAGTATTAACTTTTAACAATACTTTATTATGCCATTTTGTTTTATATTCTAGTTGTCTTATTATTTCATTAAATGATGCATTTACTATTCCTTTAGTTAAACTTTTTACATAACTTTTTTCTATCATTTCTTTTGTTTTAAGTGTTTCACAAACTATTAATTCATTATCTCTTAGTAAATCATTGGTTATTTCGTGAATATAATACTTTCTCATATTTTTGATTTTTTGGTATAATCTTGCTATTTTATTTTTTAATTTAAGATAATTTCTACTATTTTTTATACATCTTGATAATCTTTCTTGATAGACTTTTATATGTTCTTCGATTCTTTTAATTATTAATTTTTTATATTTTATTCCATCACTTGTAGTAACAAGTGATAATACTCCAAGATCGATTCCTACAGCATGAATTATTCTAGATTTTGTAATATTAATTTCTTCTTCACAACATAGTGATACATAATACTTTAATCCTATTTTTTCTATTGTAGCATTTCTGATATTTAAGTCTTTTTCTAAGTTTCGATAACCTCTTATAGGAATAATACCTAATTTTGGTAATTTTATTGTTTTATTTTTTAAATCTATAATGATATTAGCATATTTATTATTTTTATATTCACCTTTGATACATGTAGTACGGAAACTGTCATGACATCCTCTTTTTTTGAATGTGGGATGAGCACTTCTTTTTTCAAAATAATTAGTATAACCTCTATCTAAATTATCTAAAGTATTTGTAAGGGCCATACTATCAACTTCTTGTAACCATGGTAATTCCTTCTTTAATACTACTAATTCATGTTTCATATCTTTTAAAGATAAATTATTTTTGCTTTCTTTATAACGTTCATCTTTTCTATTTAAGAAATAATTATATACATATCTTGATGAACCAATATTTTTGTTAATTAATATTTCTTGTTCTTTTGTGGGATATAATCTAAACTTATATGCTTTAAATATTTTCATTTCATCACCTATTCTTGGTATATTATATCACACTTAGAACATTGTATCAATAATATTACATATATTTTTTGGAAGAGATATTTCCTAGTATATAAAAAAAGAAATTCATCAATTTAGAATAGTTCTAAACTTGAATTTCTTTTCTAACTTAATGCTTTTTCTTATTAGATATTTTAATTATATTTATTATGTTAATAATAACAGCTATAGAAACACCAATAATTAATAATATTAAAATTAAATCACCTAATGATGAACTAGAATCATTGGTTTCCTTATCATTTTCTATAGTTTTAACATCTTCTTTTTGATATTTATCAATAAATTCATTACTACTAATATTAACTATACTTACATTATAGGCACAATCTCTAACGAGAAATAAATAATTATTTTTCTTTAAATTAGTAAAAATATTACTTTTTTGATAAGGTCCATTAACTATAGAATATTCTAATTCACAAGAATCATTGGCATTAATTGTTACAGTAAAATTATCACTTGATATATTATCAATAGTATAATTATCTATTACTGGTGGGGTTGCATCAACATTATTTACATCTATTTTTTTATAATAAACGATATTATTTTTTGATTTAAGCCAAAGATAATAAGTACCATTTTCACTAACATCAATCTTAATATCCTTTTGATATTTAGTCCATCCTGTTGGTTCATCACTAGTTTTTTTAATAGTATAATAAGAAATTATATCTTCATTTTGTGGTTTTATCATTAATGTTTTTTTCTTTTGATAATCTTTTTCAAAGGAAACATCAAATAAAGGAATATTAGTTGCTGTTAAGTCAATTGAATAATTAAGGGTATTTCCTGCTTCATCACTAATTACTAAATTATGTTTAGTTAAAGATAAATTATTAAAAATATTACTTGTTTTTAATGATCCATCTAATGTATAAGTAATTTTATTATCATCGGTTGCTGATACAGTAACATTATATGTTTCATCACCATTATATTGATAATTAATACTAGTTATCACTGGAGCTTTTTTATCAATATTTGATACAACAAACACTTGTTTAGCAATCTGATTTTTGTTATCCATAGCGTATACATAATATGTTCCATTACTTTTGGCTATAAATTTTATTTTATAGTTTTTTTGATTAACATTTTGCCATTTATATTCATCTTTATTTAATGAAATACTATATTTGGAAATCATTTTGTCATCAGAAAATGATATTATTGCTTCTCCTTCTTTAACATGACCAGTATTGTTAAAATCAATATGGATACTTGGACCATCATCTTTTGGTCCTAAATCTTCTGTTTGATGATTATCAGGCCAAGTAATTGTGGTATTAGGTTTAGCGTTGATTCCTTTTAATCTGATAACAGTTACTTCTTCACCAGGGAATCTATTTGATAGTTCAACAACCTCAGCTCCTAATGATCCACCTCTTTGAATAGCGGATGTGGAAACATGACTTATTCTACCATCACCTAGATATACCATAATATGACTTCCTTCAATAATTAATAAGTCACCTTTTGTAGCTGGACCTAAATCATATACGGAAGTATTTCTTCTAATAACATAAAAGTCAACTTCATTTAAAGCGTTATTTAAAAAATGTGAAACAGTAAAAGGTCTTCCACCATCACCCATTGTTGTTTTAACACCTAAAACATGTTTATAAACATAACTTGCCCAACTTGCACAATCAAAGGGCCATTTCATATTATTAATGGTATTTATTCCTCTTTCATCTTTACCAAACATTATTAAATTTTCATTGTATCCTTCAATCCTATCTGATGAACCCATATTATAAGCGATTAAGGGAAACCCTGAACCATCAGTGTGAGGAGATTGACTTTGCTTTATAATTAAATTTTCAGCAAAAGATGCAATAGCATCTTCTTGTTCACCTGTTAAATCAGCCTTAACTATAAAAGGAAATAATAATATTAAATATAAAACAAATATCAATATTTTTTTCATAAATCTCCTCTATCACTTAACTTCTAGTTCTATTCTAAGTCTTAAATCATCATTTCGTAATAATTTATATTTATCATTATTTATCTTAGAAAAATCAGTATAACTTACATCAATTACTTCTCCAAAATAAGTTATATTATTAACAGTGTTTTTAATATATAAAACATATTTACCACTTGGAACACTTGATAAATCAAGAGAATTATTAAACCAAGCTTTTGTCTTATCTAAATTATCAGATACTGCTAAAGTAATAGGATAATCTCCATTATTAATACTACCTAAATCAAATTCTAATCTTTTAAAAGTATCAATGTTTTCTAGAATCAATGTTCTATTTACATTATCATTGTTACCATAACTAATACCAAAATTATGACTAGTTCCTTTTAGTTTTAAATTATTATTATCAAAACTTATTTCATTAAAGAAGTTATACATTGGATCTGTTGTTTTAGGAACATCTAAACTAATTAAATTATCTCTAATACTAAATAATAATGGACTATTCATTGTGGTATAATCAACTTCAATTAAATATTCTTTATTATTACCTTTAGCTCTTCTTGTCATATCCATATAGGCAATATTAGTGAAATAATTTGCGGCATAATAATTATTATTTTTAACAATTACTACTATTTTATAGTCACCACTTGGTACATTAGTTAAATCAATATTAGTATTAAACCATCCATCATCATAGTAATATTCTTTATCATCATCCATACTTGACATTGAATAAGGGAAATCATTCCATTTATCTAGTTCAAACAAATATTGTTCTTCTGTTCTTTCATTATAGAAAACCATAAAATTAGATACATTTTTATTATCCATTCCTTTGATTCCCATAAATCCACTTACATTAAAGATATTACCTTCAACATGTTTTAAACTATTAAACATAAATAAACTATTACTTGAATCTAGAATAACGGAATTTTTAAGTTCTTCTTCTAGTTCTTTTTCTAATTGTTCTTGTAATTCTTTATCAATATTCTCTTCATGAGTATTATTATTATCATTATTATTTTGATTTACATTATCATCATTATTATCTTCTTTATCAAGATAATTTAGGGTATAAGAAATATTATCAATAGTACTATCAATATATCCATTTTGAATCATACCATTTATATTATACATTACTTTTAAGTATAGTTTGTCATTTATTAATTCTTTATCAATTATTGGTAGAAAACTACCATCATAAACATTTAATAAAGTTTTATTATTTTTATCGGTAACATTAATATATTTACCGGATTCATTTATTTTAACACTAACTAAATCATTTGGTATAATATCAATATTTTCACTACTAATCCATGCTTTATCAACTGTTCCATAATTAGTAATGATATGATATTCTTTTTCATCATCATTTATTTCTTCTAAAATAACTACTAAACTATCTTTTTTAATAGTTCCTTTTTTCTCTAATAAACTTGATGTATAATAATAATTTATATCAGTTTTTGCTTTACCAACTATTGGTGTATATTTGGAATTATTGGCATATGTCTTAATAGAACCAGTAACTTGTTTAACATCATTTGGTTTATTATAAGTATTATCTTCTTTTTTAGCATCATTTATTTTAGTAAAGTAAGATGAATGAACATAAACATAGCCATCCCAATTATATTTTGGCCAAGAATCACTTGACTTAATTATCTTACCATTATTATCAATATTAGAATCAGCTTGTATTTTATACCATATCTTATTACCCTTATATTCTTCTCCTTCAACTTCTTCTAAAAGAATAAATGGTAATCCTTGATATTTTATAGTATATGAAATATCACTTTTAGTATTAGGTTTTGTTCTTGCATTAATATTACTAGTATTAGAAATAATTAATTGATAATAATTATAATCTAACATTCCATTATCTCTATCAAATAAATAATAATAATTAGCAGCTTTTTCTCCCCAATAAACATCACTAGCGTATTTAACATTAGCGCCACGATATTTATTACCAAAGTGAGTTCCAAAGTATCTTGAATCAGCTACTTCAGCATAACCATAATTTATATATCCATAACCATGGGTATAAATACTACTTCGAACATCAAGGTATCCTGAGGCACTAGTATAGGCTGATCCATCAATAGCATTATGTCCAAAAATATTATTTTTAGTATAAGCGATTTTACTTGTTCCATTAGCAGATTCATTACGAGATAGGGAAAAAACCATTAAAGCATTAGCGCCATACATATCTTCATCATACATAAAATATTCTGAAGCTCCATACAACAATGATTTTTTACTAGCTAAACTTTTTCCATAAATACTACCATTAAAATTTAAAATATTTCTTACATAAGAATCAATATCATCAATAGTATAATTTGTCTTTGATCTATGTGGTAAATATAAATAATAATTATAATATGGATTATCTTTATTATCTGCTAAATTATGAGAATCATTTTGATAATCACTGATCATTGATTTATAATCACTATAAAGATATATGCCATCATAACTATAATATTTTCCATTACTTATGTTTACAGGTTTTGGACCTAAAGAACGATAACTTTGAGTTTTATTATCTTCAATATCTTTAGTATAATAATGATAGATACCTTTATCATCGATTTTATAGTAAGAAGTTTCTTTCATCCAACTTAATGGTATTACTTTATATTCACCATTTTGTATCCAACCAGTAATACCACCTACTCTAACCTTAACGGATTTATGATTATCATTATATTCAATAAAAGCAGCGTCTACGGCACCATAAGCAGAATAATTATTCATATAAATACTATATCCAGAGGCATCACTATTAGCGTACATATAGGTTAGAGCATCTTTTCCTTTATCAAGTTTTACAACAGCGTATTTAGCATCAATAATTCTAGTAACATTATTACTTCTTTCTAAAATAATCATATTATCAAAATTATATTCTTCAGTATTAATACATCTATCCATTTTGTCTTTAGCTTGTTTATAACTATCAAAACATTCATTACTAACAATACTTCCATCACTATAAGCGTATGCAAGTTCATATTTAGAACAAGTATTGCGGTTTATTAAATCACTGGAATTACTCTTTAGGGCATAGACATTAAAAGTACATAATAAAATTAAACTAAATAACATATATTTATATTTCATTTTATCACCTACCTTCTTTATTTTATTATATCAAAGATTTAAGAGATAAAAAAAAGAATAATAAATATTCTTTTAATTTTTGACAACATTTGACATTATTCTTGACACTTTTCTTTTTATATAAAATTATAATAATCTAAGTGTGCAATGGTATTAGCCTTTTTATCCATTAAAATTAATGATGGAACATTTTCATTAGTATAAGATTTTAAATATGTATAAATTTCAGGATAACCTCGAAAATTTTCAATATTATTTCTTATACTATTAGTATAAAACAAATTATAACTTTCTAGTTCCATTTGACCCATTAAATTATTGCAATAATCAACATCTCTAAAATTAGAACATGTTAATTTGATAAATGGTGTATTTTGTAAACTTTTTAATTTGTTATCTTTTTGAATTGCAATACGAATGTTATATAATTTATAAACGATGTCGATATTACTTTCTCTATTTACTAAATCATTATAAGTTCCAATAAGAGGGATGACTGATACATAAAGAAATGTAAAAATACCAGCAACAAAAACAATAACCGCTAATGTTTCCACCATAAAAAATCCTTTTTTATTCATCATTCTACCTACCATTTAGCTATTAAAAAGGTAATAATTCCCATTATAAGGAAGAATAAACCTGCAAATAGCAAATTAATTTTTTTATTCATTATTACCACCCAATTTAATATAAATTGCCTTTCTTCTAGTTTTAAAGACTAAGCCATTTTCTTTTTGATTTAAAACGATTTTAGGAACAGTTATATAAATATTATTTTCATTAATATCTAAAATATCAATTTTATCACTTGTAATATCATAAATAGTATTATTAACTTTATAATATATTCCAAGATAATTTTCTAAAAACTCTTCTGTAAAATCACTAATATTAGATACTGTTAATATCATTATTTTTTTATCAAAATCAGAATATAAATTTTTCATATTTATTACACAGTTACCATCTTTGTCACATTCATTATGTTCCACTGATGTATTATCAACAAATGTGTGATTAGTAACATTAAAATAATTATTATTCATTTCATAATTTTCTCTTGCAACCTCTATAGGTGATGATTTTATTCTCATTCTTTCATACTTATAATTATCACTTTTATTTTTTAATATTTCAAAATATCCATTAAATGATGGTTCATTAATTTTAAATATTAAAATAAATTCTTGATTTCCTTTTTGGATTTTACTATTTGGTGTATAGCAATTACCAATATCAGAAAAAGATGAACAATAACTTGTTGCGGGATATAAATAATTATCATTATATGCAATTCTAAATATTTCTCTATCAAAATAATATGTTGAATCATTTTTATTATTAATTTGAAGATTCATAACTAAGAAATTATTATTAGGAGAAACAATTTTTTGATATCCATCTTTATCAGTTACAAAACTTTCGATTACTTTAAAATCAATATTTCCAAGTGAAATAGTAGATGTTTCACTATAAACTTTGTTATTTACAAAAAAATGAATGTATAAAAAGATAATAATACCTGCTACTAAAACAATGGCCAAAATGTTAAAGAATTTATCATTTTCTCTATAGTAGTATCCTAATTCTCTTTTTTGTTTTCTTAAGGCTTTAAGAGCATCATACTTATCAACAGATACCCCAAGTTCAACTTCTTCACTATCGGTAACATCTAAATTTAATTCTCTTTTATCCTTTTCAAAACTAAATTTTTTGATATCAAATCCAAAGGCTCTAATAAATAATACACCGACAAAGAAATAACATATATAATATAGAAAAGCCATAATGTCACGATATATTATAATAGTTAGTGTTTCATATGATGTAAGTTCAAGAGATGCAAAGAAATTACGATAAAATATTAGTAAGAAAAAAGCAATTCCAGAATATACTGTCAATAAAATGTAAAATAATGACGGTTTCTCTTTTCTTTTCATCAATAAATAGATAAATATTCCTGAAATAATAGCGATAAACAGTAAAACAATTAAAATTATGGGAACATATTTTCCAGCAATATTATCCGTATAATTAAAAGTACCTTTTTTGACATAGTCAATTAAAAATAAATATATTTTTCTTAAAGAAAATAATAAGAATACAAATAATCCAAATAACAAAACATGAATTATTTTAAAGTATTTAATTAAAAAAGCATATGGTCTTCGTAAAATCATTTTTTCACCCTTTCTATTTAAAAATTACGAAATTTAAAATTTGAACTTGATTATTGTACAAAAACATTATATAATATTTTTATAAAAAATACTAGAGTAAAATAAAAAAAGAATAGAGGGATATTATGTTAGAGTATGATTTTAAGAATGTGGAGATTGCTGAAATTGTAAATGCTATTATCATTTACGCTGTATCAAAAGGTGCAAGTGATATACATTTTGATCCATTTGAAAATGGACTTAAAGTAAGATTACGTATTGATGGTTTGTTACAAGATCATGCGATTGTTCCTAAGGAATATCAAAGAAATTTAACAACAAGAATTAAATTGATTTCCAACATGAATATAACCGAATCAAGATTACCTCAAGATGGTGCGATTAAAGGTAATATTAATGGTGTTAATCTTGATATGCGTGTGTCAACATTGACAACTAATTTAGGAGAAAAAATAGTTATTCGTATTTTGGATTATACTCAAAGTGCTAAGGGATTAGAATTTTTAGGTTTTTCTGAAAAGAATCTTGAGAAAGTTAAAAAAATGATCAGTGTTCCTAATGGAATTATTCTAATTACTGGTGCAACTGGTTCTGGTAAATCAACAACAGTTTACACAATGCTTCAAACACTAAATAATCCCGAAACTAATATTATTACTGTAGAAGACCCAATAGAAATGAATATTGAAGGAATAAATCAAATACAGGTTAATTCAGAAATTGGTCTTACCTTTGGTAGAGTTCTAAGAAGTATTTTAAGACAAGACCCTAATATTATATTAATTGGTGAGATAAGAGATACTGAAACAGCACAGATTGCTGTACGTGCATCAATTACAGGACACTTAGTTTTTTCAACAATCCATACCAATAATTCTCTTACTACTATTGAAAGATTATTAGATATGAATGTTGAAAGATACCTATTATCAAGTGCCTTAACAGGTATTGTATCTCAAAAATTAGCTAGAAGACTTTGTCCACATTGTAAAAAATTACGTGCTACAACATCATATGAGAAAGAATTATTTAAAAAAGCACTTGGACTAGATGTTAATGAAATATATGATGTAGGTGATGCATGTGATAAATGTCGTAATGGTTATTCAGGAAGAATTGCTATTCAAGAAGTTTTATTAATTGATGAACATTTAAGAGATGCTATTAGTGATGAAAGTATTTCCAAGGAAGATCTTCGTGAATTAGTATATTCAAAAGATGTTACTACCCTACTTCAAGATGGTTTAGAAAAAGTTGTTGAAGGTATTACTTCATTTGAAGAAATATATAAATTAATAGAAATTGATGACGCATTAGATGAAATATATAATCATGATTTCGAGGATACAAGTATAAAAACTGTTAATTTTCAAGAAGAAGATAATACTACTCCTGAAGATGCTTTATCCAAAACCGAAGTATTAGATTTAGGAGCTATCCAAAATAATGGATAGTTCTTTTTAATTTATAAGATTTCCACCATATATCTCTGGGACTTTCCCTTGAATTATTTTAATAGCTATTGGAATATTATTCTTAATCATAATAAATTCACTACTTATTGGTAATATTACCATTAATTCTACTTTGATTTCTAAAGATATGGTAATTAAAGAATTATTAATTCCATATTCTTTAACATCAGTTAATATTTCACTATTAACATTTCCAATTAATTTAAAAGACATGGGTATTTCTGGTCCTATATTTGAAAGTAGACTATTACCTAAAAAAACACCACTTGGAATAGAAAAATACTCTTCTCCAATATTAAAATTCTTTTTTATTTCATTAAATTTCCCCTCTTCAACATTTCTTAAATTGTCTTCACAGACATCGCTGATTTTATTCGTAATGATATTAATTATTCGGTTATCTAAGGTTATGGTTACAATATCATCGTTTTTATTTTTACTGATAATAAATAACTCATCAACATTAATATTTTCAAAAGTATAATCAGTTACACTACGATTAATAATAGTAGTAGCTACCCTTTTCATTTCAGCAACACTATAATTTTTAATAATAGGTAAAACATTTTTATTTATATAGAAAGTTATAATAATAGAAATAATGATAATAATTATAATTGTTATCAAAAATATTTTTTTCTTCTTATTCATATTAAAATATATGCAAATAATAACATAAAAGATAAATTCTTTTATATTAAACAAAAATATAAAACTTATAGTATAAATTGTTGATTATTATTAAAAAAAAAGGTATAATTATATTTAGGATAGGTGTTATATGACAATAGATGAATTATGGGCGGAATGTGAACAATTATCAAGTGAAATAGAACAACAAAGTGCTGCAATTGATGAGCAAGAACAAAAATGTCTTTCTGAACTTGAAACTTTGTCTATTCCAGAAAGTGTATCCCTTTCAACAGGAACAACATCAGCTAATGTTGTTTTACGTGATGCTAGTGGAAACATTATTAATAATTATGGTAATTACCAAGATGGTACAACATTGGAATATAATGGTGTAACTTATACGTATAATAGTAAATATGGAGCTTTTATAAAGACAAGAGAACCACTATGTACAACGGATAATGTTAATAAGTATATGATTCCTAAATCCATTTTAAGTAGCTTAAATGCTAACGTTATTGTAGAATTTTGTAAAGAAGGCATTTATGATGATGAACAAATGGTTAATTTATTTCCTTCTTCTTATAACAACAAAGATAATTATTTTTCTACTTCTAAAGATGGTGAATTACCAATTTCTAGAATTTATAATATAAATCATGGTGTTAATAAAATACAATTTGAATTAAATCAATATTGGACAGGAAATAAAGAAGCACTTGGAGAAGCATTTGGTGATAATAAATATAATACATGTATTAATGGCTGTATGTTATTTTCTTTAATAAATAGTGTAAATGTAATTGATGCCAAAGAAGAATATAATTCTCAAGAAACAGTCAATTTTTTAAGAAATAATGTTGAAAGAGTTATTGCACCAATAAAAGAAAAGAAAATAAATGTTCGAATAAATGATATTGAAAAGCTTAATGAAATTGCAAGAGCAGCAAATATTGATATGAACTATGATGGTTCAAGAGCGAAAGGAGACACTTTGAATAATCAGTCGGTATATATTGTGCGTACTGATAAATTAAAAACAGGTCAATTAAAAACAACAGGTGGACATTATGTACTATTAGTTCCATCTGGTGATGGTAATTGTTATGTAATTGATTCTAATAATTCAATAGCAAGAAATAGAAGTAGAAATTATGATCCATATTATATACCATATATGTCATATGAAGAGGCTAAAATATCATTGCATCCAAAAAGTGGTAATGGTCATATAGCGTGGGAAGTTGAAAGAAGTTAAAGGAGACAAAATGAGAATATATTTAAAATATAATGAAATCTTAGAAAATGGCCAAAATTTATTAGAAATATCCAAAGAATATGATGATGTTATAAATAACATTAGACTGATATATGAGAATATTCAAAAAGTTTGGGTCAGTGATAATAAAGAAACTGAAGATAAAAAAATGGAAAAATTAAATCAAAGCTTAACTTATAATAACAATTATTATAATTTATTTGCAAAAGTCATAAAGCAAGTTAATGAAGAATTTCTACTAACTGAACAAGATGCCACTGAATATTTGCAATTTGATAATTTAGATGAGGTAAAAAAATATGGGGCTATGTAAAATAGATTTAATAGTTCTAAAAAATGAGCTAGATAAACTTAAAAATGAAAAAGAAAGACTTAATGGTATTTATCAAAAGATTACGCAAAATCATGAAAATTTTGTGAATTTAAATTTAGAGGGTAATGCGATAAAAGAAATTGATGAAAATTATCGATATGGTTTGGAAAGAACTAGTGATGTAATGACTAAATTGGATAAAGAAATATTGGATATTGAATACATGTATCAAGAATATAGTAAGGTATACGATGATATATCAAAAACGGTAGGTGAAGAAAAATAATATGGGAAAAAGAGAAATGGATCCAAGATTAAAAAGAGTATACGACATTATTAAAAGCAATCAAGTTACAGTACCTAAAATTAACATAGACATAAATGGACCTTTAAGCGCTATAAAAAACCAAGATTTTGAGGGGGTAGCTGCAAATGCATTCACTTCCACTATTTCTCAAATCAGTGATGGTATAAATCAATTAACTGATGCATCAAATAGAATTATAGAAAAAGAAAATATATTTAATACACAATTTTTGGCTGCATTAGAAAGTTATAAATTAAACATTGATGCCCTTAACGAACTTGATGATAGACTTAGTGCTAAACGAAGTCAATTGTATAGTCTTCAAGCTCAACAAGCCAAAAAGGAGACTCAACTATGAATAATTTGTTTAGATTAGATACCAATACTATAGAAAATATTAAGGGCGAAATAAGAAAGATGCAAGAATTTCTTGATGATGTTGATTCCAAAATTTCACAATGTAATGTTACAAAGCAGTTAAATATTGAACTAGAAAATATTGAATTAATTAAAGAAAATATTAAACTCAATATAGCTAATTTAGAAAATATGATATCTAATGTTACTAATTTTACAAATAATACAATACAAGTAGATGATTACCTAACACAATCATTAAGAAATTTAAGAACAGCATATCAAAATATAAATATTTAATAAAATAAAAATAAAAACTGATGTAAAATTATACAACAGTTTTTTTAATATTTCTTTATATCATTTATTTTTTAAAACCAAATAAATTTAAAATTTTTAATATTATATCGTTATGAACTCTATCATTAATAGGAGGAATATTTAAAAGAAATTCTACTCCAGCCTCCTTAGATAAAGCATCAACCTCATTTAAATTCAACAAACTCATATTTAATAAAAGTTTATGTTTAGCATTTTCTTTAAAGGCAAAACGATTATCAATCATTAATTTATTGAGACGAATAACAGATGGTTCAACTAAATAAATTACATCATTGAAAATACTGAAATTACCATAATAATCATTTAAATCAACTATTATTAAATTTGCATTTGATCCATCAATAACATTTGGAAGAGCATCTGTTGTAGTGGATATCATATCATTATCATTATAATATTTAAAGTCATTTTTGTTAACTTCAATGGCATTAACTCTTAAATTTAATATTTCTCTAGCAGCTTTCATCATTAAATAAACCAATGTTGTACTACCTGCATGGACAGTGATATTTTTTACACCTAAAACAAAAGATTTTGTACTACTATCAAATTCTTGATAAAATCCGCTATTATTTTGTTCATCATTATTATTAGTTGCATTAGATGAATTATAGAAATCATTAAATGAATTTTTCATTTCAGTAGAATTAAATGCATTATTTACAGTATTGATATTTTGATTTGTCATCACATTGTTATTAAATGAATTATTGCTTATTGGATTATTATTTATAATATTATTATTTGGATTACCATTTATCATCTCATTATATTGTGGCATTTTACTTAATATTTCAGTATTATGAAAATTATCTGGAGCATTATTTTGTACTCCCATATTTGGAGTATTCATTGGTGGATTAGGTACCACACTTGAATTAGAAATTATTCCATTATAATTATTGCTGAAATCATAATTATTATTTTGTTGATTCATGTTATTCATAGGAACATTGTTTAACCCTGGATAATTATTATAAGGTACATTATTTGTTGGAATGTTGTTAACAGTTGGTTGATTATTTTGAACGTTTTCGCCAGATTTAGCACCAGTTATAATTGGACTAAAAATATTTCTAGAATTTGTAGTAAATGGCATTGTAGGATTCATATTATTAGGAGTGATACTTTCATTTGGTTGAAAATTATCCGTTGCTTTGATACTACTATCAACATAAATATCATTATTTACACCACCTGTTATTCCTACAATATTTTCGTAACTATTAGAAACAGTTATAAATTTTATTATTTCATTTATATCCCTACTAAAATTAAATATTTTTAAACTTACAAGTAAATCTATAAAACTTTTTGGTGGTTCAAGATCTGTTGGTAGTAAGATAATTAAACGATCTGCACCAATAGATGATACTAGTTTTTCTAGAACCTCTTTAGATGAAAAATTAACAATACTTGTTGCATCTAATATCAGTTTACTAAAAAAGTAATTTTTTACTTTACTAATTAAATCATCAACGTTAAATAGACCATTAAAATCTTTAATGGCATCTATATTGGCATTATCAATAATATCCTTTTGCTTATTTGTAACAATAACGTTCATATCACACCTCTATTATTTTATAAAATCCCTTTACTTTTTCCACAACTTACATTATAAATCGTTTTAGATTCAGAAACTATACTAAACAAATTTCCATTTGATGGAACTTTTCCAACAAGCGGTAATTCTATAGTAATTCCAAGACTTACACGATATACAGACCCCTTATCATTATCTGTACATGAATATGTTATTGGACCATCATATCCATATTTTTTTCTAACATTACTTTCAACAGCATCTTTAGAACCAATATGCCTGCAATCATCAAAATTAGCATCACATGTTTCAATTTCAGTAATAATGTAATTACCAGCTCGATAAATTGAAGCATAATTCATAATAAATGCTACAAATGCTACAAATAAAAATATAATAGGAATAAGCATATATAGTAATAATGAACCACCTATAGCCTCTCTCATAATACCTCCATTTTTTAACTTATTATAATAATTTGGTTATTTGATAATATGTATCAGATAACCAAATTATTAATTACTATTTTCCACTTCTAGATTTGTTATATGCACCACTCATATCATTTGCAGTGCTGTTCCAAGTTTTTGAAATACGATCTCTAATTGAAGGATATAAAGCCATAAATATACCTCCAATAACAGCAACAGCTAAAATTGTAATTAAAGTCATATTTAATTCTCCACTTGCTTCTTTCATATTTTTGGTTCTCCTTTCCCTATCATTATCATTTTATCACATTTTATTTTTACTTACAAGATTATTATAATAAAATCTTTATGTTTTATTGGTTAGAAAACATCATCATCATCATGGCAATTAATACAACGATCATTGTTCCACCACCTGTAGCAACAAGCATAATGAGTGTTTTGTTCTCCATTTTCTTTAATCTTCCAGCATACATTTTTTCTCTTGACTTATTTTGAAGTGATGATACACTTTTTGAAAAAGTCAATAATTGTTCTTGTTTATTTTCTTGTGCACCAATACTTAAACGATACAATAAACGCATCATTCTCATAGAATCTCTAACAGGAAATTCTTTAGCAAAATCCATGTATGGATTAATTGATGAATCACCAGAATCGATTTTTTCAATCATCTGTCTTAAACCACTTTTAAATACATCTGGTGCAGTATTAATACTTTTAGATATTGCTACTGGTATTGTATAGTGTTGAGCTAATATTTCAATACTTTTTAAATAGTATGGCAATAATTGATCAATTTGTTGTAAATGTCTTTTGTGATAACTTTTTAGTTTTGTATACTCACTCTTATATACAACACCCACTATTAATGCACCTACTACCAAATTTATTACAGTAAAATTAAATAGTAAAAATATTATAACTATAATTAATACAACTCCGGTATTTTTCAATCTTCTATTAATCAAAAAATTGATATCAACATCTCCACCATATTTTGCCATGGCATAAAAATCAAAATCTTTTTCTTTTAAGAAACTTATTATTTTCCCATTACTATCAAAAAGTTCATCTGTATTAACCATTTTGGTTTGTAATACAACAAATATTACAATCGCTGATATTATTATTAGTTCCATTATTCAGCACCTACATTCTCGTTATAATATTTTTCTCCTGATAGAAGAAAATAACTATTCATTAAAACTATTATATGTAAAGCAATTTGAACTAAAAGGTTTGTATTTACCATATCAATATACCTTTCTCTACCTATTATCAGTTGTACAAACATAATCATTAAATATAATAATAAGCCAAATTGAATAAATTGTTTATGGAATGCTTGTCTATCAATTCTATCATGATAAACACCTTCTACAAGTTCATCAACATCTATTAACATATTGTCAAGTGTTTTTGTGGTATCTCTTGCACCTTCTCTAGTAACTTGTAAAAATAATTGATGCATATTTCGTACCATATAATAATCATATTTACTATTCATATATTCAATAGATTCACCAACATCACCATTATGATAAGCAAGGTCTACCATAATTTGAACATCAGTTTTTACAGGATCCTCTAAAATACCAGAATCAACTACACCTTCCATTGCTTTTACAAATGATTGGGTAACAGAAAATTCCATAATAGTATTTGTAACATATACTTGAATTTGTTCAAATATAAATTCACTATATACCCTTTTGCATCTTAAATATGCTAGATATGGAATTATTGATACAACAAGAACAACATAAATCAACGAAATAATCGCATTGTAAAAGTACAAGAAAGAAATAACGAATGCTAAAACTGAAAATATAATTACTTGCATTGTATATTGTTTTGCACTATACTCTAGCCCCATTTCCTTACACTTTTCACGAATAACTTTAAAAGAATATGGCGCGTATTTATCATAAGCATACTCAACATTATTTACAAGAAATTTATAAACAGATTCACCATTACTTTGTCTATATAATACAACAAATAGAACAATAGCCAATATAATTACAAATTCCACAAATAATCACCTCCTATAATATTTCATTATTATTTACCATTCCACTCCCCTGAACCGAATTATAAAATCCACTATAAAAATCATTATTATTAGGACTAACACCATTTGCTGATGTATTGTTTGAATTATCCATTGTATTATTAGAAATCATACCTTCAACATTTACAACATTTGGTGTCTGGACTATAGGAGTCACTGGTTGTACATTTTCTGTTGCAACATTATTATTCTGTTCTACATTTGGAACAATTGGTTCTATAACATTTGGTGTTTGAATTACCGGTGTTACTGGTTGTACACTTTCTGTTTGAACAT
>CACZTI010000088.1 GCA_902783985.1 uncultured Erysipelotrichaceae bacterium | reverse complement strand
TGTCTGTCTGTCTGTCTGTCTGTCTGTCTGTCTAAGTGTACAAGTTATATATTTATTTGTCAACATATTTATCACATCTTTTCTATTTTTTATAATTTAATGATAACAAAAAAGTACTTTTTTTTCAAGTACTTTATATAATAAAATTTCAATTTTATTGTGCCAAAATTATTTTATGTAAATAATATTATATTATAACTATTAAAAAAAGAAGTAGAAACTTCTTAATAATTATTTATAATTCATTATTTAATAAATCTTTAATTAAAAATGTTGCATATAAAGGAATTGATTTTAAATTACCTTTAATACCAAAATTTTTAGTTGATATTCTAATCATTAATTTTGGATTATATTCTTTATTATATATATCTAAACTTTTTGATTTTATATTATCTCCTGCTTTTACTTCAATAGGAATAACATTTTGCTTTATTTGAATTACAAAGTCAACTTCAGCTTTGCTATTATTTTCATTTCCTTTTTTACTCCAATAATAGATATTTCCAAACATATTTTGAAGTTCCGTTGCAACATAGTTTTCAGCAATTATTCCTTTGTATTGATAATTATCTTGAAAAAACATATCAGAGACAGTTATATCCATTAAACTTCTTAATATACCAATATCACTTAAAAATAATTTATAATTTTCATCATCAGAAAATAATTTAATAGGATATTCTGGTTTATTTATAACATTACATTTAAGAACTAATCTACTGGCTGTTAACCAATCTAAGGCATTTATATAATCTCCCTTTCTTTCTTTTTTATCAAATTTTGAATACATAAATTTTGGATTTTCTTTTAATAATTGTGGTGGGATATTATTATATATGGCATTTATTCTATTAACTTCTTGTTTTTCTTTATTATGTTTTGAAATATCTTCCATATATCCTAGAATAATATCATTAATAATTGTATTATCAATCATTGATAGGTTTTGACTATTATCAATATAATTTTGTATTACTTCAGGCATTCCTCCTAAATATAAATATCTATTAAATAAATCTAATAATTCTTTATGAAACAAGCATTCTCTATTATTTATAAACGATTCTTTTATATTATCAATATATCTTTCATTACCTGTTGCTATTAAGAATTCTTCAAAATCCATTGGATACATTATCTCTTGGTGTACCTTTCCAACAGGAAATGATTTTTTTAATCTTTTTAGTTTTACACCTAATAAACTGCCTGCACATACAATATTATTAATTCCATCTTCATTAAATAATTTTAATGATTCAATAAATGCTTCACATTCTTGAACTTCATCTACAAAAAGTATTGTGTCTTTATCTCTTAAATTGATATTATATCTTTGTTGTAAGAATTCTAATCTTTGATCGAAATTAGTAAATTTATCATATATTTCAATTAATCTATCATCTCTAAATAAATTAATATAACAATAATTTGGATATTTTTTTTTGCAATATTCTTCAATAATATATGTTTTTCCAATTTGTCTTGCACCAATAACAATTAAAGGTTTTTTTTGAGTACTAGAATCCCACTCTTCTAAAGTTTTCCAAAATTTTCTTTTCATATTAAATTCCTCTCTTATAGTAATAATTATATCATGATTATTATTAAATATCAACTAAAAAAACATTTTCGTAGGATAATTTCACTAAAAAGAGGACATTTTCGTAGGATAAAAATATAAAAAAAAGAACATTTTCGTAACATAAGTTATTTATGATGTTCTTTTAAAGATAGATTTTTTATATTTATTTCTTTTGGTTTCTTTATTTTAGGTAACATTGCTTTAATCAATATTTTAAAGAAATTAGTTAATTCTTTCTTTTCATCAATGGTTAATTTTGGTGAATTATCTAGTAATAATTTAATTTTTTTAAAATTTAATTCTTTAATATTAGATATTTCTCCTTTTAACATAAGGGAATATATATAATCAATAATAATCTTTTTTCTTGAACTTGGAATAGTTTCTAGGATATGATCACAAATATCTTTAAAATCATTACTTATTTTCTTTAATTTACCTAGTTTCAATGTATTATTATTAATTATCCAGGTATAAACATTATGAGCTTCTATACCCTCTTTAAGAGCTTTTACTGCATATATATCATTATCATTATACATCATTCTGCCTACGATACTAGATTCCGGAAAATAATTAATTATTTTATCTTTAATATTATAAAATTTCTTATCTAATTTTAGAAATCCTGGTCCATCAAAATTATATATTTTCTTAATACATTTTTGATGTTTCTTATCACAGTATATACCAGAATACATAGCAAGATTACCACCTTTAGAGTGACCTCCAATATAAATGTTTTTAAATACTTCCTCACTATTTAAATATTCTTTACTGGATAATTGTGATGGAATAGGACCATAACACATATTCATATCTTCTTTAAAACCAATGATATTTTTATTTGTTCCTCTAAATGATATAAAGATGGTATCACTATTTATTTTAATAGTTATTCCGGTAAATTGTTCTTCAATGTCTTTATCTAAAACATCTTCACATCTAATTATTTCTAAATCTTTAAATCTATTATTATTCTTTAATAAATTTAATAATTCTAAATCTTTCTTATTATTTTTTAAATCTTTAATTTTAGATAAATTACTTATAGATATAGGAAGTTTATCTTTAATTGTTTCTATATGAATATAAGAAAGTCTTGCAAAGATCATGGCATCTAATTCATTTATTTCTTTTAGTTCTTCATTATTATTTTTTATATAATCATATATATTCATTATCTCACCTTCTTGTATTCTTTAATATAATATTCTTCATTTTCTATTGTGGTATCTTCTTTATAACTTTTACCACGACCTGTAAATACTTTATATTCTCCTGTTGTATAAACATTGTTATTAATAATAGATAATTGTTCTACTATTATATTATTAATATTACCTTTTAGAAATTGTAATTTTAATTTTAACATACCAGGGAAACTACTTTTATTAAAGTTTAAATCAGATAATGATGGTAAATTAATAATATAATTAACACCATCTAATCTAAATTTAGCTTCATGGCCATGACCTCTCATGATTATTTTATTTTTATAATTTTCATGAAGTATTTTTCTTTCAGTAATAGCATGTTCTAGTATTAATTCATCATTTTTTATTTTAATATTACTTAATCCAAAACCAAGTGGGATTATATCATGTCTTTTATTTTTAATATATGTTCTTATGTCTTGTCCAAAATTATTAATTAAACTATAATCATGGTTACCGAGTAATAAAAAGGTAATAATATCATTTACTTCAGGATATTCTAATATAGCATGGTATATTTGTTCATCCCAAGGTATTTTAATATTTGAAAGATTTATAATACCTTCTATAAAATCACCACAGTTAATTATAATATGTATATTATTTTGAAGACAATAATCAATCATATTATTTAATAAATATCTATTTTCATAGTTTGAACCAAAATGAATATCTGATGTTACCAATAGTTCTATTTCATTTTCTTCAGGTTCTGTTATTATAATATTTTTATAATGATTATTTAATTTGGTATTTTTATTAATCATGTATCTTATATCACCATTGGCATATATTTTTTCTGAAATATTAAAACCATCTTGTTTTAACATAATTATTATTTTATATATTGTATTATAATCAATATCTAATAATTTACTTATTAGAGATAATGTCATCTCTTTATTTATAAGAGATAATACAACCATTTTTAATTCATTTTGATTATACATAAAATCACCAATTAATAACATACTATTTTTCTTTTATTTAGTCAAGAAAAAAGACTTAGAATTATCTAAATCTAATATCCTTTTCTTAATAATTTAAATGTTGCTTTTTGTTTTCCAAAAGAATTAGTATCTTTTTCACTTTTATATAGTAAATCAAAATATACTGATTTCTTAAATCCTATGGCTCCTCCTCTATCTAAGACAATCGCTAGAATATCATCTTTATTTTTTAAATTAGTTATTTTAATAATACTACCAAATGGAAGTGATCTATCGGCTGCAACGATTCTTATTTTTCCATATTCTTTATCTTGATAATAAATATTATTTTTGACATTATAACCACTTGCAGTGATACCTGAGCATCCCTTACAATCTGGACCATACCCTGTAATATTACCATGATATGTTGCTAAAACCATTTCTTCTTTTAGTTCTTCATCTTTTTTAATAACTTGATAATCATTTCTAAAAATATTGATTTCTTTACCAATCAAGGTGTTATTAACACCTTCATCTTTAGAAAAGATTATTTTATTAATAAAGATTAATAAATAGATAATTATTTTTCCCATTATTCCCCCATGAATTAAGTATAACATATTTTTTTATAATATTTATTTCCAAATAATGGAATAATATATTATATGGAAAAATATAATAATTATTACTTATTATGGCTTAAGTGTTGTTATAGGAACAATATATGTATTAGTTTCTTTATTATACATAATGGCATTTCCTTTTCCAACTATTACACACATAAACTTTGGCTTTTTTACCATTGATTCAGAAAATTTATTTAAATTTTTCATAGCTTCATCAATTTTATTTGCTCCAAGTTTAATTTCAACAGCAGCGTATTCACCATCACTAAATTCTAATATAGAATCCACTTCTAAACCAGATACATTATCTCTAAAATGATATAAATGACCATTAAGGTATTCTATATATATTCTTAAATCTCTTTCAACAAGTGATTCAAACATTAATCCAAAGGTATTTAAATCATTAATTAATTTATTGGCATTTAAATCAAGTAATGCACAAGCAAGTGATGGATCAGTAAAATGTCTTTTCGATATTTTACCAATTCTTTCAGGAGAACGATAATTTTGACTATATGATTCTTGATTTTCAATCAAATATAATCTATTTAATACATCTAAATAATCTGATAAAGTTGTTTTACTTGATAAAACATCTTCATTACTAGTTACATCTTCAATATCTTTTAATATTGTATTATTACTAACAAGAGATGATTCATTTCTTGCAAGTGATTTTAAAAGCATTAACATTTTATTTTTATCTCTTTTTTTATCTTCATCATCAATCATATCTTTATCTAAAATACTATCGATATATCCTTTCGGAATAATACCAGCTAAATTTTCATTAACAGAAATATTTCTTGGCCATCCACCACGAATTATTAAATTAGCAATTGTTTTTAATTCAACCTCATCAATTGGCATGCTTTTTTGAGTTTTATTATACATATCCATTAGAGATGCTTTACCAGAAGAATCACCTGATTCATATAATGACATAGTATACATTTTTATATTACCAATTCTTCCAGCTCCTGAATGATGAATTTTTTCTTTTTGCTTTTTTTTAGGTAATGTTGTTGACCCGGTTAAAATATAATTTCCATTATCGGTAGTTTTATCACACTCTCTTCTTGTTGCATCCCATATCTTTGGTACAATATTCCATTCATCAATAAGTTGTGGTTTATCTTTTTTTTCATGATTAAATATTGATTTAATATCTAAATCAGCTCTTTCTTGATTTTCTTCTACATCCATATAAATAACACTGTTGGCATTATTTAGTGATGTCCATGTTTTTCCACACCATTTTGGACCCTCAATACTTATAGCACCAAAAACACTCAAATATTCTTTTATTTTTTTATCTACCAATCTTTTTTTATAATTATCATTTGTTAAAGGCATTTTCATCATCTCCATTAAAAATATACCATATATATTATTTTTTGTCAATAAAAAATGACCCACTTTTAATAATTTTAGTGACCCATTTTTAAGGTTTTTGATGACCCGTTTTTAAATTTTCTTATTCTTCTAGCATTTCTCTTAATTCTTCTTCATTGATGATTTTAATACCTAGTTTTAAAGCATTATCATATTTACTTCCAGGATTTTCACCTAATATTACAAAATCAGTTTTTTTACTTACAGAACCTGATACTTTACCACCATTTGTTTCGATTAAATTTCTTATTTCATCTCTTGGAGTTGATAAAGTACCTGTAATAACAAAGGTTTTATCTTTTATTAATTCATTATCAATTTCTTCTTGTAAATAGTTCATATTAAGATGTAATTCTTTTAATTCTTCTATTAATAATAAATTATCAGAATTATTGAAATAATCATGAACACTTGTTGCAATTCTTTCACCAATATCAGAAATACTTTCTAATTCTTCATAAGTTGCACTTATAATATTATCAATGTTTTTATAGGTTCTGGCTAGTATTTTGGCAGTTTTTTTACCAACATATCTAATACCTAATCCAAATAATAATCTTTCTAAAGAATTATTTTTACTATTTTCTATTTCTTGTAATAAATTATCAATACTTTTTTCTCCGAAACCTTCAAGTTCTTGAAGTTCTTCTTTATATTTTTCTAAATGATAAAAATCTGGGATACTCTTAATGTAACCAAAGTTATAAAAGTCTTCAATAATACGATCACCAAAGCCAGAAATGTTCATGGCGTCTCTTTCGGCATAATGAATTAATCCTTCAATTTTTTTACGATCACAATGATCATTTACACAGTAATATGCTGCTTCATCATCTTTTTTTACTAAAGTACTTCCACATATAGGACATGTTTTAGTCATTACAAATTCTTGTTCATTACCTGTTCTTCTTTCTTTTAAAACGGTAACTACTTCTGGAATAACATCCCCTGCTTTTTTAATACCAACAGTATCTCCTATTTTTATATCTTTGCTAATTACAAAATCTTCATTATGTAATGTTGTTTTAGAAATAGTTGATCCCATTACCAATACAGGTTCTAGAATAGCATTGGGGGTTACTTGTCCAGTTCTTCCTACAGTAAACTTAATATCAATTAGTTTGGTATAACTAATTTCTGGAGGGAACTTATATGCAGTTGCCCATTTAGGATAACGGGCCGTGAATCCCATTTTAGCTTGATCAGATAAACTATTTAATTTAATAACAACACCATCAATATCATATGGAAGTGATTCTCGGATATTTTTCTTATCATCAATGTATTTTAGTACTTCATCAACACTTTTTACTAATGTATTATTGTCTTTATTAGTACGAAAACCTAATTCTTCCATAAATTTTAAAGCATCAAGATGAGTTTTAATTCCATAATCTTCAGGATTAGGTAAATGATAAATAAATACTTCTAGATTTCTTTTTTTGGCAATAGAACTATCAAGTTGTCTAATACTACCAGCAGCAGCATTACGACAATTTTTAAATAATGGTTCATGATTTTTTTCTCTTAGGGTATTTAATTCTTGAAGAGTTTTTTTACTCATGAAGATTTCGCCTCTTACTTCAATATCTATTTCTTTATTTATTCTAAGAGGCACTGTTTTAATAGTTCTTACATTATTGGTAATATCCTCCCCTACAACACCATCACCACGAGTAGCTGCACTTTTAAAGATTCCTTTTTCATATTTAAGAGAAACAGATAATCCATCAATTTTAAGTTCACAAACATATTCTGGATTAATTTTTTCTTTTTTTATTCGAGAATCAAAATTAATAATTTCTTCTTCATTAAAGACATCTGATAAACTCATCATTGGTTTATCATGAACTACTTTCTCGAATTTATCTAAAACTTCACCACCTATTTTTTTAGTTGGAGAATCTTCTCTTATTAATTCAGGATATTTATCTTCTAATTTATATAATTCTTCTAAATAATTATCATATTCTTGATCAGTAATTGATGGATTATCTAACACATGATATTCGTAATTAGCACGATTAATTATCTCAACAAGATGATCTATTCTTTTTTTGATTTTATCTATTTCCATAAGTTTTCAGGATATACTCCTTTTTCAATTAATTTATTAAGTTCAGTTACAACATAATCTTTATCATCTTTATATGTTACACCTAACCATTTGTCAGTTGATTCTAGTACGGTAACTGATTTATCATTTTTTATTTCTTCAAAGACAACATCAGGGATTAAATATTCAGCATCTAGCAAATTATCTTTATTTTTTTCTAAGAATTCATTAATACCATTACTTAAAGTATCAAATATTTTATCTGTAAATCCAAAGAAATTCATAGATACAAGAGCATTTTCTTCTACTTTAAAACTTGCTCTTCCATCAAGTGGACTAGCGATAATTTCTCCATTAATTCTTTCAATTTTACTTTCTACGATGTTGGTTAATAAACCATTTTCACTTTCACATACACCACGTTTAACAGATCCATTTTCTGTCATAGTATTACATACTCTAAAAGCTACCATAGCATAATTATTAGGGTTTGTATTATTATCAAAAAATTCTTTTATTTTGATAAAAGCAGATGGTCCATAATAATCATCAGAATTAATCATGACAAAATTACCATGTACTTTTTCTTTACAACATAAAATAGCATGAGCGGTTCCAAGTGGTTTTACTCTTTCACTTAAATCATACTCCTTATTTACATTTTGTAAACTTTGAAAAATATACTCTACAGGTATTTTATCTTCAATTCTCTTTCCAATAGTATCACGGAATAATTCATAATTTTCTTCTTTAATAATAAACGCTATTTTACTAAATCCTGCTTTAATAGCATCAAAACATGAATAATCAATGATAAATTCTCCATTAGGACCAAATGGTTCTACTTGTTTAAGTCCTCCAAATCTTGAGCCCATACCAGCTGCAAGTATTACTAAAGTTAAATCTTTTTTCATTTTAATCATTTCCTTTCAATATTATTTTATCAAATTATCCTTTACCTTGTAAATAGATAAAAGAATAGTTTCCTATTCTTTATTACAATCCAACAACATATGGATGATTTTGTGTCCCATCACATATATCACCATCACAAGTTAAAATTTTAACCGTAGATTTTAGATGAAGTGTAGGACGCCCGCCGCGCGTGCTAGTCGGATTATTGCCACCAGCGTTGCCAGAATTTCTCATGTCCCAAACGTACGACGCATATCTATTAATTAACCACATTGTGATTGAATTAGAATAACCTCCTGATTGTTGTGTGGCAAACATTTCTCCATATCTTGGAAGTCCAATATTAAATGTTCCAGATTGAGCTTTGTTTGCACATTCTTTGGTATTACCACTTGTTGTATTAGCACAAACTGATAGTTTATAATTAAATCCACTTTTACCGAGATAATACGTACCACTATCAAATAATTCATTATATGTTGTTTTTAAATTTGGCAAATAGGTATTATTTAAATAATCATACCATGTATCAGCATCAGTTGTTGTGCCACTTCCCCATAGTGTATTGGCAGAGCCATCGCTTGTTGCAAATTTTCTATTTCCTTTATTATCAGCATAATCCATAGCAATTATTTTAGTTTTATTATCTTCTACATCAATTATTCTAAATAGTTGTTCATTACTTCCATTTTTAAGTTTTACATACTCTCCACTTAGTCTTGTATTTACAAGGTCATTCGTGCTACCAATGTCTTTATCACCAACTATTTTGTATGGATCACTTGTCGTACCACTACCTGTAAATTCAAGTCCGGATTTAATGACGATAGAAGGACGCCCACCGTACGTGCCAGTCGGATCGTTGCCCGCGGCGTAGCCATCGTCGCCAACGCGCCAAACCAACAACGCATCATATGGATTTAATAACCGCCAATAATATTTTATATTAAGATAACCGTAGGTATAATTACCTAAATTTCGATAACTATTATAATATTCATAGTTATTTAATAAACCTACATTTGCAGTTACTAAATTTGTATTTTCAGGTTTTGTACTAATATTAGTATCTATTGGCATTGTTGCATTCCATTTTTTTGTTGTATCAATAATATTATTTGCATTGTATAAGGTTGGATAGAATTCTTCATTTAACCAATTATACATATATGAATTTTCAAAATTGACTTGTCCTGATTCATTAAATGCTATTGATGTTATATTGTTTTCGGTTACTAATTTCATGGCTCCATCGGGATAAATTGCTGTTATTCTCCATAGTTTTCCTGAATACCATACATAGTTAAAGTTAATACAATCATTGGTTCCGGAAAAATATTTTATTCCATCTTCTTCATGGATGATATTTTCACATGTTCCTGTGGCATTAGCAGTTATGGCTTTTAATACTTTTTCACTTCCTGATAAAGGTACTTCTTTTTCTTGGAAATCTCCAAATACTGATAATTTTACACTGGCATAATGATTTTTAAATGCTTTTTCACCACTTACACAATTATCGGTTGCACAATATGATTTATTAGGATCGGTATCGCTTATTATTACTTTATCACTTAACCATACTCTTAATTTATAAGTCTTTACTACTTCTGTTGTGGTATTATGATTAACTGTATCTACCCATATTTTTTTATCATTAATACTATTAAAACTTTTAGCATCAACGATATAGGTTTCTTCATTATTTTGACCTACTTCTACTAAATCAAATACTAAATCTTTATCGTTTATTCTATCTAATCCTGTTTCACTATTACCATAATTTAATTTTATTTCATAATAAATATCTTTATCTGTAGTATTTAATCCACTTAATGTAAAAGTTATGACATTATCATTTTGGTTTCTTGCTTCTTCTTTCGTCATTGGAAATACTTTATTTAAAGTTATATCATCTGTTCCATCATTTAAAGTTAGATAAATATCTCCCATTACTAATTTTTTATTAGTACCTTCTTGATAATAATTAAACCGAGCGTATGATACACCTAGTACTATCATTATTATTCCAAATACTAAAAGAGTTAACATTTTCTTTTTATTATTAATAAAATCTTTCATACATTCTCCTATTTTTTACTATTTAATCATATCAAAAAAAGTAGTATTTTTCAACTACTTTTGTATTTTTTATTCTGTTATTTTATGAATACTTGGATGATTTTTCATTAATGTCTTGATACCATAAGGCATTTTAAATGCTATTTTCATAACTGATTTTTCAATAGCAATAATTTTTCCGGCACCAAAGTTATCATGATAAATAAATTCGCCTTCGGAAAAGTTGGTATCACTGGTTTCATTACTAAATACTTTTTTTACTTTATTTTGAATAAAAGTATTTTCTTCTTTATTTTCAATATCTAAAGTATCTTTATCTATTTCATTAATAAATCTACTTACGGGATAAGCGATATCTTTTCCATATAATACTCTTCCTCTAGCGTTTGTAATATATAGTTTTTCTCTTGCTCTTGTAATTGCTACATAACAAAGTCTTCTTTCTTCTTCTACTTCACTATTTGATTCAAGAGATATTGCATGAGGAAATAAACCTTCTTCCATACCAGTTAAGAAAACATAATCAAATTCTAAGCCTTTAACTGCATGAACAGTCATTAAACTTACTCTATTTTCAGAATCAGTTACTTCGGTATTATCACTAATTAAACTTACTTCATATAAGAAATCTGGTAAGGAAATAAGACCATATTTATCTTCAAAAGCTTTACTAATAGATTTAAATTCTTCTAAGTTTTCTAATCTTGTTTCTGCTTCCACAGAATTTTCTTTTAATAATTCTTCTCTTAAACCTGATTTATCTAATACTTCTTCAATAAGTTCTGTAAGAGATAAATGGCTAGATGCTTCTTGTAAATCTAAAATAATATTTTTAAAAGATAATGCTTTGCCACTATCAATTGCATCAAATAAACTAATATTTAATTCATTACTTTTATATACTAAATCATCAATTGTTTTATTACCAATTCCTCTTTTAGGAGTATTAATAGACCTTAGTAAACTAATGGCATCTCTTGGATTATTAATTACTTTTAAATAAGCCATCAAGTCTTTAATTTCACGTCTTGCATAAAAGTTTACTGCTCCAATAATTCGATAAGGAATATTTTTTCTTAATAATTCATCTTCAAATACTCTTGATTGAGCGTTTGTTCGATAAAGAATTACTATTTCATCCAAAGAAATATTTTTCTTTTTAAGATCTAATATTTTATCTGTTACATAATTTACTTCATCTTTTCCATTTTTGGCTCTATAATATGTTACTTTTTCACCATCACCTTTAATTGATTCTAATTCTTTTTCTTTTCTTTCAATATTATTTTTTATAACAGAATTAGCAGCATTTAAAATATTTTTGGTACTACGATAATTAGTTTTTAAAATAATAGTTTTACATAATGGATAATCTTTTTCAAAATTTAAAATGTTTTTAAAATTAGCTCCTCGAAAACCATATATTGCTTGATCAGAATCACCAACAACACAGATATTTTGATATTTTTTAGCAAGCATTTTGGTAAAGACATATTGAGCTTCATTAGTATCTTGATATTCATCAATTAAGATATATTTATATAATTCTTGATATTTCTTTAAAATATCCTTATTTTCTTTAAAAAGTTTGATTGGCATTACTAACAAATCATCAAAATCAACAGCATTATTCTCTCTTAATTCTTTTTCATATTCTTTATATACTGGTATTACTAATTTGTCAAAATCTGACATGGCATAATGGTTATAACTATCAGCATCTATTAAATCATTTTTTAAACTACTTATTTTATTTCTAAAAGTTTTGGGAGAATATTTTTCAGTATCAATATTAAGTCTTTTTAACACTCTTTTGATGGCAGTTAAACTATCTTCGGTATCAAAAATAGCAAAATTATTATCAAGTCCTAAATATTCATTATTATATCTAATTAATTTTAATCCAAAAGAGTGAAAGGTTGATATTTGCATATTACCTGCTTCTCCACCAACTAGTTTAGTAACTCTTTCTTTCATCTCAGCGGCTGCTTTATTAGTAAAAGTTATTGCTAAAATATTTCTTGGATTAATACCTTTTTCTATTAAATAAGCAATTCTACTTGTTAAGACTTTAGTTTTACCACTTCCAGCACCTGCAAGTACCAATAATGGTCCATTTAAATATGTTACGGCATCTTTCTGTTCTTTATTTAATAAATCTAAATTCATATCCTACCTCTATCCTTAATAATTATAAACTAATAAATAAAAAAAAGAAATAATATTGACATTATTATTGATAATAAAAATGCCAAATGAATAATATTATTCGCACATATAACATTATTCATTTGGACTATATATGTCAAGCAAATATACCTTAATCGCTCATTTTCTTTACAAATATATTTACGCTTGACCAGAAATTAATAATTTGTGTCAATATGACACTTTTCGTATTTTTCTTTCTCTTACAATTTAATAATATCAAAAAAAATAGAAAAAAGCAACTATTTTTTTAATTTTTTTATACCACCTTCTAAACTATAAGTATGATACCCTTTTCTTTTTAAGATATTTGATACATCCATACTTTGAATACCCCTATCACAGATTAATAAATAGATATCTTCATAATTTAGATAATAATTAGGGTTACTTAACAAAGTGATATAATCAATATTTCTACTTCCATTAATATGAAATTTTAAATATTCTTCTTTATTTCTTAAATCAATAATATTTTCTTTTTTAAAATCATTTATTGTCATATTATATTATATGATAAACTTTTATTCTGGTATTTTAAATTCTTCTAAATTACCATCTTTACTTAATATTTTATTTACTGATTCACTTACTTCTTTTAATTTCTCATCACATTCTTTTGATATTTTAAAAGCTTCATTAAATTTATTTAAAGCATCATCAAGAGGAACTTCACCTTGTTCTAATTCTCTTACTATTTCTTCTAATTTCTTAATATTTTCTTCAAAATTAATTTTTTTATCTTTTTCCATATCTTCCTCCTATTTTTTTGATAAGTACATTATTTTCATTTAATTCTTTAACAACCGTTTCTTTTTCATAAAATTTATTATCTTTTAAGAAGACTTCTTTGACTACTTCATCTTCTTGATATGAAATACGATATTTTTCTAGATTACCACGATTACTTAATAAAATATCATTATTTAACTTATCAATAATTTCTAATTTTAAACCATGGATATCATTAGAGTTAACCATTAATACATACATTTCATTTATATTAGCAATATCTAATAAACTTTTATTTAATATATACTGTAAAAATATTTTTTCATTAAAACTATCTTCATAATCTAAAATGTTAATTGTATAACAATGATTATTAATATAAAATGTATATGAATAATTCTTTTCTTTTTTCTTAAAATCAGTATTAATAATATTTTCTTTTAATAATACTTTGTTATCTTTTTGATAACGATATCCTTTAATTGTAAAAAATTGATGAGGATGATTATCATATATTACTTCATAATCTTTTTTATCAGATGAAATATATGTTAATAATTCTCGATAATTAAATGATATTGTAATCAATTCATCATCTGCTTCTAATAAAACATTTAATTTATATCCTTCAAAATATACTTTTGTAACAACACTTTTTTGATAATCTTGGATAAAATCACCAATTATTATTAGTAAGTGACTATCACATAATTTATAAAACTCTTCTTCTACATCATTATTTTTAAATATTAGATTCTTCATATACATTTTTTACCACGCTTTCTATCCTTCCATCGATAAGAGATGTTAGGATAATATCATTTTTTTTCACATCTTTAACTTGATTTATTACTTTATCATTGTTTTTAGTAATTGTATAACCTCTTTTAATGGTTGTAATAGGGTTTAATACTTCTACTTTAGAAAGTAAGTTGATATAAACATTTTGTTTATTGACTAAAATATTTGATATACTAGTTTTTAATCTTTTTATCAAATCATTATAATTATAGGCTTTATCGGCAAATAAGAGTTTGGGATTTTTAAAAATAAAACTTGATTTAATTTTAGATAATTTTTCTTCATTTTGAGAAATATTAATTTTTATGGAATTAATTAATCTTTCATATAAATGATCAAAATTTTGTTCTTGTTTTTCATATAAACTCATAGGATTTTTTAAAATATAATTATTTTTTAAATTATCAAGAATTTTTCTTTCTTTTTCTATTTTATTGGTAATTCCTTTTGATAATCTTATACGATACTGCATAATCATATTTAAAACATCAACGGTATTGGGAACGGCCATTTCGGCTGCTCCTGTTGGTGTTGGAGCTCGAAGATCAGCTACAAAATCAGCGATTGTAAAGTCTATTTCATGCCCTACTCCACTAATTATTGGTATCTTACTATCATAGATACTTCTTGCAACAATTTCTTCATTAAAGGCCCATAAATCTTCTATAGAACCACCACCTCGACCGAGAATAATTAAATCAAGTGGATAGGTATTAGCAAGGGTAATATTTCTTACAATATCTTCTTTTGCGTCAGCTCCTTGCACAAGTGATGGAAAAAGAATTGTTTCACATATTGGAAATCTTCTTTTAATAGTAGATAAGATATCTCTAATGGCTGCTCCTGTGGATGCTGTAATGATACCGATTTTCATAGGATACTTAGGTATAGGTTTTTTGTGTTCTTTTTTAAATAAACCTTCTGCTTCTAATTTCTTTTTTAATTTTTCAAATTCTAAATATAAATTACCTAAACCATCTTGTTGCATATCATTAACATATATTTGATATGTTCCTGTTGTTTCATATACTGTTACTTTACCAGATACTAATACTTTCATACCATCAACAGGTTCAAAATTTAAATTTTTGGTACTAGTAGCGAACATAATAGCCGATATCTGACTATTTTCATCTTTTAATGTAAAATAAAAATGTCCTCTTGTATGATGTTTAAAATTACTTATTTCTCCTTTTATATGGATATTATTAAGTTCTAGTTTTTCATCAAACATTTTTTTTATAGATTTATTTAAGGCGGTAATAGTATAATACTTCGTATTCATAATTATTTCTCACATTCATTTTTATAAATACCATCAAGCATTGCATTAATCATTTTGGTAACACTTTCATCACTATATTTATGTGATAAATTAAGAGCTTCATCAATAACAATTTTATATGCTGTTTTAGTATATTTTAATTCATATATAGCAACACTTATTATCGCTTTATCCATCTTACTTAATCGATCTATTTCCCAATTTAATAAATATTTATTAGCAAGCGTAGATAATTCTTTTTGATTACTTTTAACTCCTTCTACTAATTCTATGATAAAATCATCTGGTTCTTCTATTTCATCTTTTAGAAGATAATTAATATCATAATCTACTTTAGCATTTTCAAAAATGTATGTTTCATAGATAATTTTACAAGCTATTTCTCTTAGTTCTGTTCTTGTCATTTCACATCACCTATATAGATTATACTATATTTTAAAAAAAAATACTATTTTTATTTAGTATTTTTTAATAATTAATTTTTAATTTATTTAGTAGATTTTCAATATCATTTTTAAATTCGATTTCCGTATTAACATAAATAATATTATTATCCATACGGATTAACAGCATATAATATTTTTTATTTTCTAAGTGAAATAAGTTATAATTATCATTATTTTTTATTTTTAAATAAGAATCGGTAGTTACTTCATCTTGAAAATCTTCATAATTAGTTAAATAGAAACGATAAGCATAATCATTATTTTCTAGATTAATAAATTCAACTAAATAGTCTTTTTCTCGATCATAGGCATAACATACATCTTTAACATAATCATAATTTTTGTATTCAATGTTTTGATTATCTAAGTAATATCCTTCATTTAAAGAAATGTTACGAAATTCATCAATAGTTAAATGATAATTTGAACACCCTGTTATCAAGATAATAATGAGAATAATTAATATTTTTTTCATAAATTATTTAGTTTTTCCATTAATTTTTGATTAGCCATGGCAGGATCTATTTTACCTTTACCTTCCTTCATAATAAGACCCATTAAAGCTTTCGCACTACGAGGATTGCCATTTTGATAATCATCAATTATTTTTTGATTATTATTAATAACATTAGCAATAATATCATTTAGTAAATTTTCATCAAAAGAAATATTTAATCCTTTATCTTTTAGAATATCATCAATATCTTGATCAGTTTCCATAATATCAATTAAAATATCTTTAAATATCTTATTATTAATTTCTTTTTTATCTAGTTTATTTACTAAATCATGAAATTTTTTATTAGTTAATTTTGTCTCATTAATAGTTTTACTATTTTTATTTAAATATGATTGAATATCACCAAGTAAAAGATTAGATGCAATAACCAAATTGGTATCTAGAAAGTTTTCTAAATAATCTGATATTTCTTTATTAGCAATAATTTTTTCAATATTTATTGGTAATACTCCAGCTTTTTCATAATCTTTTCTTCTTTCATCAGGCATTCTTTTTAAATCATTGATAGCTTCTTCTATAAAAGCATCTGTTAAATGAACAAAAGGAATATCTGGTTCAGGAAAATAACGATAATCATTACCAGTTTCTTTAACTCTCATTAATATGGTTGTTTTAGTTTTATCATCAAATCTTCTTGTTTCTTCTTTTAAAACTTCCCCTTTTTCTAATAATTCTTCTTGTCTTTTAGCTTCATAATTAATGGCTTCACCGACATTAGAAATAGAACCAATATTTTTTACTTCTATTTTAGTTCCTAATTTATTAGTTTTAGATATGGAAACATTGGTATCACATCTCATTGATCCTTCTTCGATTTTACAATCTGATACTCCAGCATAAAGTAATAATTCACGAAGTTTTTCAAGATATTTAACGGCTTCTTCTCCAGAATTAAGACATGGCTTGGTAACTATTTCAATAAGAGGTACACCAGCTCGATTATAATCTAGTAAACTATATTTATCACTATGAACACTTTTACAAGTATCTTCTTCAATGTGCATCTCTAGTATTTCTATTTTTTTCTTTATACCATCTATTTCTATTTCTACATAACCCTCTGTTCCTATTGGTGTTTCATTTTGTGTTATTTGGAAATTTTTAGGATTATCAGGATAAAAATAATTTTTACGATCAAAATGCATATCTTTGGTAATATTTAAATTAAGAACATGACATGCCTTAATAGCAAATGATAAAACTTCTTTATTTAAAAGTGGTAATGTTCCAGGATATGCCATATCAATAACATTAGCATTAGTATTAGCAATAGAACCATAATTAGAAATACTTGGGGAGAATATTTTTTCTTTTGTTTTAAGTTCACAATGTACTTCTATTCCAACTGTTTTTTTATATTCCATTTCTTACCTCACTAAAATCATCTTTTATTTCTTTTTCAATAAAACTTGCTAACTGATAGATTGTTTTTTCATCCATTCTATTACCAATTATTTGTAGTCCTATAGGAAGATGTTCACTATTAAAACCTACTGGCATTGAAAGAGATGGAAAGCCTCCCATATTAGCATGCATAACTAAGATATCATCCATAAAACTTTTTAAAGGGTCATCTAAGTTAGTATTTAGATTATAAGCACATCTTGCGGTTGTTGGACCAATAATTAGATTATAATTATCAAATACTTTTTGAAATTCCTTAGATAAGTCATCTCTTATTTGTAAAGCTTTATTATAATATATTTTAGCATTTTCACCACTTAATAAGTAGCTTCCGACCATGATTCTTCTTTTAACTTCACTACCAAATCCATATCTTCTAGTTTTTTTATACAAATCTTCTAAATCTTTTGGATTAAGATAAGAATAACCATATTTAATACCATCAAATCTTGCAAGATTAGAGCTTGCTTCTCCCATAGCAATAATTTGATATAGAATAGCGGTTTTATCAATATATTTAATATCAACGAAATCAACTGTAACATGATTTGTTTCAAGCATGGTTTTTATTTCTAATATTTTATCTCTTATTTCCTTATCAACGATATCACTAATAAAATATTTTGGTATAGCTACTTTAAAATTAGTTAGTGGTTTATTAATTAAACAAGTAATATCATCATTGGTTTCAAAACTTGTTAAATCTCTTTTATCTTCTTTAGATATTGCTTTAAGAAGAAGAGCATTTTCATAAACATTTCTTGACATAACACCAACTTGATCTAGGCTTGATGCAAAAGCAACAAGACCATATCTTGATACTCTTCCATATGTTGGTTTCATACCTACAATTCCCGTAAAACTAGATGGTTGTCTTACACTTCCTCCTGTATCACTTCCAAGAGCAAGAGGAATGATACCTGATGATACTGCAACAGCAGAACCACCTGATGAACCACCACTTACTTTATCATAATTCCAAGGATTATGTGGTGCCCCATAGTAACTTGTTTCAGAAGTAGAACCCATAGCAAATTCATCCATATTAGTTTTACCAACAATAATCATGTGATGACGTTTTATTTCATCAATACATCCGGCATCATAAATTGATACAAAGTTATCTAACATTTTGGAAGCGCAAGTACATTTCATATCTTTTACCATGATATTATCTTTAATAGCAATAGGTATCCCAAATAATAAATCATCATCTACTTCTAATTCTTCTAATTTTGAAGCTTCACTTAAAGCATAATCTTTATATACATTGATAAAGGCATTTAAATTACTTTTTTCAATATTATCAAAGCATTCCATAACTAAATCTTTGGGAGTTATTTTTTTATTCTTTAATAATTCATGAATTTCTTGTAAACTTAAAGATAGATATTTACTCATTAATCATCACCGGAACCTCTACAAAATTACCCATTTTTTTAGGTACATTAGAAAGTATTTGTTCTTTATCTACTATGACACTTTCTCTTTTTAAATCATATTGATTATCTGTTGGTGAAAACATTTTGTCATCATCAAAATCTTCAATACTTCTTATTTTATCTACTTCATCTAGTAATATTTTTAAATCTTTTTGATATTTTTCTATTTCTTCATCAGTAACTTCAATTCTTGCTAAATGAGCTACATGTAATACTTCTTCTTTTGTTAGCATAATATCCTCCATTTCTAGATATAATTATATAACAAAAAACAACTTTTTAAAAGTTGTTTATTTAGTTTTTTCCGTATTCTTTTCTAAAGTATATGTTTTACCACATAATTTACATTTACATAATCCATTTTCTACTTTAATAGCACCATTATATGTTCTTTCTGGATCATGACCAAAAGAAGAACAAATATATTTTTCATACATATCTAATTTTAAAGGGTGTGGTTCTTTTGATGTTAATGGATTAACACCATGATTATATAATTTTTGAATTCTACCCATATAATCAGCATTATTTTCAAATTTTAGAAAATAATCATCAATTTTCTTTTTCATTTCTTCTTTCTTCTTAGTTTCTTCAAGCATCTTATTACGATATTCTTCCAATACTTTTTTTAATTCATCTTGTGTTAAATCATTATCAAACATTTTCAATCCTCCATTATTTAGAAAAACTAGTTAATTTATTATTTGCAAAAACATAAGTTACATTATTTAATTTATCTTTATAATCGGTTATTTTACCACTATAATCAGTAATCTCTTCACCGGAAATAATATTATATAATTTATTATCAATTATCTTACCTTCTACACAAGTAATTAATATTTTATTTTCATTTTCTTCAATAGATATTATTTCTCTTACAATATTACTTTTTTCTTTTTGTAATTCTTTTTCGGTAATATAAGATGATATTTTACTTAAAAATCTAATTTTATTACCATTGTAATCAAAATTAAGGCCTTCATATTTATCAATAAATAAACTTTCATATATTTCTTTAAATTCAGCTTCACTTATGATATTACTATTATCATCTATCTCTAAATCATTAAAATTAATATTATTAAGTGTCAAATAACTTTTTAATTCAGAAGTTAGATTACCTTTATAATAATCATCAAGATATTTAGAAGTATCACTTATATAATATTTATCAATTAAATGACCATATTTGTCTTTTAATTCGGTTAAAGATGGTTTTTTTATTTCATCTTTTTCTTTATCATCTATTTTAATATCATCTTCCTTTTTAGTATTATCTTCTTCTTTCTTAATCTCTTTAATATCATTATCCTTAACTAAGATTTTAGAAAAATAATTATTATCATATAGTAAATATAATAGAAAACCAATGATCGCAATTAAAAGCAAAATGATAATATTTCGAAAAATAATTTTCTTATTTTTTTCTTTAATTAATTTATTATTAATTTTATTTATTTCTTCTTGATATTCTTTTTTTATTTCCAAATCAATATATTCTTTTAATTCTTCTTTTAATGTTTCTGTATTAATATCTTTCTTTTCTTCTTTTAATTCTATTTGTTTTGTCTTTGCCATAACACCCTCCATCTAATTTTTATAATATCATATCTTATTTTAATTAACAAGAAATATTTTCAAATAAACAAAAAAAGCTGATATTTCACAGCTTTATTTTATTAATTTTTAGCGAAATCTTCTAGAACTTTACTACGATATTCTAAAAGAGGAGCTACAGATTTACCTTGGTAATATGTATAAATTATTTTAGCAACATAATTAGAGCAATCTACTTGATGTAACCATTCTCTTTCCTTAGCTTCTTTAGGTACATAACTTAGATTTGTTGTATAACATCTTGTAAATAATCCTTCTTGATATGCCTTATCAAAGACATCTAATCCTTTGGTAAATAATGTATAAGCACTCATCATAAAGATTTTTTTAGCACCACGTTTTTTTAGTTCTCTGGCAACATCAATCATTGATTCACCAGATGCTATCATATCATCAACAATAATTATGTCATAATCTTTTACATCTCTTCCAATATATTCATGTTTTAAAATAGGATTTTTACCATCAACAACTTTATATAGATCTCTTTGTTTTTCAAAATGACCTCCAAGTTTACAACCTAACATATTGGCATAAAAATTAGTTCTTTTAATAGCGCCATTATCAGGTGATACAGCAAGTAATTTATCATTATTGATATCTTCATTTTTAACAAAATTCTCTAAAATAATATTTGTTGGATAAAAATTATCAAAAGAACTTCCTGGGATAGCATTTTGAACATTGGAGTCATGAACATCAAAAGTAACAATATTTCTAACACCTTTATCTATCAAGGTTTGAAGAGCTACAGCACAATCAAGAGATTCTCTTCCTTCTCTTTTATGTTGTCTTGATGAATATAAAAGTGGCATAACAACAGATACACTACTTGCTTGATTTCTAATTGCGGATAAACATCTTATTATATCTTGAAAATGATCATCAGGGCTTTTGTGATTATAATATTCAAACATTTTATATGTTATTGAATGATTTCCAATATCACTTAAAATAAATAATTCTTTTTTTCTAACAGATTCATTAATAACAATTTTACCTTCTCCATTATTAAATCTAACTTCACTAATAGGAATAATAAAATTTTCATCACTATTAGTTAGTTTTTTTAGGTTTTCATTAACCTTTTCACCAAAATCCCTACAATTTTCAAGTACAATAAGTTTTAAATTATCCATACTACCTCCTATTCAAACTTATAGCATTAAATTAGCTTTTTCTTTTATTTTATCAATTAAATTATTTTTTACATCATCATTTATATTAGCTTTTACTACACAGTTAATCATTATTTTTACTATATCATGTAATGTAAAGGGATAGTTATTAAAGAGAACACACCATTCATTTAAGATATCAATATTAAGTGTTGTCATATCAAATGATGCAATATCTATTAAATAATTATCTTTTACAAGATTATATATAAAATAATTTTTAAAATCATCTATAAGATTATTTTCTCTAAATCTTGTAATGCCAAATTCTAACATAATATTATGTTCTTTAATATCATTTAATAATAATTCATCAAGACTTGGTAATGAATAAATTATTCTTTTAGCATTTAAATATATTTCTCGATCAGTGTTAGTCATTTTAGAATTCATATTTAAAATATAGGGATAATTATTTTTAATTAATCTATCAAATAAATATGAATAACTATCTAAATTAGTCATTTTATCTTTTTTGAAATAAATACCATTTACACCATTTTGATAATATTTTTCAAATAAAGATAGTGTTTTTAAATTATCTTCTTTTTCTTTTTCACTACTTAAAACCAAAACAATATTCATATGATAATTTCTTGTTTTAATAACATTTAAAATTGTTTCAATAGTTTTTTCTTCATTTAGTCTTTTATTATATAATGGTAAATCAAGAAATAATTCCGTATAAATAACATTGTTTTTTTCTAGATTATCTATTAAATCATTAATAGCTAAAGTTAGGTTTTTACTACTTTTGAGAATTTTAATAGGTAACTTTAAAGAATTTTCATAATCCATTACATTCTTTTCTTGCATTTTATCAATTATATCAATCAAATTTTCATCATCCATTAGATACGCTGCTAAATCAGTACTTATAGAACTGGTTAAATTAATATGCATATCTACTTTGGGTAATTCTTTTAGTTGTTCAAATAGATTCATAATATCTCCTTTTTTGATTAATAGTATTATATAGTAAAATCTTATTTATTGCAAATTTATGATTTTAGTTCATCAATTATTTTATTATAATTATCACTATTTGTTATGGCACTACCAACTGATATAATATCAGCATCACCTAAAAAATCTTTATTTTCTAAATTAATACCACCATCAACATTAATAAGAATCTTTCTTTTTTCTTTTTTTATTTTATCTCTTAATTTTTTAACTTTAGGAATAGTTTCTTTAATAAATTCTTGTCCTCCTAGTCCTGATTTTACACTCATAATTAAAACTAGATCAATATCATCTAAATAATCATCAAGAAGACTTATGTCTTCATCTGGTTCTAGAGCTAGACCAACATTAATACCATATGCATGACATCTATCGATTACTTTTTTTAAATCATTTTTGATATTTAAATGAAATGTCATACAAAAAACATTTAGCAAAGCAAAATCATCGATATATTTAAGTGGTTTATTAACCATAAAATGAATATCTAATCTTTTTTGAGTATAATAAGACATTTCTAATACTTCTTTATAAGAATTAACTTTGTTTTTAACATATTTACCATCCATAACATCAACATGAATAAAATCAACATTTGTTTTATCTAGTTGATAGATTACTTTAGGGATATATTTCTTTTTAACACTTAAATAAGATACTGATACTTTCATATTTACATCCTTCTTTTATATTTTTCATTCTCACTATATGCGGTTTTTAATAGTGATAGATAATTATCATAACGTGATTTTAAAATTAATCCTTTATCTACGGCTTCTTTTACTTGACAATCATTTTCATTAATATGCATGCAATCTCGATATGGACAGGGATACTTTGGAAATTCGATAAAAGCATCTCTAACTTCAATTTGTCTCATATTATAAAAATCTAAGGCTGAGAATCCTGGACTATCAAGAATAAAGCCATCAAATAATTCTAACATGGTAACATGCCTTGTAGTATGTTTTCCCCTTGATAAGGCTAGACTAATTTCTCCTGTTTGAAGAGAAAGATTAGGATCTAGTTTATTTAAAAGAGTACTTTTCCCGGCACCTGTTTGTCCTATTAAAACGGTTACTTCGTTTTTAAATATTTTTTTTATTTTATCTATTTCATCATTATAATAGATTGGATATAATGATCCATAATAACTGATGATATTTATAACATTTTGATATTCTTCATCAGTTAATAAATCTTTTTTGGTAAAACAGATAATTGGTTTAATATTATTGAATTCTAATTCTACTAATATCTTATCTATTAAATTAGTATCTAATAAGGGATTTTTTAAACTTTGAACAATAAGTCCTTGAGAGATGTTAGCAACTTTAGGTCTTATCAGTTCATTTTTTCTTGGGAGAATTTTCTCAATTATCATTTCGGAAGTATTAATAATTACTCGATCTCCTACTAAAGGAAGTAGTTTACTTGCCTTTAGTTTACCTCTTAAATTACAAGTTACTACTTCCTTATCTATCTTAACTTCACATTTATCGCTTAATATTTTAGTAATAATTCCTTCCATAAACCTCCTAATCCTCTACTTGAGTTTCAACATTTGATTTAGCTACAGTAATAGTTATTGTTACACCACTAGCTACTGGTGTATCACTCGCTCTTGATTGAGAGATAATCGCACCATTTTGATAGCCATCTTTTTCTTTATACTTAAATTCAACTATTAAACCATATTTATTAGCAAAAGCTTTAATATCATCTTCTGTCCATGTTCCATCAGTAAAATCAGGATATTTGACAATGATATCTGGTATATATAAAGTAATATTAGTACCTTTAGCAACTTCTGTTCCTACTTCAAGATCTTGTCCTATAATTTCTTGTTCATCATTATATTCTTTACCTTCTGGTATTTCTTTTTTCTCAACAACAACATTAAGTCCATAATTATTTGTTAAAATGGTCTTTACTTCTATATAATTTTTGCCAACATAGTTTTCAATGGTATAAGCAACTTTTCCGGTTGATTCATAAAGAGTTATCTCTGTTCCTTTTTTTACTTCTCTTCCAATAGATGGACTGGTTTTTACTACTAAACCTTTTTCTATTTCATCATTTCCTACATATTGAATTTCTGTTTTTACTTCAAAGCCTTGTTTTTTTAGTGTTTTTTCAGCTTCAATAACACTCATTTTACTAACATCTGGAATAGTAACATTAGGAACTTCCATTAATTTTGGATATACTAGGAATATTCCAATTAAAACAACAATAATTAAAACAAATATTCCAGATAATACCCATAAAACAACATTTGTTTTGGAATCATCATCTGTTGGATCTTCTTCTTTAGTTTGTTCTTTTTCTTCTAGTAATAAATCTTTTTTATCAATATCTCCTTCATGTTCTGGGTATGTGAAACCAATTCGTGGTTCATTTTTTCTATCTGGTGATAAAACTGTTTCCAAATCATCATGCATTTCTTTAGCTGATGCATAACGATTCTTAGGATTTTTAGCTGTTGCTTTTAAAACAACATTCTCAAGAGATTGTGGTATTTCGGGATTAATATCCCTAACACTTGGAATATCATCTTTAATTTGTTTAAAGGCTATTTCAACAGCATTTTCTCCTTTAAAAGGAAGAGTACCCGTTAATAGTTCAAATAACATAATACCAAGAGAATAAATATCACTTTTAACAGTTGCCCCTTTACCACTTGCTTGTTCTGGTGGAAGATAATGAACACTTCCCATAACAGAATTTGTTTGAGTTAACTGGGTATTATTTAAAGCCATCGCAATACCAAAATCAGTTATTTTTACCGCACCATTATCTTGTATCATAATGTTTTGAGGTTTCAAGTCACGATGAATAATATAACTTGCATGAGCATGATCTACACCATCGGTTAACTGTAACATTATATCAACTGTTTCAGATAAAGATAATGCTCCTCTCTTTTTAATTAATTGTTTTAATGTTTTACCATTAATATACTCCATTACAATATAGTATGATCCACCATCTTCACCAACATCATACATTTCTACAATATTGGGATGAGAAAGACTTGAGGCTGCTAGGGCTTCCCTTTGAAATCTTCGAACAAATTTTTCGTCTCCTGCTAAGTCACCTCTTAATACTTTAATAGCAACATCCCTATCTAAAATTAAATCATGGGCTAAATAAACATTTGCCATACCACCTTCACCAATTGATTTAATTATTTCATAACGATCATTAATCTTTTGCCCCTTTGTTATCATTTATTTTCACCTTCTTCTAGATTTTTTATTAAATATGCCATGGACATATTATCAAGTCCACCACGATTATTACATTTATGAACTAATTTTACTAATTTTTCTTCTATTTCTAAATCACTATTTAATACTTTTTCAATACTTTCTTTTTCAAGCATATTGGTAACTCCATCACTACATAAGAAGATACCATCAATATCCATATCACAATCAAAGATATCAGCTTCTATTGGATCATTGGCACCAAGTGCTTTCATCAATACATTTTTTCTTGGGTGTTTTAACGCTTCATCTTCAGTTAATTCTCCAGCGGCAACCAATAAATTTACTAATGTATGATCATATGTTATTTTATGTAATTCACCATTTTTTATAATAAAACCGCTAGAATCTCCGATATTAGCCATTAAAAGATATTCATCGGTTAAAATTGCCATAACAAGTGTTGTTCCCATGCCTTTACTTTCAGGATGAGTATCTTGATATTTAAATATTTCACTATTCATTTCATTTATGCAATCATTGATAAAGATTATCGCATTATCTTTATTCATTTTATAAAATCTTTCGTTAAAGTGATGAGCGAGATACTTAATTACAATGCTACTTGCAACCTCTCCACAAGAATGACCTCCCATACCATCAGCTACAGCCATTAGGTAACTACCTTCATTATTTTTCAAGATAATAACACTATCTTCGTTATGATCTCTAACTTTTCCTGTATCAGTTAAATAAAATGATTTCATCACTTCACCTCTTTCGCCCTTAGCTGTCCACAAGCTGCAGATACTTTTGTTCCAAATTCTCTTCTTATGGTAACTGTTATCTTTTCTTTCTTTAGTATATCATAAAAATCTAAAATTGTCTTCATATCACTTCTTTTAAAACCAATATTTTCAGTTTCATTATAAGGAATTAGATTAACATAACAATTAATACCTCGAAGAAGTTTAGCAAGAACAACAGCATCTTCTTTGGAATCATTAATACCTTTTAACATAATATATTCAAAAGTAACTCTGCGATTAGTCATTTTTAAATAATCCTTAACCGCTTTCATTAGTTTTTCAATATTATATATCTTATTAATAGGCATAATTTTATTTCTTATTTCATCAGTTGGTGCATGAAGACTAATAGCAAGATTAACTTCTTTACCAATTTTCATAAAATCATATATTCTTGGTACAACACCACATGTTGATACAGTAATATGACGAGAACCAATGTTAATACCTTTATTATAATTAATAATATCAATAAATTTAATTAAATTTTCAAAGTTATCAAATGGTTCCCCAATACCCATAACAACAACATGAGTAATCTTTTTATCTAAAACATTATTGATAAGCATAATCTGATATACCATCTCGCCACTTGTTAGGTTTCTTACTTTTTTAAGTCTTCCACTTTCACAAAAAGCACAACTCATATTACATCCAACTTGGCTTGATATACATATACTTTCACCGTAATCATGATGCATAAGTACCGCTTCAATATAATTGCCATCAAAAAGTTTTATTAAAAACTTAGAAACATCTAAATCCTTTTCTTCCTTAATAATTTTCATATCAGGAAATATAAAATTATCTTCTAATAATTTAATTAAATCTTTTGACAAATTGGTCATTAAAGAAAACTTTTTTACTTCTTTAACATATAACCAATCCATTATTTGTGATGCACGATATTTTTTTTCATTATTATTAATTAAAAATTCTTCAAAATCAGTTATTGTTAAATCATACACATTTTTCATATAGTACACCCATATTAATTGTAAAGATATTTTAAGATTTTGTCAATTTTTGTACATTATTTTCCATTATAAATAAGAAAAAAAACATTAATTTGACATAATATTTGTCAAAAAATGTTTTTTATTAATCTATTACATAAGGATCAGTTACAGTACCTGTACCTTTAATTATTGGTAATCCTGGTTTAAGTGATATTGAAGGGCGAAGACCGTGGGGATTGTGCACAGTGTAGTTGAGGATGTAGTCATTGTACACAATGAACCCGAAGGCATTGTAGTCGGCGAAATGAGAAGGCGACAAAGACCAATAAGATGTACTTCCATTATTTAAATAAAATTGACTTTGGCTTCCTGCTGGTCCTCCTGCTAATACCATCTCATCTTCTGTTAACAATGCTACTGGATATGTTAATTTTTGATTTCCTTTTGCATTATTTACTGTAAATGCATCATTTTTGTTTGCACATGCTAGACTTGGTTGATTTTTCACTGCACTTGTTCCACTTGCATAGTCACTTCTTTCATGTGCTCCAAACAATAATGAATAATTTCTATAATCACTAGTTTCATTTATCGTTCCTGTTGCTGACCATCCATTATATCTTCCAATGCTTCTATCATTACACCAGATTGTATCTTCAAGTTTACTTGTTACAGTATTCATATTACTTAAATACCATGTATCAATTTGGGTTTTGGCATTTGATGGAGTCGTATTTGTTTGCATATCTTTTATTGCTTCTTCTATTCCTTTTCCATCACTTATTGTTATATAGTATTTTCTACTACCACTTAGCCAATAAACATATCTTATTGATGTACATGTTGCTTCTGCATCGGTAGAATTACAACTATAATGATGGGTATCATTTGGGGTTGTTACTATTGCATCTGTTAATTTATAATTTGTTCCATCCCATGTAAATCCACTTCCAAATTTTGCATTGCTTGTCCAATTTGAGTTGCTATATGGATAAACTGTTCCCCACATATATCCTACATATGCTGGACTATTATATAAATTATTTCCTGAAAATTGCGTTAATTTTGAGCCATTTACATCTATATGTGTATCTGTTCCTGTATTTCCACATCCCAACCCTACATTTTCTGCTTCTGTAAGATAAAATTCTACTTCTCCATTCGAAGTTGTATTATATTGTGAATAATCTACTACTATTTTATCAGTTGTTTGCAAATTTAATAATTTTGCTTTTTGTGTTCCAGAAGCTGTTGAAACTACAGTGCCATTTCTATAAATATAAAATGGTCCTTCACTTGGATTAGTAAAATTAATAAAGTAATCTCCAGCAACACTTACATTGAATCCTATCGTTGCGTGCTTATTAGGTTCTACTGTACTAGACCATTTTTGTGTTGTTTCATCAAATGCAAAACTTTCACCTACTATCGTATAGTTAGATTGTAATATTGCAGAACCATTTTGTTGCATTATTAACTTAAAAGTTATTGGACTTGAATCAGTTCCACTACCAGAGAAAGAGAATTTTACAACATCCGAAGCAGTTAAAGTTCCATACGAATATGTATAAGCATATGCAGCACCTCCACCGCCACCATTTGAATAAACACTTGTTCCATTCTTATAAAAATTATAAGTTCCTCCTGTAGTTGATCCAGATGTTCCTGTCATCACTAATGAATAATTATCCCCTGCTGGAACATTAAATGATATAGAAGGATTAGAACCATCAGTTATTGTTATATTCCAAGAATTATCGGATGTATCATATGTAAATGCATTTACTGGTGTCGATACATTTGTATAACTTGCCCTAGATATTGTATCGCCTGAATTATAAACATCACTTAATTCTCCATTGTAAATTAACTTAACTCCTCCTGTATCTGTTGTTCTAACAGATTTCCAACATTTATTATTGAAAATAACATTATTATCAGTTACATCACCACGATAATAAAGTATAGGGTAGGCATCATTTTCTGTTCCTGCTCGCATATAAACACCTTTACCATTGGTATCACTTGATGATTGACTAAAATCAATTCCTGTGCTTGCAGAAACAAATTCACTTTGTTCATTATCTAATATTCCTCTATTTTTAGTAGTATCAAAGTTTTCTTGTTTCATTATTTCTTCAAGTGAACCTTTTACCCATATACCTTCATTGGCTTCTACTTTTATTTGAAATGATATTCCTGAACTTGAAAGGCTATTCCATTCTGTTGTTGTTAATACTGTCTTTCCTTGTGCCATAGAGTTTGGTGTTCCCATATTATCTGATTCTGTTCCATCATAGGTATCACTTATTAATATTTTATTTTTATCTAAATATGCTTTTATTGTTAATTTTCCATTTTGTATTCCTTCAGCAGTTCCACTTGTTGTATTAGGTTTAATATAACCAACAAGTAGCATTTGATCTCCTACCAAAGTATCTCCTACTAACTTTTTATAAATTGTAGCATTTTTATCTTCTCTAGCAATAAAATAATTTGTATTTTCTGTTCCTAAATTAGTAGCTGTTATATCTAAACTAATTGGTACTAATTTACCATTTGATGTTGTAATATTAGTGTTTGTA
>CACZTI010000087.1 GCA_902783985.1 uncultured Erysipelotrichaceae bacterium | reverse complement strand
TTCATCATTATGAATAGCAATAGTTTCCACTTCTTCCTTAGGAACTTCTTCCATTACTTGTAATACTTCTTCCTTTGCATCGTCCCCAACTTCAAGTACTTCAACCATATCACTTTCAGGTTTAATTTCCACTTGATTTTCCTCAATAGCATCATTTTCAATATCAGGTAAATCCAAAAGATCATTATTCTTTTCTTTTTTATATTCTTTAATATCCAAAATTGTTAAAATAACAATAAATATTAATAAAACACTAACAACCAATATCATTAATAAAATTTCATTTTGACTAAACATTCCCATATTTACACCATCCATTCATAATTAATCATTGAAGCGGCAACTATACTTGAAGTTTCACTTCTTAAAACTCTTTTACCAATACTAGTTCTAATAAAACCATTATTAATAAATTTTTCTTCCTCTTCTTTTGTAAATCCACCTTCCGGACCTACCACTATAATAATTGTACCATAATCATGATGCTTTTGTAAAATACTTTTTAATGTTTGTTGACACTCATTAACACTTAATAATAATTTTAAATCACCATTAACTTTAGAAATATCTGATATTTTTATTATTTCATGAACTTTAGGAATAATATTTCTTTTTGATTGTTCCGCAGCTTCCTTAACTATTCTTTGCCATCTAATTATTTTTTTATCCATTTTACCATTATCTTTATTAACACTATTTACTGCATTATATGGATAAAATTCATTTATACCTACTTCAGTTCCTTTTTGTAATATCAAATCCATTTTACTTTCATTAACCATACTTTGAATAAGAACTATTTGATAATTATTTTCATTATCCATATCTAATTCTTTTACTAAAACACATTTAAATGGATTAAAAGATTCAATTTTACATAAATATACTTTTCTCTTATATACTACTTCTATATTATCATTAACTTTCATTCGCATTACTTTTGATATATGATATATATCATCATTTCTTAATTCAAAAGCATTATTTAAAAGACTCTCTCCAAAATATCTTTGCATTTTCACCTACTCTAATTAGATTATACTATATTTTTTTAAAAAATACCACAAAATGATTTGACTATTTTAAAAATATATGATAAAGTTAATTACTGGATTTATGTATTTACAAAGGAGGAGATAATATGGCAGTTAAATGTACTTCAAGAAAACCACTATTTGGTAATAGAAGAAGTCATGCATTAAATGCAACTAAACATACACAAAAATTAAATTTACAAAATGTTACCTTAAGTGATGGTACTAAAATCAAAGTATCAACAAGAGAAGCTAAAAAATATAGAAAAGATATGAAAGAAAGTAATTAATTAAAATTACTTTCTTTTCATATACTTTAATATGAAAACAATGTTTAATATAATTACAACAATTATTTTATTTCTTTTTAGTATGATCTATACGAAAAAAGCCATTACCTTTTTACAAGATAGAGATCCCTTAATGAAAGAAATCAAAGATCAAGAAAATAATTATTATCAAAAACCAGTTAACGCTATTATAACCAACAACTACATCATTCCTGGAATATCAGGTATCAAAGTTAATATTAATAAATCCTATAAAAAAATGAAAATAATTAATACATTTAATAGTAGTTTATTAGTATATGATATTATTTATCCTGAAATATCCCTTCAAAATCATTATAATAAAGTAATAATTAAAGGTAATTTATTAAATAAACAAATATCTTTAATATTAAATATCAAAAATATTCAAAATTTATCAATAATAAATAATATTTTAAAAGAAAATAATATTTATGTCGATATCTATAGTAATAATGAAATTAATATCCATAACACTAACTTTAAAAACATTGTAACTGATAAATTCTTTCCTTTTACCAATTATTGTTTATATAATAATAAAATAATAGAAAATTGCATAAATAATAAAATCTATACGATTAATGCCATCCAAGTAAAATCATTACAAGAAATAAAAAATACCATATCTAATGGTATAATTTATCTATATAATGTTAATAATGAACAAGATTTAAATATCATAATTAAATATCTTAAAAATAATAATTATGAAATTAAAACCATTGATAATTTAATAAAAGAATAAAAACCCCGAAGGGTTTATTTTTATTTTGGTGATCAGTACGGGATTCGGACCCGTGAATGTAGCCTTGAGAGGGCTATGTGTTAAGCCTCTTCACCAACTGACCAAGAGAATTTACTTAATAATATTATCATAAAATAAATTTATTTACAAGACAAAAAGAAAAAAAGTAGCAAAAACTACTCTTCTTCATTAGTATCAACTAAAACATTTCTCTTTAATGGATTAAGATCATGATTATCATCTTCTTTAGAATCATCACTTTCTGGTTCTTCTTCATCATCATTATCTTCTTTTTCATCTTCTTCATCAACATGATATACCGGTTTAACCTCTTCTTTAACTTCTTCTTTAAAAGGTACCAATTTCTTTTCTTTTTTTCTTAATAAGAAAATAATGATTAAAGCAATAATAATTAGAATAATTAATAATATTATTAACCAAGTTAATGATCCTTTATTACCTTTTTCAATAGTAATAAAATATCTTGTAATCGTATTATCTTCTGATTTTACAGTAATTTTAATAATAGATCCATCCACTAAATCTTTATTACCTTCAATATCAATTGTTGACTTTTCATCTTCTGGAGTTACTTTAATATCTAGAGTATCCTCATCTTTAATCTTTAAAGTATAATACATTGTATCTTTCTTAAAGTTTAAAGAATATCCTGATATAGTAATTGATTTAACTAAAGAATTACTAGATAATTTAGGTTTTCTGGTAATCATTAAAGTATAACTTACCACATCACCATTAGGAGCTGTAACATAAATATTTATTTCATTCTCTCCCACTTCTAAATTAGTATCTTCAACTTCAATAGATGCTTTAGGATTACTTGGTACAACATCAATATCTGCTTTTGTTACCTCATTTTCTACTTCATAATTATAAAGGAAGGTATCTTTAACAAGTTTAATTTCTTTATTATTTACAGATATCTTATTTAAAGTATTATTACTACTTAACTCTCTTGTAATATTTAAATTATATGTATTTTCCTGATTATCTTCAGCAATAACAGTAATAGATACTTTATTCATACCTTCATTTAATTCAATTGTTTTATTACGATAATCTTCTTTATATTTTGCTTTACTATCAGCAAGTTCTGAAGTTATCGTAATCTTTTCTATTTCATTTTTAACAGTTATATTATAATCATTAATACTACTGTTAAAATTAATATTACCACTTGATAATTTTAAACTTTTTAAAGTATTAATATGACTTCTTTCATCAACTCTAGTAACATTTATTTCATATGTTTTCTTGTCCCCAGATTCACTAGTAACAACTATTTTAAAAGTATTAACACCATATTTTAAAGATTTATTACCAATATCACCAGAGATACTTGACTTACTATCTTTCTTTTCTGCAGAAATATTTATATTTTCCGTATTTCCATTAACATTTAAATTATAAATAGTATTATTTTCATTAAAATTAGATAATTCTTTATTATCAATTTTAATACTAGATAAAGAATTATTACTTGATTTAATATATACTGTTACCGTACTTCTAGAACAATTCTTACTTTCCTCATTTTCCATGTATTTTGAATTATTATCAATATAAACATTAGTTTGAGGATTAACACTACTTTTTACTTTTAATTTTAAAGTAACAACATTATTTTTATTAGAACTACTGTTTGTAAGATAATTATCTTCATTATTAGCCATTATTTTAAAACTTAAAACAGCATTATTATTTGATAAATCTACATTTTCATTCAAAATATTAAATCCACCATTTACACTTATATAATGATTATTATCTTTTACTACATCAAAAGTATTTTTATCATATATAATGTTATATTCCAACTGTTTAATTTTAGCATTACTATTTACATCATCAAAACCGACATTAAGTGATAAAACATCACCAATTGTTAATGTATTATTCTGTCCCCTTCCAAGATTAACAGAACAATTGGTATCTGCCAAAACCATTATTGGAAGAAATAAAATAGCAAATAGAAATAATATTTTATTCTTCATGTTCATTATGTTCTTCAAATTGATTTTCATTTTCTTCTTTTACCTCCTCTTTATTATTTTCAATATATTCTTTTTTTTCTTCAATAACTACATTATTTTTCTTTTTATTAACCAATAGAATAACAACAGTTATTGTTAATGCCAATATAACTGCAGCTAAAGCAATAATTATTATTGTTTCATTACTAAGTTTCTCTTGCTTTTTAAGTTCTTCTTTTACTTCATTCGTTTTAGCATCATTAACATCAATTAGATTATTCGGATCATCATTTACCATATTATTGTTGTTATCATTATTAGTTTTAGTAACTTTCTCTCCAAATAATCCTTCACCAAGATATCCTTTATTCTTTTTAACAAAGGTCATTTCTCCAACAGTTTGATAATCCTTATCATATTCATATTTTTCAGTTTTAATAAGACCTTTTTCATCTGATAAATAATAATATTCATTATAATCACCAGTAACTGAATAATTATATGTACCTGATTTTAAAGTCTTTATTACTTTATCATTAATATCATACAAATTAGTATCCTTCATTAATTTAATTTTTCCATCTACTTTAACATCCATGCCACCTATATATCCTTTGGTACCATTATAATTAACATAATATGATGGAGCAAAATCATCAGCACTTTTAACAAAGGATATATAATCAGTTACTTCAGTACCTTTAGGAATTACACCTACCTTTTTAGTCATCTTTTTATCACTAAATATTTCAGTATCTTTAAATATATTAATTAAAATATAATCAGAATCTAATCCAAGATATCCATTTTCTGCAGTACCCCAGCCTTTGTTACCATTATATTCAGTGTAATACCAATATGTTCCTGAATTATGAGTAAGTTTTACAACAGTTTTTTCAGGTACTAAAGTAACTTTAGAATACATTGTTGATGGACCTTTTCGAAGATTTAGACCACCTCCAGCTAGAACAATAGCATTTACAGGTTCTATTTTACTTACCTCTTTATTAGTTACATCAAATTTACTATCTTTAAGAGATAAATCACTTACTTTTACAATACATCCCTCTTCCATTAAATCTTTATTTTTTATTAAAACGGTGTAATAATCATTAGATAACTTGTATTGCAAATACACTATTTTGTTATAATCAATTTTTTTATTTGTTGCCACATACTTATTATCTTTTTCTTCATAACATGTTGCTCCATTTTTATTTGATACCACAAGTTCAAATTTAGCAATAGTTGGTGGTCCCATATCTGCCTTTACATTAAAGGCAATTGATAAAATTAAAAATAATAATAAACTTAAATATTTTTTCATAAGAATCCTTTCTATAATATGATTATTTTTCCTTTTTTACTACTACTTTTTCTTTTTTCTTAATATTAACTAGTTTTATGATAATAACAATGGTTAATGCAAGAACAATACAAGATAAAACAATAATTATTATTAATTCATTATTTATTTTACTTTCTTTTTTTGCTTCTTCTTTGATATCATTTACATCAATTATTTCTTTAGGATCTACTTTAGCATCTTCTATTTCTTCATATTTAACTTCTTCTTTGGTATCAACATTATTTTCTTTCTTTTCACCAAATAATCCTTCACCAATAAAACCTTTTGTTTTAATATCAGAAATTGATCCCTGATTAGTAAAATTAGTATTATCATTATCAACTAATTTAATGGTTCCATCATATTTAGGAATATAGAATGTACATACAAAATTCCAAGTGTTTTTTGTCTCTTCACTATCACATGACTCAATACTATAATTTAATATTTCCCCTTTTTTAACCGTTTGTTTACTACCATCTTTTTTATTTAAAGTAGCATCACTATTTAATTTAACTTTACCATTTACTTTATAAGTAGTGTTTTTAATATAACCTTTAGTACCATTATAATTAACAAAATAAGCTGGTTCATAAGTAACCAATGTTAAATAATTAGTAACCTCGGTAAATTTAGGAATAGTACCAATCTTTTTAGTTAATTTCTTATCACTAAATATTTCAATATCTTTAACAGAATAAAGAATAGCATCATTATTCATACCAAAATATGCATTTTCACCAGTAATCCAACCTGATTTACCATTATATTCAGCGTAATACCAATAATCACCTACACGATATTTTAAAGTAACTACACTATATTGTGGTATTAATGTAACCTTAGAAAAGATTGTTGCTGGCCCTTTTCTTAAATTAAGTCCACCATTAGCAAGTATCACTGCTTTAACAGGATTTATTTTAGTTATATCTTCACTTTTTAAATTAAATTCACTATTTTTAGGAGTAAGATTTTTTGTTTCAACGAAACATCCAAATTGATATTCATCCTTATCATTATAATAATCAACATATATATACTTATCATTTGTTTCACTATAAAATCTTACAATTGATCCATAACTTATTACCTTATCAGTCTTTTTATAATTATTATTTTCTGCATCATAACACACTGCACCATCTTTATTTGATACATAAACATCATACTGGGCCACAGAAGGACCTCCAGCATCTGCATAAACATTTAAACCAAAACCTAAAATCATTAAACATAATAATAAAACTTTTTTCATAAATTCTCCTTTTTAATATATAAAATTATTTATTATCATTCCTAAACTAAATGATGAAATATTTAAAATTAATGAAACTATATATGGATTAATCTTTCTTCTTTCAAAATATTTATAATAAATAAAACCCTCTGTTATCACAATTATTATTTCTAAAATAATTAAAACAATTGTTCTTATTCTTAATCCAAAATAATAATTAACACTTCCTGTAATGGCATTAAGTAAAGGATTCGTTAAAATATTAACCAAAAAGATATTTAATAAATCTTTTTTTCTAAAACCAAGTATTAATCCTATTAAACATTCAATTACTAAAGTTATTAATAAACTATAAATAATTATTCTTGGTAAATCACTTATTTTCATGATATTTTTTTAATTCCTTCCATACAAGAATAAATGTTATAACAATAATTAAAATAATAACTAATGTTGCCAGATAAAATAATGTTTCCTTATTTTCTAATAATCTTCCTTCATATATCCACTTAATCATTCTTCCCTCCTAATAATATAACCTAAAATTATACTACACGATATTGATAAAACAACAATCATGATATTATTAAAAGTACTATTAACTATCTTAATAAAGAATATTGGTGCTGTTCCTAAAAATAATCCAATTGTTGTAAGACCAAAAGCTAGAGATGGATTTTTCTTTAATACAGAAACAAGTATCCCTAAAGTTACTGCCATCGTCATTGAAAAAAACATAACTCCAAGAAGCGATATAATCATTAAATTATCCCCTATTAATAGAAATGGTATTGCAAATATGGTACTTAATACTGCAACTTTTCGAATACCAAACATATCAGATAAGATTCCACCTAAACATTTACCTATTCCCATAATAACAAATAAATAAACCGTTTGAAGTAGTGTTTTATTCCAAGATGTTGGAATACCATATCCCATATAACCTCTTACAATAACTACAAGTACTGCTAAAATAATAATGATAAATGGATGAACTTTCTTACTTTCATAATTAAATGATAAAGTATTACTATTCTTTCCAATAAATGTATTTGCATAAATAATAAAAGGTATCATTGTTAAGATAAAGATTAGCATTGTCCAAGATGGTAACATTGTTTTAGCTAAAACTCTTCCCGTTATTACACCAAAACTTCCTCCACCAACGAATATTGCTGGGTGAGATAGTTTTCCCTTGCTTACATTTAAAGTATTAAAAGCACCTTCTACATGTAAGAATGCATTACCAAAACAGATAAAGAATAATGATATAAATTTAGATATATCTAAAAAGGAAAAAATACATATTCCAATAAACAATAAAATAACCCCTATAATTCCAAAATTATTTTTAGGATTCTTATCTTTAAAATATCCTATAATACTTTGTGGTACAAAAGCAAAAGCATCATATAAAAATGGTACTAGCCAAACAATAGGACTATTAGATACCTTAGATAAATAATAAAAACATACTAGTTCTACAATAAAATGAATATAAAAATATAAATAACCACAAATAATATTTTCTTCTTTTAAAACACTCTTTAACTTCTTCATATTTCCTCTATTCTAAGTATAACACAATTATTTTTTTTATCAATAAAAAAGTAAAAAAAAGAATATATAATATTTCAATATATTCTTCAATAATCATATTATTCAATTTTAAAAAAAGACTCATTCTAATTAAAATAAGTCTGAATGTGAACCAGTTGCAAATAATAGTAAGACCAATTCATTTTCTTTTATTTTATATACTAATAACCAGTCTGAAGTTATGTGGCATTCGAAGCAATCGTTATATCTCTTATCGTCAATTAACCTGTGATTCTTAAACTTAGGTTCTAGTTCTTCACCATTTGCTAATTTGTATATAACATATGCTAGTTTAGTTAAATCTTTATGCTGCTTTCTTATCTTTTTATAATCATTTTTAAATCTTGATGTCAGATCAATTGTATACTTACCTACAATCTTGGTGACCTGCTCCCACCGCTTAACATAGTTAGAAGTGGAGGCTTCCCTCTTAAGTAATATATATTATTACATACAAGTAACGACAGTTGGTCCAACCACCGATGTTTTTTTATATAGCAAACATAG
>CACZTI010000086.1 GCA_902783985.1 uncultured Erysipelotrichaceae bacterium | reverse complement strand
GCAATCGTAAATGGAGCATCAGTAGCCATTGTATACACATGGAGTGAAGCAAGTCTTCCAGAAGGATACGAATTAACAGATACAAGTATTAATGGATTAATCACAACACTTACAAATAGTTATGATCCAGAAACTACAAGTGTCACAGTTAAGAAAGTATGGGATGATAGTAACAACCAAGATGGAAAACGTCCAACAAGTTTAGTAGTAACATTAAGTGATGGACAAACAGTAACACTTAATGAACAAAATGAATGGACTGCAACTATTACAGGATTACCAAAATACGAAAATGAAAATGGAACAGCAATTATAAATGGAACATCAGTAGAAATCGTATATACTTGGAGTGAAGCAAGTCTTCCAGAAGGATATGAATTAACAGACACAAGTGTAAACGGATTAATAACTACATTAACAAATAGTTATATTCCTGAAACTACAAGTACCACAGTTACTAAAATTTGGGATGATGTAAATAATCAAGAAGGTTTAAGACCAGAAACTATTTCAGTAACTTTACTTGCAAATGGTAAAGAATATGAAACAGTAACATTATCAAAAGATAATGATTGGAAATATACATTTACTGATTTACCAGTATATGATGATGGTGAATTAATAGAGTATAGTGTTTCTGAAGAAGTACCAGGAGCTTATGAAGTTCATTATGAAGGAAATATGGAGGAAGGATTTACTATTTATAATGTCCTACCTACTGGTGGAGATGTACCTCCAACAGATAATCCTCAAACAGGAGATAATATTATTCTTTATATGATTTCATTATTAATAAGTATTATTGGACTTGTTAGTGGAAAGTATTACATAAAAAAATATAATAATTAAAGCAAAATAGACTAGCAACAATCTAGTCTATTTTTGCTAATAAGGAGTTTCTATGAAGAATAAAAAGAAAATAATATTTATTAAAACATTAATGATGATATTTATAATAGGAATCATCGTATCGCTTGTTAATATTATTATTTGGTATTTTCAAAATAAAGAGAATAATGATATAAAAGAAGAACTTAATAACTTAGTAGAAATTGTTGATAAAAATAATAATGATGATAATAATCTTGATAATGAATATAATATTAATTTTAAGGAATTAAAAGAAAAAAATAGTGATACGGTAGCTTATTTATCGGTTAATAATACTAATATTAATTATGTGGTTGTAAAAGGAAATGATAATAGCTATTATTTAAAACATAATTTTAATAAAAGTAATAATCGTTCTGGATGGATATTTATGGATTATCATAATAAATTTGATGGAAGTGATAAAAATATCGTTATTTATGGTCATAATACTAGAGATGGTTCAATGTTTGGAACACTTAGAAATGTTATAAAAAACAATTGGTATAGTAATAAAGAAAATCATATCATTACTTTAGTTAGTGAAAATGAAACAATGTATTATCAAGTATTTTCAACATATAGTATTAAAGTAGAAGATTATTATATTAATACTGAATTTAAAGATGATAATGAATTTGATAAGTTTGTTAAAACATTAAAGAAAAGATCAGTATATGATTATAAAACAGAAGTTAATGGCAGTGATAGTATTTTAACCCTTTCAACATGTACAGGTAATGGTACTAAAAGAATGGTTTTACATGCTAAAAAAATAGATAAAAATAATTAGTTTCGGCTAATTATTTTTTATTTTAAATTAATTCTAGGTAATTGCACTGCTTATTTTAGTTAACTATCATACGATAAATTGAAGAGGAGGTAATTATGTTCCAAGATAGATGTTATGATCGTGATGTTGAAATAAATAATAATTATTTTGCAGAAGATATGAATAATTATAATGATACTGATTTTAATATGCCAAATCAAGGAAGCAATATGAATTATATGAGTGATACTTGTCCTAATAATCCAATAGTTGAACCTATGCAAGAAAAATGTGTACATAGAACAATTATGCATGAAGTTCCTCATGTTTGCCCTATAAGAACTAAGATAATTAATCATCATGTATATCGTCATACATATCGTCCAGAATATTCTTGTTGTGAAGAGAATGTTGTAAGTAATATTGACAATGGAAGTTGTTCTTGTTTTAGATAAGCCATTTGGCTTATTTTTTTCTTAACTTTTTTCTTAATATGTGTTATTATTATATAGAGGTTGTATAATGAAGAAGAAATTTATATATATATTTATGCTTGTTTTAGCGATAGTAGGATGTCGTCTTTTATATGGTATTAATTATGGTTTAGATAATAAAATGATGGTAAAAGATAATTTATATCGATATGATATTTTTGGTAATAATGATGCAATAGATACTTTAATTGATGGTAAATATATTTATTATGTTACATCTTTAACAAATAATTATTCATTTATTAAATATGATTATACCAATGATAAAACAGTTAAAGAATATCATTTTAATAATGGTAATAGTTTAGGTGATATAAAAATTATTAAAGAAAATGGTAACTTTTATTTAACAAGTGAGATGTCAAATAAAATATATGTTTTTAATAATGATTTGGAATTACTTAAAACAATATCTTCTAATCAAGATAATTTAGTATATGGTTTATATAACAATAATATTTTTCAAATTGATCAAAATAAAATATATTATAATAATACAATGTATGATGAATTATCGGTAACATGTGGTAATATTCAAGAAATAATTTATCATGGTAGTCCGTATCTTAGATTTTATAATTATGAAAGAAGTTTGGGATGTCTTTATAATATGAGTAATAAAAGTATTTATTATTTAGATTATGATGGAATTGATATTATTAAAGATGATTATCTTGAATATATGATGGATAGTTTAAAATTCCGTTTTGATAATCAAGAATATTATTTTAGTGATATAACGGAAAACTCTAATTTAAAGATTAGTGAGGATGCAGATTATTTATTTACATATGATAGTACAAATAAAAAACTTCGTATTTATAATTTAGAAACAAGAAAAATTATTTATGAAAAAAAATTAGATTTTAGTGATAATAGTTATGTATCTAATGTTAAATTATCTAATTATGCATATTTTACAGTATTTGAAAATAATAAAAATTATTTATATATATGGGATTATTTAAAAGATAGTCGAACTAATTATGATATGTATACTAATAATGATAAAGAATATAAATTTAAAAATGACCGTTTGATACAAGATTTAGATGACAAGTATCATGTTAATGTTTATATGTATGATGAAGCGGTTAAGTATTTTAAAGAAATATATGTTATTCCATCATATGATAATATTTTGATAAATACTAAATTAAATGAATTAGATTCAGTGTTATCTGATATTAAAATAGATACGAATAATAAAATAATTAATATTTATTTAGTAAAAAATATTGTTATGGGAGATAGTAATGAGAGATTATTAGCAACTACAATTATTGATAATAATAAGTTTGATATTGTTGTTAATATAACTGATGATAACTTTAAAGATAATTTATTAAATGAATTAAGAAAAATTATGTAAAAAAGACCTTTAAAGGTCTTTTTTTGGGTAAATTCACAAATTATAGTTAATAAAAATAAAGAGGTTAGATGTGTAGAATTAATAATATGTTTACATAAGAGTTTTAACTCATAATATAATAAGAAATAAACTTACCCATTTATAAATGTAGCATGCTATTATGTTCAATTGATGAATGAAATGTGATATTTTTGTGAAATAGTCTTTTTTTTCTTAAAAAAATGATATATAATATCTATATTATTAAAGGAGTATTTATGGAAAAAATTAAGATTTTATTTACAGAAGATGAAATTAAAGCGAGAATTAAGGAAATAGCAGAAGAATTAAATAAGAAATATGAAGGAGAGGAAGTTACATTTGTTTGTACTTTGAAAGGTGCGGTATTTTTCTTTTGTGATTTAGTGAAAGAATTCAAAGGTGATGCAAGAATAGAATTTTTAAGAGTATCTAGTTATGAAGGTGAATCATCAACTGGAAAAATTAATTTAAAATTTCCATTAAAAGCAGAGAGTATTTATGGAAAAAATGTTGTTTTAGTGGAAGATATTGTTGATACAGGATATACTTTAAAATATATTAGAAATTATGTTAAAGAAATGAATCCAAAATCATATGTTGATGTATCACTATTAGATAAAAAAGAAAGAAGAAAAGTGGAAATTGATCCTGATTTCTCAGGATTTGTCATAGATGATTTATTTGTTATAGGATATGGTCTTGATTATGATCAAAAATATCGTAATTTACCATATATTGGTGTAGTAGAAAAATAGATTGCTTTTTATAGCAATCCTTTTTTTTGAAGTTTTTCTTTTAATTTAACACTTGCATGATATCGATGTGAAATTTTATTTTTTTCATCTTCTGTAATATGGGAAACGATTCTTCCATCATTAAGTCTAAAAATACTATCAAAACCAAAACCATTTCCGGGATACTCTTTATCAGTTATGGTACCTTCCATGACACCTTCACTTGATATAATATTTTTTCCATCATAGTATACTAAATTACAAATTGCTTTAATGCGTTTATCATCAAGTTCTTTTCCTTTTTTTATTAATAATTCATTTCTTGTTAAACCTTGTTTTTTTGCATCTATTTCGATACGATTGGTATAAATACCTGGATAGTTAGGTATCTCATAAAATATTAAACCAGAATCATCAGCAATTGTTGGAATATGGGTTATTTCATATATGGTCTTAGCTTTTATTAGAGCATTTTCATAAAATGAATTGCCAGTTTCTTCTATATCTATATTAATATTTAAATCTTTTAAACATAGTATTTCTTGATTATTAAATATCTTTTGTAATTCTTTTAATTTATTTTGATTATTAGTTGCAAATATCATATACACCTCTAATAATATTTTATCATTATTTTTTCTAATATTAAATAGACTTTATTAAGAATATTTGGTACAATAGTAATTGTTAATAGAAAGGGAAAGAATATGGATAAGGATATTGAAATTATTGATGATATAAAACCTAAAAAGAAAAGAAAATTAAAAAAGAAGGTTTATGTATTTCTTTTAATTACATTATTATTAATAGGTGGTGGAAGTTATTATTTTATAAGAGAACATAATATCAAAAAACAAAAAGATGAAGAAGAAAGAATAATCGCTAGTATCAAGGGTCATTATAATACATTTGTTAAAGTAGATAAAGATAGTAAAATATATATAAAGAATAATAATGAATATCAAGAAACGGGAATGATTTATGAAAATGAAGAATTAACTCTTGATGATATAAAAATAAATCTTGATACAAAGTATTTTAAGGTTAAGGATAAAGATTATTTTATTGATTATCAAAATGTTTCTAAAATAGATAAATTACAAGAATATAGTAATAGATATAAAAATTATTTGCCATTTAATGAAAATATTATAACTAATAAAGAATTTACTTTATATGATAAAGATAAAAAAATTATTACTTTAAATGAAGAGATGGAATTTCCCATTATTATTAAAGATTATGAAAATAAATATTATGTAGAATATGATAATAGATTATTAAGTATTAATAAAGAAGACGTTAAAGAAATAAAAAAGAGTGAAAATACTACTAAAAAGAATCAAAGTAAAATAACAACTTTTGCTTATCATCGAATTTATGATACAAATGATAAATGTACTGATGGTTATATTTGTTTAAAGAAATCATCTTTTGATAAACAAATGAAATATTTATCTGATAATCATTATTTCACTTTAAATATGAGAGAAATGTATATGTATTTAAAAGGTAATTTACAAATTGAAAAAGGTGTAACTATTACTTTTGATGATGGATATTTATATAAAGCTGCTGATGAAGTATTAACTAAATATAATCTTAATGGAACAATGTTTGTTATTACGGGACATTTTAAAGATTTTACAGATTTTCATAATTTATCTAGTATTGATTTAGAATCACACACTAATTCTTTACATAAAAATTATCAATGTGCAGGTGGTAGTCAAGGTGGCGCAATTCTTTGTGCAGGTCATGATAATATTGTAAAAGATTTAAAATTATCTTGTGAAAAATTAGGTATTGAACCATTTGCTTTAGCTTTTCCATTTTATGATTATAATGATACCGCAATTAAGGCTTTAAAAACAGCAGGTTTTAAAATATCTTTTATTGGAAGAGCTGGTAAAATGGGTAAGGCTACTCCTAAAGTAACGGATACATATAAAGTTCCAAGAATGACGGTATGGGATGATAATTTAATGAGTTATAATACTTGGAAAAGTTATTTATAATAAGAAAAAAGATTTCTTTGGAAATCTTTTTATTTTTTCTTTATTTCATCAATATATCTTTTTAATTGTTTAGAATTGTTTCCTAAAATTATTTTTAATTGATTATCTATTTCTACAATACCTTTAGCTCCTAATTTTTGAATTTCTTCTTTATTAGCTTTTGAGGTATCACGAAGAGTAACTATAAATCGTGATAGATTTACTTTGGTATCAACAATATTATCCATGCCACCTAAATAGTCAACTAATTTATTAACTTCTAAGTGAGCATCTTTTCTCATTGATTTTAATATTGCAAATAAAATAATTAATAAGACAACTCCAATTATAATATATTTATAATCCATTTATGTCACCTCTTATATTAATTATATTAAAAATGAATTAGATAATCAATACTTTTTATTTTAAAACTTTTTTTAGAGATTTTAGGGCATTGCTTTCAATTCTTGATACTTGGGCTTGACTAATACCTAATTCATCAGATATTTCAAGCTGGGTTTTACCAATAATATATCGATCATTTAGTATATTTTTTTCTCTTATAGATAATTTTTTTAATGCTTCATGAAATGCTATTTTAGAAGAAAAATCATCACTATTTTTTTTATCTTCTATTTGTTCATAAAGATAGATAGTATCACCACCATCGTTGTAAATAGGACTATACATACTAATTGGATTATATGTGCTTTCTAGTGCTTCAATAATATCTATTTCATTAACTCCAAGATTATCAGCTATTTCTTTTGTTGTGACATCACGATTATTTTTATTAATTAAAAATTCTTTCATTTTAAGAGCTTTATAAGATAAATCTTTAAGTGAACGAGATACTCTAAGTAAATTATTATCTCTTAAATATCTTCTTATTTCTCCTTCAATCATTGGGATAGCGTAAGTAGATAATTTAAGATTATATGATAAATCAAAGTTTTCAATCGCTTTAATTAAGCCAATAACTCCTATTTGAAATAAATCATCTAAATTATCAGTTCTATTAGAATATTTTTTTAGAGATGCTAATACTAATTTTAAATTACCATTAATTAATTTTTCTTTAGCGTTGTAATCATTGTTTTTTTTATATTTAATAAATAGTTCATTTGTTTCTTCTTGGGTTAAAACAATGAGATTACTTGTATTTACACCGGATATTTCCACTTTGTTTTTTGCCATATTCACCTCGTAATTATAATGATTTAAAAAAATATTTTTATTCATGTAAATTTATCTGAAATACTTGAAAAAAAATAATGATTATTGTAATATTAATATAGGTGAAGAGTATGAATAATAAAAAGAAATTAATGATTATAGGAATAGTTAGTGTAATTGTTTTGTTATTAGGGGGAACATATGCATGGTTTAATTATACTAAAGTAGGTAAAAATAGTGAATTAGTAGCAGGAGATATATATTTAACTATGGGAGAAACTGGTAATCAAGTTAATTTAACTAATGTTTTTCCAGAAACAGCTGAAGAGGCAAGAGCAAGAAATGATAACTATATGACATTTACATTAAGTGGTAAAAATACTAGTGATAAAGATGTATATTATGAAATAAAACTAGTTTATGGAGATAATTTACCATTACCAAAAGAAAGATATCATGATGCTGATTTAGTATTTGATTTAGTAGAATTAGATTCTAATAATAATGAAATAAAAAAAGTAGTAGATGCTAAAAGTTTTAATAGTATTAATGATAGAAAAATATGGGTGGATACCATTGATCATAATACAACAGAAGAAATAACAAGAAAATATATGTTAAGGGTATGGTTAAACGAAAATGTAATAATAAGTGATACAGAAGCTAATGCTAATTATCATGCAACAGGTGATCATCCATTTAAGAACTTCTATGGTAATGTTAAAGTAAGTGTATTCGGTGATTTTACTGAAAAAGAATTAGATGCTGTAAACAAATTAAAAAAATTAGCACAACCTGATACCGGAATAAACTTTGGTAATATATCAAGCGATACTAATGGAAAAGGTCTATATAAACTAGGTAATACTGATATTGTATATTACCGAGGAGAAGTAGATAATAATAATGTTATCTTTGGAGGATTTTGTTGGCAAATAGTTAGAACCACAGATACTGGTGGTATTAAAATGATATATAATGGAAAACCAGATATCACAGGAAGTGGCGATAATATAACATATAATTGTGGAACAACAAGAGAATTTCAAGATTATGTATTATCAACTACCAGTTTGTATGAAAGTACAGGTTACTATTATGCCGATGATTATGAAATTGTTAGTACTTCTGGAAATGGTGTAACATACAAGTTAAAATCCAAAGTTAATCAGATAACTCAAGTTCCGATAACAAACTCTAATGCATCAACAAATATAGCAACAATAGTAACAAATTATCCATATACATGTCAACAAACAACTGAAACAGGAACATGTAATATTTTATATAAAGTAGCAAGTCAATCTAATGGAATAATTGCCAATGTTTATGCATCAACTGATATTTCAACAATAGGCAATAGTGCTTTCAATTCAACATATTCATCAATGTCCGATGTAGGATATATGTACAATAAAAGATATGCAAGAAGTAGTACAACACCAACAACGGGAGCATATTTTGGAAGTGGAGTAAACTATGATGATACAACAAATACATATACCCTAACAGGAGCTGATGTAACATCACCAGATGCATCACATCATTATTCTTGTGATTTAACAGATCCAGCTGGATCTTGTGCAACAGTAAGATATTACTATTATGTAAGTGGTTCTAGTTATTATCATATAAAATTAACAGATGGAGAAAAAATCGAAGATGCCATTTATAAAATGACAGGCAATGGAACAAGTGAAGTAAAAGCAAGAGCGATAAATCAAAATTATGAATTAAATAATACAAATTCTAGAATAAAAACAGCAATTGATACATGGTATCAAAATAATCTTACAAGTTATACAAGTTACTTAGAAGATACAGTATACTGTAATGATCGAAGTTTTCAAGAAAATGGAAGTAATACTCTACTTAAAAGCGGATGGAATCCCAATGTTGATAATACCTCTGGAAATGGTGGATTAACAACATATATATACTTTAATGCAAGAACAAGAGCATTAAATAGTTGGTATAATACAACAAATGTCCCAGTATTTACCTGTCCTAAAGAAGAAGACAGGTTTACAGTAAGTAGTGAAAAAGGAAATGGAAAGTTAACCTATCCTGTAGGATTATTAACAACGGATGAAATAATCTTAGCAGGTGCAGCAGGTAATTCATATGCAAATAATAATAAATATTATTTATATACAGGAAATCATTATCGTGAGCTTTCTCCTTCTCACTTTAGCTATGACAGTGCTTATGAATTCTATGTGTATTTCGCAGGCAGTTTGAACGGCAACAGTGCCGATAGTGCAAGTGGTGCCCGTCCTGTAGTTTCACTCAAATCAGGAACGGAGTTTGAAAGTGGAGGAGATGGGACTAAAACCAATCCGTATGTGGTAAAATACACAAGTTAAAAAGGAGTTCCTGTGATTTATCGGCCTTTGGTCGATAGTGTTGATAGAAAAATAAGTGTGATAATAAGAAAATGAAAGAAAATGATGTTTATTTATAAAAAATAAAAAATTGTTAGTAAATTAATTAAGATTGCAAAGAAGAATAAGAGATTATAAAGAATAATTAAGTTATTGATGATAAACAGTAAGATTCGTTTCTTACTGTTTTACTTTTTATTAAAAATTTAGTATAATGTTGGTGGTGAAGTTTATGGAAAAGAAAACAGTGGCATTAGTAGGTAGACCTAATGTTGGTAAAAGTACTTTATTTAATAAAATAGTAGGTAAAAAAATATCTATTATTATGGATACTCCGGGTGTTACAAGAGATAGGATTTATAGTGAAGCAGAGTATGGTAAATATAAATTTAATTTAATTGATACTGGTGGTATTGATGTATCTAAAGAATTGTTTAATAATGAAATTAAGGTTCAAGTAGAAATAGCAATTGATGAGGCTGATGTTATCATCTTTCTTGTAGATGGTTTGGAAGGTATTAATGAAAATGATTTAGTAGTTCGTGATATGTTAAGACGTTCTGGTAAAAAAGTTATTGTTGCCGTTAATAAAACTGATAATAAGAAAAGCGATGATTATAAATATGATTTTTATGAACTTGGTTTTGATGATGTGGTATTTATAAGTGGTGAACATAATCGTGGGGTATCAGAGCTTCTTGATAAAGTTTGTGAAGATTTTCCTATTTATACTTCCGAAGAAACTGATTCAAGAATAAAGTTTTCGATTATCGGAAGACCTAACGTTGGTAAAAGTAGTTTAGTAAATGCCTTACTTAATGAAGAAAGAGCTATTGTATCAGATGTTTCGGGGACTACAAGAGATTCAACGGATTCTTATTTAAAATATCATGGAAAAGAATATGTTGTTATTGATACTGCTGGTATTAGAAAAAGTGGTAAAGTATATGAAAATGTCGAAAAATATAGTTTGCTTCGTAGTATGAAAGCGATGGATAGAAGTGATATTTGTATTCTTGTAATTGATTCAGTGGATGGTATTATAACTCATGATAAACATATTATTGGAATGGCGGAAAGTCTTGGAAAAGGGTTAATTATTGCGGTTAACAAGTGGGATATACCAAATTCAATGAGTATGAAGGAATATGAAAAATTATTAAGAACAGAATTTAATTTTTTAACTTATGTACCAATAGTATTTATTTCCGCTAAAGAAAAGAAAAATATTAATAAAATTATGGAAGAAGTAGTTAAAGTAAGTGAAAGTATTACTAAAGAAGTTAAAACTAATGTTTTAAATGATGTTATAAGAGATGCCTATTTATTGAAACTTCCACCATCATATAAGGGTAAAAGATTAAAGATATATTTTGTTAATCAAGAAGGAGTTAAACCACCTAAATTTGTTTTTCGTGTTAATGATAAAGGTTTAGTTCATTTCTCTTATTATAGATATTTAGAAAATAGAATTAGAGAGGCTTTTGATTTTTATGGAACACCAGTAATTTTGACATTTAAAAATAGAGGTGATGAAGAATGATTATAAAAAATAATTTTAATAATAAAAGTATTGATCCATTAAAGGATTATCAAAAAATAGGAAGAAAAGAAATAGATAGTGATGAAAATCAATATATTAAAAATAATATAAATAATGAAATAATAAAAGATATCATCAAAAAAGATCATGAATATGAAGAAGATGATGATGATAATCATGATAAATGGGACTTCTTTAGATAGATTTCATATACTATAGTGGAGGCTATAGTGAATGAAAGTTTATTTAAAAAAGTAGAAAGTAAAACTAATATTAATAAAAATACGATTTTAAATTTAGCAAGTAAATTACAAAATGGTAATATGAAAGATAAAAATACTTTATTGGAAGTTATTGATGAATTAAGTAATTTAACTGGAAGAGAAGTATCAAGTACTAAAAAAGAAAAAATAGTTAATGCAATAATTAATGATAAAGTACCAAATAATATTGAAGATAAGTTTTAGAAAGGGAAGTTTATGAAGATATGTGCGGTTGTAATTAATCCTAATAGTGGTCGAGGAACGAAAAAAAATGAAGGAAAAATAATTGATAAATTAAAAGAATATGGCTATTTAGGCAAAATATATTATACAATGTATCCTAATCATGCTGAAGAAATTGTTTTAAATGTCGAAGCTGATTTATTGATATCTATTGGTGGAGATGGAACATTTTATGAAGTAATGAATGGTAATTTTAAAAGAAAAACTCCAATTATTTTAAGTCATATTCCAATGGGAACAACAAATGATATTGGTCATATGTATGGACTTTCAAATGACATCATAAAAAACTTTGATGCCATTTTGTCTGGTGTAGTAAAAAAAGTAGATATTTGTTCTATTAATAATCGTTATTTTGTTTATGTTGCAAGTTTTGGTAAATTTATGGAGATACCTTATGAAACACCACAAAAATTAAAGAAAAGACTTGGACATGCTGCTTATCTTATTAATGGATCTAAGGATTTATTTAAGAGAACTAAAAAATATAATGTAACTTATGAAATAGATGGTGTTAAACATAATGGTGATTTTACATTTATCATTATTTCCAACGCTAATCGTATTGCAGGTATTAATAATTTTTATCGTGATATGAAACTTAATGATAAAAAGTTTGAAGTAATGTTTTGTAGTATTAGTAAATTAAGAAAATTAGCTAGGGCTTTTTATACTTTAAAAACAAGTGATATATCATATATTAGTGGTGTAGAATGCTATAAAACAGATAATATTAAAATAACTTTTAATGATGATTTTGAACCATGGTGTTTGGATGGGGAAAAATATGATGATACTAAAAGAACCTTTGTAATAGAAACTAAAAAAGAAATAGAAATGATGATTCCTACTAAAAATGTTGATAAATTATTTCTATAATGATATAATTATTAAAGAATAAAAGGTGATATAATGAATGATAGTTTATTAGAAAAATATGGAGAAAATTTTACTGAAAGAGAATATATAACAAATCCTGCTATTGGAAGAGATGAAGAGATTAAACAGTTAATTTTAGTTTTATTAACACCTGAAAAATCAGGAATATTGGTTGGTAAACCAGGTATTGGTAAAACAGCGATTGTAGAAGGACTTGGTTATCGTATTAAAAGAGGGGAAGTACCAGATGCTTTAAAAGGATATAGTATTTATAAACTTAATACAGCATCACTTATAGGGGTTATGCCTGGTACCAATGAACCAAAGATAACTGTTTTATTAAATGAAATTAAAGATAATCAAAAATTAATTTTATTTATTGATGAGATTCATACTTTAATTGATACAGGAAATGATAGTGATTCTATGGACTTTGCTCAAGTATTTAAACCAGGATTAGATCGTGGTAATATCAAAATAATAGGAGCTACCACATCTGACGAATATGACACATATATATTACGAGATAAAGCTTTTGTAAGAAGATTTACAAAAATTGATGTAGAGGAACCAACGAGAGAACATACAATTAAAATACTTATGGGAACTTTTCCTAAATTTGAAAAGTTGACTGGAGCAAAACTTAAATATACACCATTTATTCAAGAAAAAATAATGACATTTATTGTTGATTTAACTAGTGAATATAAAAGAGTATATGAATATTCCGCAAGGTATCCTGATATCGCTTTAACTATTCTTCAACAAGCATTTTCTTATGCCGTATTTGATAATAAAAAAGAAGTAGGGATAAGAGATATTAAAAAAGCAATAGAAAATACTAAATTAGTTTATCCTGATGTAATAAAAAAAGAAATAAATCGTTTCTTTCTTGAGTTTAGTGATATATATCGTTCGGAAACACCACAAAAATTACAAAGTTAGGAGGTATTTATTTGAAAAAAATAGAAAAAATATTTTACTATTTAAGAATGATTTTCTTTGTAATATCTCTTGTTTTAACATTTATGTTAATAAAAAATATTACCCAAGTAGGGTTAGTAGGATATCTTTATTTAATAATATTTATTCTTTTTTCAATATTAATTATTCAGCAAGTGTTATCCCAAAAGATGAATTATAAAAGAGATCTTGTATATAACATTATGCAAATGGGATATACCCTATATTTAGGTGTTATTGTTTTTAAAACATATTATGATAAAATAGTAGTTATGGATAGTACAATTAAATATTTTACTATTAATTATCTTATTTTATCTATTTTGTTAATAATAATAGCATCATATAAAATATGGGATATGAAAAATAATATGTAAAATTATGTAAAATTTAAAAATTTAAAATTATGGTATAAAATCAATATTTTAAAAATAATTTAATTTAAATTAGAAATTTTAATAGAACAAAAAAGCAATTTGTTCTATTTTTTTATAGCAAATTCTATTTTGAAGAGATTTGACTTTTTTTAGATATTTTCGATATGATTTAGGTGCATGCAAGAAGTAATCGATTACAAATGGAGGAATATGAATAAAAATAAAAAATATAAATTAGGACCAGGAGAGAAGATACCTTTATCATTCGATGAAGCAGCTAGAATAATGTTTACTAATCCCAATAGAATGGAACCACTAAACTTTTTAGTATCACTTGTATTAGGTATTCCATATAAAGAAGTTGAAGGAAACATTGATCTTGTAAATCCAAGACAAAATAATTATCAAATAGGTAAAAAGAAAACAGAATGTGATATTATTGTTAATTTTAATACTAATACCAATAAAGTAGGATTAATAATTGAAATTAATATTAGAGATAGTTTATATGAAACCATAATGAATCGTAATTTATTTTATATGAATAGACTCTTTACATCTAAACTTGAAAGTGGGGAAGACTATGAAGAATTAGAAAAAGTTTTATTAGTTAATTTTAATAATTTTTATGCTGATGATATTCATAAAGATTTATTTGATTATTATTACTTACAAAATAAATATAATCATATCTTGACAGAAAAACAGGAAATATTATGCATAAATATTGAAGAATGTTTTAAATTATTGTATGATAATGATATGAAATTTAGAAACTCTTATGAACGAGATTTATTCTATTTATCATGTGCATTAGAAGCTAAAAAACAAAAAGATTTTGAGTATGCTCTAAGT
>CACZTI010000085.1 GCA_902783985.1 uncultured Erysipelotrichaceae bacterium | reverse complement strand
TAAACTTTTATATTTTCTAATTTGTGGTGACAAAGAGGAAAAAGATGATATTTATAAGGATGATGATTTTATGAAGAAAGTAATTAAAAATGCTGAGGAAATAGCAGGAAGAGAAAGAATGCCACTATATTTAAGTAATGATGAGATTACAAGACTTGATATGGAGTACCATCAAAAAGTAGGTTTTGATAAAGGTTATCAAGATGGACATCAAAAAGGTATCGAAGACGGTATCAAAGAAGGAATCGAGCAAGGTATCGAGCAAGGTATCGAACAAGGTATTGAGCAAGGTATTGAGCAAGGAATCAAAAAAATGGTAAATAATCTTTATCAAAATGGTGCAACACTAGATTTAATTAGTAAATCAGCTAATTTATCAATTGATGAAGTCCAAATGATTTTGGATAATGAAAAGAAGTCTAAATAATTGACTTCTTTTTGTAAAATAATGTAAAGATTAGTGTAAAATTAAAAACTAATCTTTTTTTAATTTATAATATAATTATCGTAGTTAGATTCATCAGAATTAACTGAATTAGAAAATGCTGTAATAATAACAAGAGCAAGTTCTATAACAGTACAAGCAAATGTCGTTAATATTGGATATAATTCATTGTTATATATGAATATAAACATACTATATTTTTTTCTTTATAAATAAATTCTTTGATATATCGATAACTAACATTAAACTAAATGATAGAAAGAAATAAAAACTAATTAAATAAAATAGGGAAAATATTCCTTCCATTCTTTCTATAAAATCTAGATATTTTATTCTTTTTAAAATATTAATATATGGATAATCATATAAATAAAATAATGTTTTACCTAATATAAATAATGATAATATTTTTATAAATATAGGATTAAATATACTAATAACATAATTTTTTATATTTAATTTAAAATCTGTTAAATATTTAATACCTAAATAAAGATAAGTTATAAATAGACCTATATATAAAGAATTTATATTTATTTGTAATTCATCTAATAATTTAATATTTAAATTACCTATATTAATATTAGGAATAGATAAAACAATAGAGATTATTTTTAAAACAATATAGATATAACTAGAAAGTTGTAATGACTTTATAAAGGTATGATAACCTTTAATAGATAGATGAATACTTAAAATAATTAAGATAATAATGATTATTATTTCGGAATAGAATTTAAGAATATTCTCTCTTATATAATCACTAACTAAATAAATAGATGATAGATAAATAATAATACTTATAATTAATAAAGATATTTTAATTACTTTATTAAATTTGATATTTCTTAATAAAATAATTAATATTAATCCAATAATACTACCAATAATTATATTTAAAATATTTTCTTTAAAAAAGAATAATAAAATTAATGATTCCATTAAGATAAAAGATAAAATATTAATTTCTATTTTTTTCATTTAATCACCTTTAATTTATCATTTTTATAATGATAATTACCATCAAAGATAATTTTATCTTCATATTTAATACTTGATAGAGTAAATTCATGATTATCTAAGTATTCCCTAATTAATTCTTCAAAAGTTTTTTTAATAACATCTTTGCTTTCCTTATTAGTAATTATCAACTCTTCAATTTCATCATATTTAGAATTATCTAAAATACTTTTAATATCACTTGATAAAATAGTTAAAAAATCATTTCGAAATTCATGATGATTTATAAAATATTTAATTAAATTATTATAATCATTGTTATTTAAATTAAAATCTAATATTATTAAATCTATATGAGAAAAATATATTTCTTTATTAACTAATAATTTTATTTTATTAAATAAATTATCTATCTTATTATCTGATACTTCAATAATCTCCGTTATTGGTTCATTATCCTTAATATCAGTAATTATTTCTGCATATAAAGTGTAATTGTCATTCTTAGAAATTCCAATACTTTTAATAATGGCTAGTTCATTAAGTTCCGTATATTTATTACAACCTGTTAATAATAGTAATATTAATATAATTATTATTTTTTTCATTAAACACCTCTTATTCTATTTTTACTAACAATGGGATTTCTTGTTAATATTTTCTTTTTTAATTTAACAAATCCATCTTTTTGTTCATTAAAATTAATAGGAGAGAAGGGATATAAGTAATCTTTATCAAAACTTTTGGTATTAGAAAGATTAATAATTATTAAAATAAAACCAATAAATATTCCAAATAATCCTAAAATAGTAGCGAGAATAATTAATAAAAAACGATATGATCTTATAGCATTTACAACTTCAATACTTTGAAAAAGTAAGGCTGATATAGCAGAAATAGCAACTACTATAATCATCATGGGAGAAAGTATCCCTGCACTAACAGCAGCTTCACCTAATACTAATCCTCCTAAAATACTTACACTACTTCCCATATTAGAAGGTATTCTAATATCACTTTCTCTTAATATTTCAAAAGATATTATCATAATAAAAGCTTCTATAAAAGCGGGAAATGGAACAGTTAATCTTTGACTTATAAAATTAACTAATAAATTAATTGGGATAAAATCAACATTATATGTGGTTATAGCAATATAATAAGAAGGAATAAATATTGCAATAATAAAGGATATTAATCTAATAATTCTAATAAAAGTAACATTAACTCTTTTTTGATAATAATCATCTATTGTATGAAAATAATCAATAAAAAAAGTTGGTAGTATTAAAACACCAGGACTATTATCAGTAATAATAACTATTTTTCCTTCTAATAATTCTTTAGATATTAAATCAGGTCTTTCACTTTCTTTAATAGTTGGAAATAAACTATTACTTTTATTTAAATATTTTTTAAGATATGATGCATCAATTATTCCATCGATATTTATTTTATTTAATTGTTTTATGATATCATCTTTAAAATATAAATTACTAACATCATCAATATACATAATTCCTATTTTAGTATCAGTATATTTTCCAATATTTATTGTTTCTAGTTTTAAATGATTGCTTTTAATTCTTTTTCTTATTAATCCAACATTAGTATTAAATTGTTCAATAAAACTATCTTTTGGTCCTGTAATGGTTTTTTCAAAATTAGATTCTGCTATCCCTCTTGTTAATTTATTAATTGTCTCTATTGCAATTATATCTTTGTTATTTATAATGATTATTGTAAAGCCATTTAATAACATAGCTAATACTTCATTATCCTTAATTTTTTTAATATTAATAGATGGAATATTATTTAAAAAATAATCTAGAATATTATTTTCTTTCTCTAACTTATCAATTCTTCTTAATATATAATTATTAATTATTTCACTATTACATATTGTTTCTATTAAAATAATATTTAAAGTATTATTATTTATCTTAATTTCTTTAGTTATTAAATCTTTTATATTTTTTGTATTTTCTAATATATTATTATAAATATCCATAATTCACCATTATTAATATGGTATTTTTTTTTAAATATATAACACACAATATTTTTTAAAAATAAATAAAAATATGATATGATATTCTTAGTGGTGAAAAAATGAATAAAGAAGTAATTAAATTAGATTATTATGGAAGAGGAATAATTAAAGATAATAATAAAGTTATTTTTGTTGATAAAGCTTTACCTAATGATATTATTGATTATGAAATAATTAAAGATAAGAAAAAATATAGTGAAGCAAGAATAAGTAAAATTATTAAAGAAAGTCCAGATAGAATAATACCAAAATGTCCTTATTATAATAACTGTGGTGGTTGTGATTTTTGGCATGCTAAAGATTCTTTAGAAAAAGATTTTAAAATAAATAAAGCCAAAGAATTACTAGGACAATGTGATGGATATTTTGATACGATAGATAATTATCGTAATAAAGTAACATTACATATTAAAGATAATAAAATAGGTTATTATAAAGAAAAAACCAATGATATTATTAATATTAATTCATGTTTAATAGTAAATCCTTTAATTAATAAAATAATTGATAAATTAAATAATATTGATTTTAGTAAATATAATGTTTCTAAAATAATTATTAAATGTAATTTAGATAAAGTATTATTATATTTAGATAATTATGTTGATGATAAATTTATTAATTATTTAAGTGGTGTAGATATCATTATTGTTAAAGATAAAGTTATTAATGGTAAGGGATATTTAGAAGAAATTATAGATAATAAAGTATTTAAAATAACAAAAGAAGCTTTTTTTCAAGTTAATAAAGAAGGTTTAATTCATATTTTAAATATTATTAAAGAATATCTAAAAGATAAAGATATTAATAATATGTTAGATTTATATTGTGGAGAATCTCTTTGGGGAATCCTTTTAAATAACTATTCTAAAAATATTACTGGTATTGAGATTAATAAAGAATCATGTGATAATGCTTTAATTAATATTAAAAATAATAATATAGGTAATATTAAAATAATAAATGGTAAAGTAGAAGATTATTTAAATGAATTTAAAGATATTGATTTAATAATTCTTGATCCTCCAAGAAATGGATTAGATAAAAACACAATTAAATATTTAAAAGAAATACAATCAAATTATTTAATTTATATATCATGTGATATGATATCACTTAAAAGAGATTTAGAATTATTAAAAGATAATTATAATATAAAAAAGGTTTATTTGGTTAATATGTTCAAGAAGACTTATCACTGTGAGGTAGTCACAATTTTGGAAAGAAAATAACTAAAATATTTTTAATAGAAGTATTGATAAAATGGAAGGATTATAATAAAATTAATATGTATTAAATAGTTTGCCTGATATTTAAACGGAAAATTTGGACGCTAAGGTGTGTTTTTAGAGGCAAAATGAAAACATGCATGCTGCGGAGTATACCGACCTTTGGATTTAAAGGGAGGAATACTCTTTTTTTCTTTATTTTGAGAGGAGGCATTTATAATGAACGAAGTAATAGAAAAAGAAGCAATTCATATAGAAAACATGATTTATGAAATAAGAGGAGTGCAGGTAATGTTATCAAGTGATGTTGCTAAACTTTATCAAGTTGAAACGAAAGTTTTAAATCAAACCATTAAAAGAAATATTAATAGATTTCCAAGTAGTTTTTGTTTTCAATTAACAAATGATGAAATAGATGAATTATCTTCAAGGTCACAAATTGTGACCTTGAACAAAAGTAATAATTCACGTGGCTACAATATAAAATATTTGCCCTATGTGTTAACTGAACAGGGGATAATGATGTTATCTGGTTTATTAAAAAGTGATATAGCAGTTAAGGTAAATATTGAGATAATTAATGCTTTTGTTAAAATGCGAAAGTATTTTGCAAATAATACAAGTAATAATGAAATATTAGTTAATCATGAAAAAAGATTGTTAGTATTAGAAAATACATTAGATAGTTTTAAAGAAAAGGAACTTTCCAAAATATTTTTTGAAAAAGAATTGTATGATGCTTATTCTTTACTATTAGATATTTTTAATAAAACATCTGAAGAAATAATTATAATAGATAATTATGCAGGTAAGGAGTTATTGGATATTTTAAAGAATGTTAATAAAAAAATAATAATAGTTTCAAGTAATATCAATGAAATATTAAAAAAGAAATATGAATCACAGTATAACAATGTAAGATTTATAAATAATAACTCATTTCATGATCGATTTATAATTCTTGATAGAAATAAACTATATTCATGTGGGGCAAGTTTTAAAGAACTTGGTAAAAGATGCTTTTGCATTTATGAAAATAATGATAAAGATTATTTACAAAGAATATTAAAAACAATTGGTATAAGTAGATGAAAATATTTGAAGATATCATTGTTCTTTTATATAAAATTTGGTAAAATAGAATTAGTGGTGAATTGATGAAAAGATTAATTATGATATTAATATTGATGTTTCCAATATTTGTTTTTGGTATGGAGTATCAAGACTCAAGTATTAACTTAACAATTAATGTTGATAATTATATGGTTTTTACAAGAAATAATATAAAAGATAATGCCGATTTAAAAGAATTTGGTATTACTGAAGAATATATGCAGGATAATATGAGTAAAAACTCTATTTATTTTGATATTGTACCTGATGATTTTTCTCATGAAATTTTAATCATTATTCCTGAAGAAAAAGATATGATAAATAATTTGTCAAATGTTCCAGAATCATTTTTAAATGAACTAGGTGAAAAACTAGCAAAAGAAGTGGGATTAGATAAATCAGAGGTTTACAAAAATAAATATACATATCTAGTAAGAGAGTATAGTGATAATATAAAAGGTTATAATATTATAAACTATTGTACAATTGTAAATGGAAGAGGTTATAATTTTCAATTGCAGAAAAAAGATGAATTTATCCAAGAAGAAAAAGATGCTTTAAAAAAGATAATTGATTCTGCTGATATTAAAATTCTTGATGAATATAAAGATGAAAGTGAAGATGTAATGAAAGCTATGACTGGTGATAAAAAAGGTTTTGACTGGAAAAAAGTTATTACAAGAACTATCATTGGTGGTGTAATAGGTGGAATTGTTGGATTAATAACAGGTTTTATTAATAAAAAAATAAAACATTATTAGAAATATTTGATGATAAGGTGATAAAAATGGGATTATTTGATGTATTTAAAAAAAAATAATGAAAATGAAACAAGCAAAACGGAAGAAAAAGAAATAGAATTAAAAAGTGAAAATAAAGAAAATGAAAGTATTAAAAATGATGCTAATTACATGCTTTCTACTGTTAAAGAAAAAGATATCAAGGATAATAGCCTATCAGTATATATAAGTGATTTAGTTGGTATTAATGATAATTTTAAAGAATATTATAATGCTTTTTCTAATAATAAAAATGGAAAAAAAACTAAAAATGATAATGTTTTATATCAAATAAGTGGAATAAAAGGAGCAAAAGAAGTAGTCGATTTTTTTAATGATCCAAAAAATAAAAGTAAAGTTAAAAATTTAAAGAAATTAGGTTTTGATCCAGCTACTATTATGATGACAATAGCTCTTTGTGAAATTGAAAAAGATGTTAATGAAATAAAAGAAATAAGTAAGAAAATATTAACTTTTTTGGAAAGTGAAAGTGAAGCTAAAATAGAAAGTTCTGTTAAAACACTTAATAATTTAGTTAATGAATATAAATATAATTGGGATGATGAACAGTTTATAAATATCAATTATAACCAGGTTAAAAATATTAAAAAAGAAGCAAGTGATAAAATAATACAATATCAAAAACTTATTAATGTTAATATAAATAAAAATAGTCTTATTATGACTAATAAAAATATTGATGAAAAACAAAGTGAATTAGAAAAAAACTTTTCTTATTATCGATTATCTTTATATGTATATAGTTTCTCTACTTTTATGGAAATAATGTTATTAGAAAATTTTAAAAATGATTTTCTAAAATCCAAAATTGATGAATTAGAAAATTTAGTTAAGGAATATAATGATTTATATCAAAAAGCACTTGACTATGTATCTAAATCTGCAAATAAATCTATTCAAGGTAATGTAGTATCAATAACTGGTGATGTTAGTAAAGCATTAGGTGGATTACTTGAAAAAGTAGAAACAATAAAAGAGAAGAAAGTAGATACTTGGTTTAATCAAAAGGGTGATAGTCTAAAAAATATTGGTCAGGATATGAAAGATAAGTTTAAAGAAAAATTTGAAGAGTTATCTAATTCACATGTAGAAATGTTTATAAATAAAATAGAATTAATAAGTAAAATGTATAATAATACTCAAAATATTTATTTTGATAAAGAAAAAATATATTTAGATATGGTGAAATAGGAGGAACATGGAAAAAAGTAAAGTGTATTTTAGTAAGGAAATAACTAGTGAAAAACTAATTGAAATTTATGAAAAATTAGGGGTTACTTTAGATGGAAAAGTGGGAGTTAAAGTATCAACTGGTGAAAGAGGATCAAAAGGTTATTTAAAAAAAGAATTAATTGCACCACTTGTTAAGAAACTTCATGGAACAATAATTGAATGTAATACAGCATATGATGGAGCTAGAAATACCAAAGAAGATCACTTAGAAGTAGCTAAAGAACATGGATTTACTGATTTTAGTGATGTCGATATTATGGATGGTGAAGGAGAATTTAAAATACCAGTTAAAAATGGCAAACATTTAAAATATGATATTATAGGAGAACACTTTAAAAACTATGACAGTATCCTAAATCTTGCTCATGGGAAAGGTCATGCTATGGGAGGATTTGGAGCCAATCTTAAAAATCAATCTATTGGTATAGCATCAAGAAATGGTAAGGCTTATATTCATAGTTGTGGAAAAACAGAAGATCCTAACTTATGTTGGAGTATGCCTTATGAACAAAAAGATTTTATTGAAAGTATGGCAGAAGCTGCTACTGCAGTTAGTGATTATTTAAAAGATAATCATAAAAAGATTCTTTATATAACAGTTGCCAATGCCATATCTCTTGATTGTGATTGTGATGCTCATCAAGGAAATCCCGTAATTGCTGATATTGGTATTTTTGCAAGTCTTGATCCAGTTGCCAATGACCAAGCCTTTATTGATGCTATTTGGAAAACACATGAAGAAGGAACAGATTCTATAAAAGAGCGAATTGATACAAGATGTGGTCGTCATATTACTGAATATGCTAAAAGTTTAGGTTTAGGAAATACTGAATATGAATTAATAGAGATATAAAATTTATATCTAGTTTAGGTGGTATATATGGAAGATATTAATAAAATGCATAATTTTACCAAAATTTTCTTTTTTGTAGCTATCATATTAATGATAATTATGATTTTCTATATTATAAAAAAATCAATAAAACATGAAAAAGATAGAAAAAATATTACTTTAAATAATAAATATATCAATAGCAACAGAGAAAAAATAGAAAAGATAGTTGATGAAAATTTAGAAGGAATAGATTCTTATAAATCAAAAATACTTTTGTCTGTAATAATATTGATTATTTGTATAATTTTATGTTTTTATTTTAAAAATAAAATTTTAACTTATGTATTAATATTTATACCATTAGTATTTTTGGGGATAAATATTTATTGTTATAGCGATAAAAAGAATGATATTTATAATATAGTTATTAATAAAATATTAGATGATTATGATAGTGATTTTGATTATAATGTTAATGGTGGTTTTACAAAATCAGAATATAATATATGTCATTTTCCAGAAAGATGTGATAGATTTCATTCTGAAGATATGATTTCCAATTTAAAAAAAGGTTTTTATTATGCTGATATTCTTATTGAATCAGAACATGAAGATAGTGATGGAGATACTCACACAATAACTGAATATTCTGGTTCACTTGCTAAAATGAATATCAAAGATATTAATTGTGAAATATATCTTGGTGGAATGAAAACATCATGGTTTTCTGATAAAAAATACATAAATATTGAATTTGAAAACGATGAATTTAATAAATTATTTGTGGCTTATTCTGATAATGAATTACAAGCTTATAAAGTTTTAACTCCTGATATTATGGAACAATTTGTTGAACTTAAAAAAAATAGTTATGGTGATATTGATATTAGAATAATTCATGATAAATTGTATATTAGATTTTTATCAGGTGATGGATTTACTAAATCATTTAATAAAAATGTTGAAAAAGAAAAAATAATGGAATCTATTGCAGTATTTCAAGAAGCATTAAAAGTTATGGAAAAAGTTAAAGAAATTATAGAAAAGAAAATGTTTGATTAGTGAGGTTTAGATGAAAGAAATATATATTATTTTAGCTATTGTATTATTGATTATAATGATTATTATAGCAATTAGAAATAGTTTAGTAGAAAAAAAGAAGAAAATTGAAAGAAATAAATCATTAATTGATGTATATTTAAAGAAAAGATTTGATTTAATCCCTAACTTAGTAGAAGTATGTAAAGGATATTCTAAACATGAAAAAGAAACATTAGAAAATATTGCTAAACTTCGTTCATCTTTTTCTGATAAACCAAATGAAAAAGATATGAATGAATTAAATAATGTTTATAATAAATATCTAGCTTTAATAGAGAGTTATCCAGAAATAAAAGCAGGGGAAAATTACTTAAAACTTCAAAAAGAATTAAGTGATGTTGAAAAAGAAATAGAAGCATCAAGAAGAATATATATTAATAGTATAACATCATATAATAATTTAGTGTTAACATTCCCAAGTTCTATTATTGCTGGAATATTTGGGTTTCAACAAGTAGATTTACCATCATTTGAATATCAAGATGTAAAAATAAAGTTCTAAGAAAAAAGTCTTATTTATCAAAAAAAGATAGATTAGGACTTTTTTTTATTTAGTATTTATAGTATAATATTTACGAAAAGAAGGAGATATATATGAAAATATTAGCAGTAAATTGTGGTAGTTCATCACTTAAATTTAAGATGTATGAAATGCCTGAAGAAAAAGTTTTAATTTCAGGATTATTTGAAAGAATTGGGGAGAAAATGTCTAGTTATACTATTAAGTTAGATGATAATAAGTATAGTAAAGAAATCGTTTTACCTGATCATAAAGTAGCCTTTGAAATATTAGTTGAAGAACTAAAAAAGAATAAAATTATTAAAAAACTTGATGAAATTAAGGGAATTGGTCATCGAATTGTTCAAGGTGGTGATTACTTTGATAAAACAGTTATTGCAGATGATGATGCTGTAAGTAAAATCAGTGAATTAGCAACTCTTGCACCACTTCATAATAAAGCAGCGGTAACTGGTATAAATGCTGCCAAGGAAGTTATTCCAAATGCCATAGAGACAGTAACTTTTGATACAGCTTTCCATCAAACAATTGAACCAGTAAATTATATGTATGCTGTACCATATGAATGGTATACAAAATATAAAGTAAGAAAATATGGTGCTCATGGTACAAGTCATAAGTATATTGCATCACGACTTAATGCACTTCTTGGTAGAACTAATACTAAATTAATTACTTGTCATATAGGTAGTGGTGCATCAGTTTCCGCAATCCGTGATGGTATTTGTATGGATACATCTATGGGATTAACACCAAATGCTGGTTTAATTATGGGAACAAGATGTGGTGATGTTGATACATCAATTCTTACATATATGATGCAAAAAGAAGATATTTCACCAAAAGAAATGGATAATATTTTAAATAAAAAGAGTGGACTTCTTGGTATATCAGGTGTTTCTAATGATTCAAGAGATATTGAAGAAGGTATCCAAAAAGGTAATGAAAGATGTGTTTTAGCTCAAAAAATGTATGTTCAAAAAATAATTGATTATATTGCAATGTATTATTTTGAAATGGGTGGCGTTGATGCTATAGCCTTTTCTGCTGGTGTTGGAGAAAATTCTATTCGTACAAGAATTGATATTATGGAAGGATTAAGTGTTTTAGGAGTAGTTCCTGATTATGAAGCTAATAACTGTCGTGGAGAAGAAAAACTAGTAACAACCGCTGAATCTAAGGTTCCATGCTATGTTATTCCAACAGATGAAGAAATTATGATTGCAAGAGATAATTATAATCTTGCTAAATAGGTATCATTATGTTTAAAGATATATTTGAATTAATAAAAAAATATCAAAAGATTAGAATTGCAAGACATGTTGGAGCAGATCCTGATGCTGTAGGTTCTACAATGTCACTTAAAAATAGTATTTTATTAACATTCCCTGAAAAAGATGTTAAATTACTAGGAACGGGAAGTAATCGTTTTTCATATTTTGGAAAATTTGATAAATGTGAAGAGATTGAAGAAGATACTTTATTAATTGTTTGTGATACCCCTGATATTCGAAGAATTGATGGGGTGGATGACATTAATAAATTTAGTGATGTTATTAAAATAGATCATCATCCATTTATTGAAAAATTTCAAGATAATTCTTTAGAGTATATTGATATTAATTCATCAAGTGCTAGTGAAATTGTATTAAGATTAATTAATGAAACACCACTTTTGATGGATGAATTAATCGCTAGTCAAATATTTTGGGGAATAATTTCTGATACTAATCGCTTTATGTTTAATAATTCAAGTCCCGATACCTTTCATTTAATTGGGAATCTTATTGAAAAATATCAGTTAAATATTAATAAATTATATGAACCACTATATCTAAGACCACTAGAAGAGGTAAGACTTGAAGGTTTTATTGCTAGTAACATGGAAATTACGGAAAATGGTGTTGGTTATATAAAAATCACTGATAAAACATTAAATGAATTTAAAACAGATGCAGCAGCTCCTGGTAATATGATAGGTAACTTTAATTATATTGATAATGTATATGTTTGGATTTTTGTTACTGAAGATGTTAAAAATGAAAATTATCGTATATCTATAAGATCTCGTGGTCCAATTATTAACAAAATAGCGGAAAAATATCATGGTGGTGGTCATAATTTTGCAAGTGGCGCTAGAATTACTGATATAAATGAAGCAGATTTGTTAATTAAAGAATTAGATGAAGAATTAAAAAAATATTTAAAGAAAGATGTGGATTTAAGTGAAGATAAATAATGTTTATTTAAAAATTTTAGCTACAAGAATAAGTCAATATCCAACTGATGAATTACCAGAATTTTTACTTGTTGGTAGAAGTAATGTTGGAAAAAGTAGTTTTATAAATACCATAACAGGACAAAAGAATTTAGCCAGAACATCTAGTACACCAGGTAAAACTCAAACATTAAATTTTTATCTTGTTAATAATGCCTTTTATCTTGTTGATGTTCCTGGTTATGGCTATGCTTCAGTAAACCGTGATATGCAAAAGAAAATGGGTTTACTAATTGAAGAATATTTAGAAAATAGAAAACAATTAAAAAGAGTTTTTATGATTGTAGATTTTCGTATTAAACCTACTGAAGATGATATTTTGATGTATCAATTTTTAAAATATTATGATATACCAGTAACTATTATCCTAAATAAATGTGATAAAGTAGGTGGAAGTAAAACAGAAAAAAATATGAAAATAATTAAAGAACATTTAGAATTAAATAAAGATGATAATATGATAATGTTTTCTTCTTTAAATAAAAAAGGAAGAGATGATGTTTTACAATTAATAGAAACATTATTAGTTGAAACAATATAGGAGGAATATGATAAAATTAGTTTTAGTAAGACATGGTGAAAGCATCTGGAATATGGAAAATAAATTTACTGGATGGACTGATGTTGAATTATCAAATAAAGGTATCGAAGAAGCAAGAAATGCGGGTAAATTATTAAAAGATAATAATTATTCTTTTGATATTGCTTATTCATCATTTTTAAAAAGAGCGAATGATACTTTAGATATTATTTTAAAAGAAATGAATCTTTCTATTCCAATTAAATATTCTTGGAAATTAAATGAAAGACATTATGGTGCATTACAAGGATTAAATAAAGATGAAACTAAAGAAAAATATGGCGAAGAACAGGTAAAACTATGGCGTAGAAGTGCTGATGTAAGACCTCCTGAATTATCCATAGATGATCCGAGATATCCTGGAAATGATCCTAAATATAAAGATTTATCCCAAGATGAACTTCCAAAAACAGAGAATTTAATTGATACTATTAAAAGAGTAGTAGAATACTGGAATAGTGATATTAAAAAGGATTTAGAAAATAAAAAACAAGTTATTATAGTAGCTCATGGAAATTCTCTAAGAGGATTAATGAAATATCTTGATAATTTAAGTGATACTGAAGTAATGAGTCTAGAAATTAAAACAGGTTCTCCAATCTGTTATGAATTAAATGATGATTTAACTCCAATAAAACATTATTACATAGGTGAATAAATAATAATAAATAAATCATAATATTTTTGGTGATATTATGATTTATTTATTTTTTAATATATTAATGTATTTTTTTATTAATATGATAACAGTATTAATTTATAAAAATAAATTTAATATTTATACTTTTATAATTATTATATTTCATTTAAATTTATCTTTTTTCTTTATTTATAATGATATTAATTTTATATATTTCTTATTATTTAGCATTATATCATCAATATTTTATAATGTTTTCCATTATTACAATAACAATAATCAAGAAATTATTCTTATCAAAGATGGAAACATTGATTTTCATAATTTAGTTAAATATTATAGTTATTATAAATTACTAACATATTTAAAAATTAGAAATATTAAATTAGATGAGATATCTTACTGTATTTTAAAAAATAATCATTTAATTATTATTAAAGATAAAATAATTAAAAATTTTCCTGTTAGTATTATTATTAATGGAATAATTAGAGAGGAAAACTTAAAATTAATAAATAAAAATAATTTGTGGTTAAGCAATGAATTAGAAAGAGAAAATATTAAAATAAATAATATTAGTTATGCCTATTATCTAAAAGACAAAATATATTTTATAAAAAATAGTTTTTAGAAAAAAAATTATTATTATAATTGATTAAAAAAAATAATAATGATATAATATAATTATATAATAAGGAGTGGCTATGAAAGTACTGTTAATAAAAAATGGAAGAATTTATCACTATTCGTTACCAAAAGAGGTAAAAAATAATTTTTGGATTACAGATATCGATAGTTATGATAATTTAAGAAATTTAATAAATGTTGAAGCTGATCAAGGAAAATGGGTATTAGCAAGTAATTATGAAACCCATATTGTTGATGTTCAAAATATGCATGATAGAGTTTATTTAACAGAATATCAATTTTATACTATTAAAAATGATAGTGAAAAAAATTACTACTATTTATATGCTATTCCTGATATTGAAGCATCATATGTTGCCTATAATATTGTTTCAAATGGGGGATTATTAATAGGATCAAATGATACCAATGACATCATCTATCATCATGTATTAGTTAGTGATCTTCATGCTAAACTTGATTATAATAGTGGATTATGGCAAATAACAGATAATAACGCTCCAACAGGTGTTTATGTTAATAATGCGAAGGTTGTTGGAAGTAAAATATTGAAGTATGGCGATATCATTTTTATTGCAGGATTAAAAATAATTGTAATGAATAACTTTCTTTTGATTAATTCAATAAAAAATTCCGTAAGAGTTGCTTCTAATATCTTAAGAGTAAAACCAAGAGATGTTTATACAATAAATGAAACAGTATTAAAAGATGAAGAATTAAATCGTACCTTATATGCTAAAGAAGAATATTTTTATCGTTCACCTAGATTTATTGAGGATATTTATAAGGAAACTGTTGAGATTGATAATCCTCCATCAAAAATAAATCAAGAAGATCAGTCACTGATTCTAACATACGGACCGATGTTTACAATGGCTCTTACATCATTTACAACTGCTTTTACAACAATTAATAATATATCAAATGGTACAACAACTTGGAGACAGTCACTTCCATCACTTATAACCGCAGGTAGTATGTTTTTAAGTATGTTAATTTGGCCGATAATATCAAGAATTGTTGAAAAAAGAAGAAGAAAAAAATTAGAGAAAGAAAGAGTAGAAAAATATACAGCTTATCTTGATAGTAAGGCTAAAGAAATAGAAGGTATTATTGCAAAACAATCACAGACATTAAAGGATAAATATATTCCATTATCAGAGTGTGCTAATATCATTATGCGTAAAAAAAGTAACTTATGGGAAAGAAATATAAACCAAGAAGACTTCTTAGCCTTAAGATTAGGTCTTGGTAATACACCTATTTTTGCAGATATTAAGTATTCTCGTGAAAGTTTTTCAATGGAAGAAGATGAACTTAAAAATAAAATATCTGAAATAGTAGATGAAAGAAAACTATTAAAAAATGTTCCAATTACGGTATCTTTAACCGAAAAAAATATTACCAGTATTATTGGAAATTATGGATTATTACATGAATTCTTTAAAGGAATGTTACTTCAATTAATAACATTTCAAAGTTATGAGTTCTTAAAAATAGTTGTTCTTACTAATAGCGAGAATGCTAGTAATTTTGATTATTTAAGAAATATACCATATTTATTTGATGATGAAAGACAAATGCGATTTTTTGCAGAAAATCTTGATGAAACTAAAGAAATATCTCTATATCTTGAAAGAATATTTCAAGATCGAAAAACAGTTAATAAGAAGTTTGGAGAAACTCCACCATATTATTTAATATTAACTGATAACTATCATATGTATCGTGAAATTGAAATTATTAAGGATATTTTAGATTCACCTAATAACTATGGATTTAGTTTAATAATTTTTAGTGAAAAATTACAAAATTTACCAAGTGAATGTAAAAACTTTATTAATGTTAATAAAGAAAGATCTGGTATTTTTGAAAGTGAAATAAGTGTTGGCAATCAAAAAGAATTTCAAACAGAATTTTGTGATAATATCGATGTTGATGAATGTATTAGAAGAATAAGTAATATTCCTATTGAATTTGCTGATGCTGAAAAGGCATTACCTAATTCTATTAGTTTCTTAGGTATGTATAATGTTGGTAAAGTAGAACAATTGAATGTATTACAAAGATATCAAAGAAATAATTCTCAAAAATCCTTAGCAGTTCCAATTGGTATAGAAAAATCCGGAACATTATTAAAACTAGACTTACATGAAAAATATCATGGACCCCATGGTTTAATAGCTGGTATGACTGGTAGTGGTAAAAGTGAATTTATAATTACTTACGTTTTATCGATGTCAACTAATTTTAGCCCTAATGATGTAGCCTTTATCTTAATAGACTATAAAGGTGGTGGTCTTGCCGGAGCTTTTGAAAATCGTGAAACTGGTGTAAGTCTTCCACATCTTGCTGGAACAATTACCAACCTTGATGTAAGCGAAATGAATCGAAGTCTATCATCAATACAATCAGAACTTCGAAGAAGACAGCAATTGTTTAATGAAGCTCGTGATAAATTAGGAGAAAGTACTGTAGATATTTATAAATATCAAAAATTCTTTAAAGAAGGAAAAGTTCAAGAACCAGTACCACATCTATTTATTATATCTGATGAGTTCGCCGAACTTAAAAGTCAACAACCTGAATTTATGGATCAACTTATTTCAACAGCCAGAATAGGACGTAGTTTAGGGGTACACTTAATTCTAGCTACTCAAAAACCAAGTGGTGTTGTAAATGATCAAATCTGGAGTAACTCAAGATTCAGAGTTTGTCTTAAAGTTCAAGAAAAAGGCGATAGTAATGAAATGATTAAAACACCAGATGCAGCTTTCTTAAAACAACCAGGAAGATTCTATTTACAAGTTGGTTATAATGAACTATTTGCTCTTGGACAATCAGCATGGTGTGGAGCTCAATATTATCCAACAGAAAAAATAAAGAAAAAAATTGATCAATCTGTTGTTGTTATTGATGATATTGGTAACATTATCTCTCAAAATGATGATATGAAAGAAACCAATGTTAAATCAAGTGGTGAAGAGTTAAGTAACATTTTATCTCATATTATAAAAGTATGTGATGAACAAGGATTAAAAGCTCAAAAATTATGGCTTGAGAAAATTGCGGCTAATATCTTTGTGGATAACTTAATAAAAAAATATAATTATAAATCAGAAAAGTTTATCTTAAAACCAATTATTGGCGAATTTGATGATCCAAATAATCAAAGACAAGATTTACTTACAATTGATTTATCTAGTGATGGAAATACCACCATTTATGGATCAAGTGGTAGTGGTAAAGAATTATTAATATCATCAATAATTTATTCACTAATTGTTTGTCATTCACCAGAAGAAGTTAATATGTATATTATGGATTTTGGTTCAGGAACATTAGGAAGTTTCCGTGGTATTCCTCATGTTGGAGATATTATTTTAGCAAATGATGAAGAAAAAGTAAAAAATACGTTTAAAATGATTGAAGATGAACTAGAAAATCGAAAAAAATTATTTTTAAATTACAATGGTGATTATCAAAATTATATTAAAAGAAGTGGAAAAACTGTTCCTTATATTATCTTGTTTATTAATTATTATGATGTTTTCCAAGAAACATATGATTATGATGATACAATAAATCGTATATCAAGAGAGTGTTCAAAGTATGGAATAATAATTATTCCAACAATAAATTCTACAGGTGGAATGAGATATAAATTAAGACAAAATTTCCATTCTGATATAACATTACAATTTAATGATCAAGATGATTATTCAGTAATTATTGGAAATACTAGAAAATTATATCCATCAAATATTTTTGGTAGAGGACTTGTTAAACTTGATAACATTTATGAATTTCAAACAGCAAGAATTGATACAGATGAAAAAGTTCAAGATAAAATTGATTTTCTTGCTAAAGAATTAAAAAATAAATATCCTGTATCTGCTAAGAAAATCCCTGTTGTTCCAGAACATGTTTATGTTTCTGATTTATTAGGAGAAATTCATGGTACGAGAGGTATTCCAGTTGGAATAAATAAGGATACAATAAGTCCAGAATTATTTAACTTTAAAGATAATTATGCGACACTTTTATCTACAAGTGATTTAGATATCGCTCCAAATTTTGTAAAATCTTTAATAGATATGTTATCTCATGTTGATAATCATAATATTATTGTTCTTGATACCGATGAAACAATAAATGATACTTATAGTGAAAATGTCAACTATGTATCTGCTAATATAAATGATGGAATAAAAAATATAATTAATGATGTTAATAGTAAAAATGAAATTTATGAAAAAGATGGATTTAGTACTAAAAACATTATGAATAATAAAGAAACAACAACGATTCTATATAATTTTTCTAAAATTTTATTAAAAATATCACCTGATGATAAAAAAGAATTATTAAGTGCTTTAGAAAAGGGTAAAAATTTAGGAATATTTAATTTTATAATTGTCGATACTGTTGACAATTTGAAGAAAATGGAGTATGATAGTTGGTATAAGAGCATAGTTCAAAGTAATTATGGAATATGGATAGGTAATGGTATTGCCGATCAGACTCTAATTAAAACTAATATCGGATTTAAGAAAGTTAATAATGAAATACCTGATGGATATGGAATTATTGTTAAAAATAGTAAAACTGATTTAGTAAATTTAATTGAAAGGGATATTAATAAAAGCTCTTTAGGTAAGAAAGAGGAGGTGCTTTAATGGAATACAAAGTTTTAGTTTCAATTAATGTACCTTCCCTTGAAACTAAATTTGATGTTTACATTCCTGTAAACAGAAAAGTTTATAGCGTTATTAATATGTTTAAAACAACACTTTTTGAATTATCTCTTGGATCATTCGATATGCAGAAAGATTATATTTTATATAATGCTTTAACAGGCGCTGTATATGATATGAATGTTTTAATTCGTGATACAGATATTCGTAATGGTTCTTCGATTATATTATTGTAAGGAGGTGAAAAGATGGAAGTTGTTAATAACTTTGGTGGAACAATTGACATAGTTCCTGAAGTAGTTGCAGAACAAGTAGAAAAATTATCTAAAGAAATTGAAAAATTTCAAGAATTAAGTGAAAGTTACATGACAATTAGTAAAAAACTTGATTCATGGAATAGTAAAAACAAAGTTGAATTAGAACAACAAATTGAGAATTCCAAGCCAGCTTTCAAGGAAGCAATTGATGTAATTGCATCATACAGAGATGTAGCTGGAAAAACAGTTGCTCTTATGAATGAAACAGAAAGACTGATTGGACAAAGCCTTAACCAAAACACAATGGCTTAATTTGAATTTATAAAAGGAAGGAGATTTCTATTAAATGAATACAAATAATATTACTGTTACACCTGATGTTCTTGATGCTACAGCACACGATTTAGAAATGATTTCAACTGATTTAAAAAATTGCTTTGGTAGAATTACAAATATTATCAGTGAAATTAGAAATAATTGGAAAGATGCACAAGGTGCAAAATTTTCATCAAGATATGAAGGAGAAGTAAAACCAAAGTTAGAGAATTATTATAACGCTATTATGAATCATAGTAGATTTATTGTTGAAGCTTCAAGAATTTATCAAACAACAATTGGATCAATTAATCAATCTGTAAATTAATAATATAAATATTATTTTTAAATATTTAAAAGTAAAAGAAAACTATTAAGAAAATCTTAATAGTTTTTTGATAATTCAATAATTAAATCCATATTATCATCATTGGCCATAATATTTTTATGTTTTTCATGACAATTCATACATTCATAGATAATTTTATAAGTATCACGATATTTTTCTATACCAATTGGTTTTAATAATCCATGACATGTATTTTGTCTATCACCTGGCAATATATCAACATGTAATGAATATAAACAATTAGGGCAGTGATCTCTTGCTGTATAATTTAGTTTTGATACTTTATATCCACAATTATTACATGTAAAATCTTCATCTAACATATTAAATCTTTTCATAACAACCTCAAAAATATTTTAACAAATTATTATTATAAAGTAAAGGAATGTCTACTATAAGATAATTTATAATATAATGTAACTTTATATAGTTACTTTTTTTTTAAATAATGATATAATATTTGTGATAAAAGGGAGAAATTATGAATCGAAAAAAAGATTTAGTTAAAAATACATTAATTATTTCTATTGGTAAATTTAGTACTAAAATAGTGAGTTTTTTACTATTACCATTATATACAGCAATACTTTTGCCAAGTGAAAAAGGACAAGTTGATTTATTAAATAGAATATCATTATTTTTAATACCATTAATTACTTTACAAATGGATGAAGCTTTATTTAGATTTTTAATTGATACTAAAAATGATGGTGATAAAAAAAATATTTTTAGTCAATTAACTATTTTTGCTATTATTAGTAGTATTACGTGGAGTATTTTAATATTTATTTTTGGTAATATTTTACATTATCAATATACAAATTGGTTAATCTTTTATTGTCTTGCTAGTTTCTTATTTACGATTGTTAATGGCTTTTTAAGAGGTGAAGGAAACTTCAAGATGTATTCCATCCTATCTTTTATTAATAGTTTTATTAACATTTCTTTAAATGTTTTCTTTCTTGCTGTATTAAAAACAGGTCTTGAAGGAATGTTTTTATCATATATCATTGCCTCAATATCTACAGGAATATATGGATTAATATATTTAAAAGCTTATAAATTGGTTACATTAAAATTAGATAAAACCAAAATGAAAGAAATGATTAAATATTCACTACCACTTGTTCCAAGTAGTATTTCATGGAGTATTATAACTCTTACTGATAGTTTAATGATTACGACGAATCTTGGAAGTGGAATGAATGGTATATATTCTACAAGTAGTACTTTTCCTACTATTATGAATACTTGTTTTGGATTTTTTAATACATCATGGCGTGAATCAGCTTCTCGTGCTGTAAATAGTAAAGATAAAAATGATTTTTATGCTTCTGTTTATTTATCTGTAAGAAGATTTTTAATTGGAGTATCATTAATGATTATATCAGTGTTGCCATTTGTGTTTCATATATTAGTTAATGAAAAATATAATGAATCATATATTTATATTCCATTGATGGTGGTGTCTGTTTATATGAGTTCATTGGCATCTTTTTCAAGTGGTATTTTTTCTGCCTACAAGGATACTAAAATTCTTGCCCCAACAACATTTGTAGCAGCCATGATTAATTTAATATTTAACTTTGTTTTTATTAATAAATTAGGCTTATTTGCACCTATATTAGGAACTTTAACAAGTTATATTGTTATTAATTTATATCGTAATTATAAATTAAGAAAATATATTGTTTTACCATATGATAAATATATTCCAATAAATATTATTCTTCTTTTGTTTACTAGTATGATATATTATAGTAACAATGTGTATCTATATTTTCTAGGTTTAATTGTTTCCATTGGTTATAGTTACTATATCAATCAAAATCTTGTTAACAGTTTTATGAAAACTATTAAAAAAAAGTTTAAAAGGAAGTGAATATCATGGATAAAGGTTTAAGTAGTAATGAAGTTATTGAAAGAATCAATGAAGGTAAAGTTAATAATATCAATAATGGTAAAACCAAAAGTATTAAAGAAATTATTTTAACCAATATTTTTACATACTTTAATATCCTCAATATTTTACTAGCATCTGCAATTATTATAAGTGGGATTCTTTTTAAACACTTTTTTGATTCGTTTAAAAATTGTTTATTTTTAGGAGTTGTTATATCTAATACTGTAATTAGTATTGTTCAAGAAGTTATGGCTAAAAAAACCATTGATAAATTATCAGTTTTATCTAATGTTAAAGCCAAAGTAATTAGAAATGGTAATGAACAATTGATTGAAAAAGAAGAAATTGTTTTAGATGATACCATTATTTATGAAATAGGATCACAAGTAGTTGTAGATGCTGAAATAATGAAAGGTTCGGTTGAAGTTAATGAATCATTTATTACCGGTGAATCAAAAACAATAACAAAAAAGAAAGGTGATATAATAACATCAGGAAGTTTTGTTGTAAGTGGTAATTGTGTTGCCAAAGTAATTCATGTAGGTAATGATAATTATATAAATACCATATCTAAAGAAGCGAAAACCATGGAAAATAATAAATCTATTATTTTTAATTCTTTTGAGAAATTAGTGAGAATTTTGTCATATGTTATCCTTCCATTAGGAGTTTTACTATTTTTAAATCAATATGTTTACTTAAAAGAACCATTATATGATGCTATTGTTGGAACAGTTGCCGCTTTAATCGGAATGATACCTGAAGGATTAGTTTTATTAACTAGTTCCGTAATGGCTGTTTCTGTTGTTAAATTATCACGTGAAAAAGTATTAGTTCAACAGTTATATTGTATAGAAACCCTTGCTAGAGTTAATGTTATTTGTCTTGATAAAACTGGAACAATTACCACTGGTAATATGAAAGTATTTGAAATAATAAATAAAAATATTTCGAAAAGTGAATTAGAATTTTTATTAAGCAAAATTGTTGCCGCTTTTAAAGATAATAGTCCAACTTTTGAAGCTCTTAGAAATAAATATAAAAAAGATGTCAATATTTCTGTAGGAGATATGATTCCTTTCTCATCAGATAGAAAGTATTCTGCTTGTGTAATAGATGATGTTGCTTATTATATCGGGGCTCCAGAGTTTATTTTAAAAGAAAAATTTAATGATCAAGAGATAATTGATAAACAAAACGATTATCGAGTATTAGTATTAGTTCATACTAAAACATTAGATAAAGAAATAATTAATCCTATAATTGATGGATATATTTTAATTGAAGATGAAATAAGACGTGAGGCTAAAGATACTTTAAATTATTTTAAAGAACAAGGTGTTAAGGTAAAAATAATATCAGGAGATAATTTTAATACAGTATTAAAAATTGCTGAAAAAGTTGGTCTTAAAAATTTAAAAGGAATTGATACAACTACACTAGATACTAATAACCTAAATGATATTGTCAAAGAATATGATATTTTTGGAAGAGTAAGGCCAGAAATGAAGAGAGAACTAGTAAGAGCTCTTAAAAATAATGGTGATACAGTATGTATGACAGGTGATGGTGTAAATGATGTTTTAGCTCTTCGAGAGTCTGATTGCTCTGTAGCCATGGCCAGTGGTTCAGATGCTGCTAAAGCTGTAAGTCAATTAGTATTACTAGATTCTAATTTTGCCAGAATGCCTAAGATTGTTGCTGAAGGAAGAAGAAATATTAATAATATTGAAAGAAGTGCTTCATTATTACTTGTAAAAACAATTTATACATTCTTATTGATTCTAACAAGTTTATTCTTTAGATCACCATATTTCTTTGTACCAATTCAGCTTACACTAATTACTGGGACAACCATTGGTATTCCATCATTTATTTTAGCACTTGAACCAAATAAATCATTGGTTGATGGTAACAACTTTTTATTAAAAATATTTAAAAAAAGTATTCCTGCAAGTTTTACAGTATTCCTTAATATGATAATTATTTTGATGTTTAAACAATACTTTGAAACAACTCCATCAATAACAAACGCTCTTGCCGTATTAACAACTGGAGCTATTGGATTTATTCATTTATATAATATTTCAAAACCATTCAATTATTTACGAGGAGTATTATTTAGTTTTCTCGTTTTAGCCTTTATTTATGGAGGTTTGTTTCAACATGAATTCTTTAGTATGCAAGAGTTTAATGGTCAAATAGGATTAATATATTTTCTATTGATAATCTTTTCATTATTTTCATATGATAGATTAACCAAATTAACCAATTATTTATTTTCATTACCAAGTAAAATAAAGAGATAATTTATTATTTCTTTATTTTTGTATAAAATATTTTTTGTAGTAAAAAAAACCATTTTTCATATAATATAGTGGTGGTTTTATGGGAAAAGATTCTTTTAAAAATTTTGTAAGAAAAAATCCTAATTTAGTAGATTATGTCATAAATAACAAAATGACTTGGCAACAATTTTATGAAATATACGATTTATATGGTGAAGAAAGTAATATCTGGGATAATTTTAAAAATAAAGAAAATAGTGTAAATACTACAACAATTAAAGATTTATTTTCATTATTTAAAGGAATTGACTTAAAAAGTATACAGAAAACATTAAATTCTTTAAATAAAGCAATTGATGTATTTAAAGATTTTAATAATAATAGTATTGAAAATAATAATTATGAAGAAAGACCAAAATATAAATATTTTGAGGATTAAATATGGATTATGAAATTCAAAACATAATTAATAAAAATATTTATCTAAAGAAATACCTAAGAGAAAATTCTTATTATTATAAAATGTTAATTAGAAATCCTTATTTTATTAATGAATTAATTGAATTAATGAAGAAAAGTTATAAATTAACTATAACGGATAGAATTGAAAAAATAAATAAAGATTTAAATATAATGACAAATATAATGGATATTTTAAAATAAATGTTTTTTTTAATTGATAAAGCAAAAAATATGTGATAAAATGATAATAGAATAGAGGGATAAAATGAAAAATAATATATTAACTTATGCTTATCGTGGTTTGTTTTCAATAATCTATTTTATTTTTGGAAAAAAGAAAAAAATAAGGGAAATGTTTGCTATTGATGATGATAATGCCATTAATTTAAATAGTAATGATATTTTTGCCAAAAATCGTAAAAGTAGTTTTGAAAAAAGTAATGAAGATATTAGAAATGCTGATTTAATGGATAAACTTCATTTTAAATATCAAGCTAAAAAAGAAGATGGTAAAATAATTAAGGGTACAATTGATGCATATAATATTGATCTTGCAAGAAAATTTTTGCAAAATCAAGGATTAGAAATCATTAAAATAGAATTAAGAAAAAAATATGATATAGATATAACACTAGGTAATCCTATTAATACTAGTGAATTATGTTTTGCTCTTGCCCAACTTTCTACATATTTAAGAGCTGGTATTACTCTTGTAGATTCCGTAAGAATTTTAGCTAAACAAACAGATAATCCTTCAAAAAAGAAAATATATGATGGTATAGTATATGATTTATTAGGTGGAGATAATTTTTCATCTGCCCTTGCAAAACAAGGTAAAGTTTTTCCAAAATTATTAATTAATATGTGTAAAAGTGCTGAATTAACAGGTGATCTTGCCAATGTTTTGGAAGAGATGGCTGATTATTATACTTCCATAGATACCACAAGAAAACAAATTAAAAGTGCTATGACATATCCAACAGTAGTATTAATATTTGCTATTTTAGTTGTAACCTTTGTTTTAGTTTGGGTTGTACCACAATATCAATCAATGTTTGCGGGATTAGATGCCGAACTTCCTCGTATAACGGTTATTGTTTTAAAAGTTAGTGATTTTTTACAGAATCATGCTTTAGGTATTTTAATAATATTAATAATTGTTTTATTGATTTATAGATATTTATTTAAAAATGTTAGAAGTTTTCGATTAATGATGCAAACAATTTATTTACATATTCCTGTTATTAAAAATATTATTATGTATAGTGAAGTATCAATGTTTGCAAGAACTTTTTCATCCCTTTTATCTCATGGAGTTTATATTACTGATAGTATGGATGTATTATTAAATGTATCTGAAAATGAAGTATATCGAAAAATAATATTAAAAACAGTTCAAAATCTAAATGGTGGTGGAAAAATATCAGAAGCTTTTAAAGGTCATTGGGCATTCCCACTTGTTGCTTATGAGATGATTGTAACAGGTGAAACAACAGGACAACTTGCTGTAATGATGGAAAAAGTTGCTGATTATTATGATAATCTTCATCGAAATTCCGTAAATGCTATTAAAAGTTTAATTGAACCTATTTTAATTGTCTTCTTAGCAGGAGCTGTTGGTATTATCATTTTATCAATTATTCTTCCAATGTTTGAAATGTATAAGGTGATTAGTTAATGAATATTCTATATTTAATAATGTTCTTTATTTTAGGAACAGTCTTTGGTTCATTTTTTAATGTTCTTGCTATTAGAATTCCTCAAAATGAATCAATTATTCGTCCAGGATCTCATTGTGAAAAATGCGGACATAAACTTAAATGGTATGAATTAATTCCTATTTTATCTTTTATATTTCAAAAAGGTAAATGTACCAATTGTAAAACCCAATTATCTTTATTGTATCCTTTTTCAGAAATAGCCCTAGGATTACTTTTCATGATTAGTTATTATTCCTTTGGTTTTAGTTATGAACTTATGATTTCAATTATTTTATCAAGTGTGATGATTTTAGTAACCGTGAGTGATTTAACTTATTTAATGATACCTGATCGATTTATTTTCATTCCTATAATTCTAATTTTAATAATAAAATTAGTATTTCTTGGTACGAAAGCATTCTTATTATCAATATTTAGTGGATTTTTATGTTTTTTAATAATGTATTTGATAATGAAATTTGGAGAGTTTATTTTTAAAAAAGAATGTCTTGGTGGAGCGGATGTTAAACTAATGATTTTATCAGGAGTAACATTAGAACCATTCCTTTCCTTATTAGTTATTATTATCGCTAGTTTTATTGCGCTTCCAGTATCATTACTTTTATTATTCAAACACAAAGAAAATATTATTCCCTTTGGACCATTTCTAGTTATAGGTATTTTAATTATTTTCTTTTTAAAACTTGATACCATGAGTATTGTGGAATTTTTATTAGGAAGAAGATAATTGGAGTATATTAATATTGGGTGATGTTTTATGAAGAATCAAATTGATTCTTTTTTCTTGCAAGAAAAAAATAAAATTTATGATAAATATCAAAGAAAAGTTATCCTAAATGATTCCCAAAATCTTTTAGTTGTCGCAGCCGCTGGTAGTGGAAAAACCAAAACTATTATAGGAAAAATAGAATATTTAATTGATATTTTAAAATATCAAGAAAAAGATATCTTGGTATTATCCTTTACGAATGAAACCGTTAATAATTTAAAAGAAAAAGTATCATATAATGTTGATATTTTAACATTCCATAAACTAGCTTTAAGAATTATTAGAAATCAAAATAAACATTTTGGCATATCAAATGATAATTTATTAAAATATATTGTTGATGAATTTTTCTTAAGTTATTTGTTTATTCCATATCAAAATTTAATTTTATCTTATTTTAAAGCATCCAGTATTAACGAAATAATTATTAATGGAAAATTAGATTTATTTAAATTACATATTATTTCTTTTATCAAAAAGATTAAAAGTAATAATTATTCTTTAGAAAAAATAAAAAAAGTTATCAAAAAAATTATTGACGATTCAGATAAAATATTTATTATTTTAGCTTTAAAAATATATAGTATCTATGAAGAAGAATTAAAAAGTTGTCGTAGAATTGATTTTGATGATATGATTATTTATGCTAAAAACATTGTAAGAAAAAATAGATTCAAGAGAAGATATAAATATATTATTATCGATGAATATCAAGATATCTCTAAAATTAGATTTGATTTAATAAAAGAAATTATTAATAAAACTAATGCCAAATTAATGTGTGTTGGTGATGATTATCAATCAATTTATGGATTTTCTGGAAGTAATTTATCCTTATTTATTGATTTTAAAAAATACTTTTCTAATTATCAAAGAATAGATATTAAAAATACTTATCGTAATTCTTATCAATTAATTAATATTGCCAAAAAATTTATTTTAAGAAATCCCTATCAATTAAGAAAATCTATTTACGCTAAATTTCTTCTTAGACATCCAGTTGTTTTAGTGTATTACACTGATTTAATAAAAACATATCAGAATGTCTTAGATTATTTATATTTAGAAGATAAAAAAGATATAATGGTTCTAGCAAGATATAATAAAGATTTAGATAAAATAAAAAAAGAAGATTCTATTAAATATTTAACTGTTCATAAATCAAAAGGTTTAGAAGCAGATAATGTTATATTACTTAATATGAGTGATAGTTATTTAGGGTTTCCATCTAAAATAAAAGAAATTGATTGTTTAAGAATGTTTGATAATTTTCATGAAGATATTCCTTATGCTGAAGAAAGAAGACTTTTTTATGTAGCTTTAACAAGATGTAGAGAAAAAATATATATTTTAGTTCCTAAAAAAAATCCATCAATGTTTATTAAAGAAATCAAAAGATATTGTGTAGAATTAATTATAGAAAAATAAAAAAATAAAAAAATATGTAAAAAAATACCAAATATATGATACAATAAAATTACAAAGTAAACTTTGTAGAAAGGATAGAAAAATGAAAAAAATAAGAAATGTACTATTACTATTAGTAGCAACACTAGCATTAACAGGATGTGTTAAATTTAATGCCAACATGGAAATTAAGAAAGATAAATCAATGGATTTCTCTATTATTTACGCTATTGACACATCAGCTATGGGAGGTGAAAGTAAAACATCAGGAGAAACTTTTACTAATGAACAAAAGGAGGAGTTAAAGAAACAAGGTTTTACTGTTGAGGATTATACCGAAGGTAAAATGAAAGGTATTAAAATTACTAAACATATTAATAATATTGATGAAGTAAGTACTGATAAAGATGCCGAATATAGTTTATCTGGTATGTTAGATGGTAAAGAACATAAAGATGAATATATGTTCAAAGTAGAAAAAGGTTTCTTAAAAAATACCTATACTGCTAAATATAAATTTGATATGAATGATAGTAGTATGGATATGACTGAAGATGAAACTAATTTTGATTTTGAAAATCCTGATGTAAACGAAAAGACTGAAGAAGATAATAATCTTTTAACAACAGGAGAGGATGGATCAAATGATTTAGATTTATCTGGTTTAAGTGATCCAAGTGCTTATGCTAATATGGATTTAAGTTTCAATTTAAAACTTCCTTATGCTGCTAAGAGTAGTAATGCTGATACTAAAACAAGTGATAAAGAACTTAAATGGAATTTAATGACATTAGGTGATAAGAATATTGAATTCTCATTCAGTTTATATAATATTAATCCAATAATTATTTATGCTGTTATTGCTTTAATTATTATTGCTATTGTTGCTATCGTATTAATGGTACTAAAGAAAAATAAGAAAAATGAATTACCAGTTACAGAATAAAATATTTTGTAAAATAATGTAAAGATTAGTGTAAAATTAAACACTAATCTTTTTTTGAAAATTAATTAACAAGTTTAGTAATACCTGAGAGTGTAACATCAATTGGATATTATACTTTTAAAAATAATAACCTATCTAATGTAACAGTACCAAATAGTCTAGAAGATAGTCCAGTAGATTATTATAACTATTGTTATTATTTTGATGTAGGTGTAAATGTAACATGGAATGGTAATAATTATACATGCAAAGTATTTAATTCTAATTAGATGAATAATCAAAATAACTTATAAAAATATAAATCTTTATTGTTGATACAATAGAGATTTTTTTGTCAAATATGTTTAAATTGGATTAAAAAATTGTTATAATAAAGAGGTTAGAAAGGCAAGATATGAAAAGAATTGAAGTAGATAGAAGTAAAGTATCTCCAATGATGTTACATTATTTAGAGATTAAAGATAAATATCCTGATACCATTATATTTTATCGATTAGGTGACTTTTATGAAATGTTTTTTGATGATGCTGAAAAAGTAAGTAGGGAACTAGAACTTACTTTAACTGGTAGAAATGCTGGACTTGATGAAAGAGTACCAATGTGTGGTATTCCATATCATGCATATATGGGTTATGTTACTAAGTTAATTAATAAAGGATATAAAATAGCTATATGTGAACAATTGGAAGATCCTAAGTACGCTAAAGGAATAGTAGATCGTGATGTAATAGAGGTTATTACTAAAGGAACTTTACTTAATAATTTAGATGATGAAAAAAGTAATAATTATATAGGAAGTATTTATTATTTAAATGATAGTTATACTTTAACATATGCTGATATATCAACTGGTGAAATTAATTCTTTAATTTTAAATAATACTGATGATTTAATTAAAGAAATTATTAATCATAATATTAAAGAACTTCTTTGTAATGATAAAGTAGATAGAGAACTAGTATATACTTTAAAAAGTAATTATCATATATTAGTGACTATTACTGATACATTATGTGATGATGATAATTATCAATATATTTATTGTGATGAAAAAGATTTAAGAATTATTTCTGGTATTAAACATTTACTATCTTATATTAATGAAACTAAAAAAGTATCATTAACTCATTTAAAAAAAGTTAATCATTATAATGAAAATGAATTTTTACAATTTGATATTCATACTAAAAGAAATTTAGAGTTAACCGAAACGATAAGAGATAATGAAAGAATATATTCACTTTTATGGCTTTTAGATAAAACAAAAACAGCTATGGGAGGAAGATTTCTTAAAAGCAATATTTTAAATCCTTTATGTGATAAAGATAAAATAGAAAGAAGATATAAATATGTTGAAATATTTCTTAAAGAATTTATTTATCGAGAAGAACTATTAAAATTATTAAATACTGTATATGATTTAGAAAGATTATCCGGTAAAATAAGTTATGGTAATGCTAATGCTAAAGATTTATTACAATTATTAGAAAGCATAAGACATTTACCAGATATCAAAAAAATATTAGAAAATATTGGATATGATAGAGAACTTAAAACTTTAGATGACCTTGTTAATTTATTAGATAGTAGTATTAATCCAGATGCCCCAATGACTTTACATGATGGTGATTTAATAAAAGAAGGTTATAATAAGGAACTTGATGAAATTAAAAGTATCAGAAAAAATAGTAAAGATTATATTCTTGGTATTGAAACAAAAGAAAAAGAAAGAACGGGTATTAAGAATTTAAAAGTTGGTTATAATAAAGTATTTGGTTATTATATTGAAATAAGTAAAGGTAATATTAAAGATGTGTTACCAGAATATGGATATATTAGAAAACAAACATTAACTACTGGTGAAAGATATATTACAGAAGAATTAAAGGAAAAAGAACAAATTATATTAGGAGCTGAAGAAAAAATTATTAATATGGAATATTCTTTATTTAGTGAGATTAGGGAAAAAGTTAAAGAATATATACCAATATTACAATATGATAGTCAAATCATTAGTGAAGTAGATATGTTATTATCATTTTCTTTAGTTGCCGAAGAAAATAGTTATGTTAAACCAATATTAACTACTGATAATACTGTTGAAATAATAGAATCAAGGCATCCAGTTGTTGAAAAAGTTAATAAAAGTGATTATGTTCCTAATGATATTATTATGGATAAAAATACGGATATTTTATTAATCACTGGGCCAAACATGGCTGGAAAAAGTACTTATATGAGACAATTTGCTATTATTTCCATTATGGCTCAAATAGGAAGTTTTGTTCCATGTAAAAAATGTGTTATTCCCATATTTGATAAAATCTTTACAAGAATAGGAGCAAGTGATGATTTAGTAGGTGGAGAAAGTACTTTTATGGTAGAAATGAAAGAAGCTAATATGGCCCTATCGCACGCTACAAAAAATAGTTTAATCTTATTTGATGAGTTAGGAAGAGGTACTGCAACCTATGATGGTATGAGCCTAGCTGAAGCAATACTAGAATATATTCATAACCATATTCATGCTAAAACTATTTTTTCGACTCATTATCATGAACTTACTAAAATGAGTAAAAATTTAAAAAGAATTAAAAATATTCATGTATCAGCCAGTGAAGAAAATGGAGTAGTTACTTTCCTTCATAAAGTATGTGATGGAGCTATTGATAAAAGTTATGGTATCAATGTTGCAAAACTTTCTAAACTTCCTGATGAAGTAATCCAAAGAGCAAGTGATATTTTAAAAACTTATGAAGACAAAAAGATTACTAAAAAAGAAACTATTTTACAAACAACTTTTGATTTTAGTAATAATAAAGATAATGAAATAATTAATGAATTAAAGCAAATAGACCCTCTTAATATAACAGCAATAGAAGCTTTAAATAAACTATATGAAATATGTGAAAAAATAAAAAAGGATAGCTAAGAGGTATAAAAATGAATGAACATGGAAGTATCATAATTTATAAAGATAAAAATGGTAATGATAATATAGAAGTTAAAATCAAAGATAATACAGTTTGGTTAAATCAAGATCAATTGGTAAAATTATATAATTCTAGTAAATCCAATATATCTGAACATATAAAGCATATATTTGAAGAGGGAGAATTAGAAGAAAATTCAGTTGTTCGGAATTTCCGAACAACTGCTAGTGATGGTAAGCAGCAGAAATTATTGTTGAAAGAGCAGATAGTACTAAAAATTTTATGGGATTAACTTCTTTTGAAGGGGATTATCCTACACTTACGGATGCTCAAATTGCTAAAAATTATTTAAATGATAAAGAATTAGATATTTTAAATAGAATTGTTTCGATGTATTTAGATTATGCTGAATTACAAGCAATAGAACAAAAAACAATGACTATGAGTGATTGGGTTAAAGAACTTAATTATTTTTTAACTAAAACGGAAAGAATTCCCCAACTTCTATTAAATAAGTTGGGGATGAATTCAGCATATTTTTATTAAATTATAAAAAATATACCAT
>CACZTI010000084.1 GCA_902783985.1 uncultured Erysipelotrichaceae bacterium | reverse complement strand
TTTAGCGATTATCCTATGTGGTTCAATGTAAGTTAAATTTGTTTTTTCAATCTTTCTTATGTTTCCATTAATTATTTTTGGTTTTACCTTTGCAAATTCACATATTAGATTGATTTTCTTTTTTAGTCCATCTTCCATAGGTAATTCTTCTTTAATGATATTTACCATATGCACCATCCTTTCTTTCGGATAGTTTTAAATAACAAAAAAACTAATCCATTTCTGAATTAGTTATTTATCAAACTCAAACTATAAAAAGTTCGAGCAGAATTCCTCTTGGTACCTGTGAAGGGAATCGAACCCTTACATCTTTTGGATATACGATTTTGAGTCGTACGCGTCTACCAATTCCGCCACACAGGCATTCCATAAAACATTATATCATATTTTATGAAAAATGTATCAGTAAAATTAAAATTACTGATACAATCTATAAACATTGATACTAGGATGATTCATAAATCTTAAATGATGAATACTACCAATACCATTAGATATATATATCTTTCTATTATTTTCACTATAATAGTTATTCATATATTTATTATTTGATATTAATGGTATGGTAAATAATTTTATTTCACCACCAAGATTATTACCAGATAATACTATATTAGAATTAATATGATAATCACTAAATAAATCATAATTATTAATTAATGTTATTGTATAATTATCAGTTGTCGTTATTGTATCACTTTGTCCATTTAGACCAATAATATCAATTCCTTCATTACTACCATTATAAATAGTATCTAATTCATTATCTAAAATAGTAAAATTGGTATTATCCATAATTAAATCAAAGTTTTGGGTATCCAAATTACCCCTTATAGCGTATTTTCCTAATTTATAAGGAATATTTTTAAAAAAATCATTGAGTAATTTAATATCATTATTAGTAGTAATATGATCACTATTAAAAAGATTCCCTGTAAAAACAACAATATCTGGATTGATATTTTGAAATTCTTCTTTTAAATTGGATATTTCTTTTTCGCTAATTGAATCATATAATAAATCAGAAAAATGTAATATTTTAACACCAACAAAACTACTTGGTATATTATCTTTAATGATATAATCATTGGTTTTAATAAATTTAGTTCCAATAAAATACATATAAGAAAATATCATGGTAAAAGAAATTATAACGATAAAAAAGATTTTAATAATTTTTTTAGAGATATTTATCTTTTTTTCATGATCGATTTCTTTCTCTAACTCTTTATTCTTTTCTTCTCTTGATAGCATTATATCACCGCCAAAATTGTTAACATCGCATTATGAAATGCATGAACCATAATGGTTGAATAGACATTATCTGTTTCATAAAGCGTATTAGCAAAAGTAACACCAACAGCTCCATATGGAATAATTAATAAATATTCCCATGGATTATCTGATGATATTACATGTATAAGTCCAAATATTAAACCACTTAAAATCATAAACAAATACTTATTATTTACAGCATCTTTTAAAGATTTTCTAAAAATTATTTCTTCGGTTATAGGAGCTAAAAAACTTGTCATAATAAAAGCCACCCATGGTGTAGTCGCAATCAAATTTTGTATTGATTCTTCATTTTCTCCTAAACCTTTAATAAGTAAAGATATTATGATATTAGAAATTACCATTATGAAAAACCCTATAAACCAATCTCGAAAAGCAATCTTGGCATATTTCTTAAAATTAATTTTAAAATCAAGCCATTTTTCCTTTAAATATTTATGATACATTAAATAAAATACAATTAAAAAAACAAAATATTTAATAAATACTAATAATAAATAGGTATTCGTACTAATATTATTAAAATCAATTCCTATTATTAAATAAATAACTTCAAAAAAAAGAAAAGAGAATAAAAATCCTAAAAAGATAGCTAACATCTTTTCATTAATATATTTTTTCACACTATCACCAAGATTATTTTATCATATAAGGATAAAAATAAAAAGATGTAATTAAATTAAATTGACATCTATTATTTCAGGTATTTCATTAATTAAAGCTTCTTTTATCCCTTCATTTAAAGTAAAACTATTAAGTGAACAATTCAAGCAAGCACCTGTAAAATGTAAAGTACAAATACCATCTTCATATTTTACAAATTCAACATTACCACCATCATTAATTAAAAATGGTCTTAATTTATCTAATACTTCATTTATTTTTTCTTCCATCATGCACCTCAAAATAATTATAACATTTTTTCATATTTTTTTAAATACTTAATATAATGTAGTAGGTGATATGATGATTAATAAACAAAGTTTGCTATTTTTAACATTAACAAGTTTAGTTCTAGTACTTAGTATTTATTATGTAACAATGCCTAATGAATTATTACTTACCAATAATTCTTCATATATATCAAAAGAAGAAGTGAAAGATGATGTTAAAATTAGTGTTGCCAATTCTGATACATTTAGTGCCATGAAAAGTATTTTAAATACCGAAAGAGAAGAAGAATTAACCAATTTAAAGAATAAATTAACTGATAAAACCCTAGGAATGGATGAAAAAAATAATATTTATGAAGAAATTCAAAGTATGAATAAAATAAAAGTAATGGAAGAGAAAATTACCAAAATAATTAAAGATGAATTTAATTTAGAAAATTTTATTAAAATAAAAGATGATGTTATCGAAATTACTATAAAAAAAGATGAAACAGATAAGAATCTAACCGTTAAAATTATGTCTCGAATTGAAAAAGAATATCCTAATATGTATATTTCTGTTACCTTTAAAAAGTAACAGTTTTTTTTAAATATTCATATAATACTATAGAGTTAAGGAGATTATATGTATAAAAGTGTATTAACGGGAAGAGAAAAAGAAATATTTAATTTATTAATTAAAAATAAAACAACCAAAGAAATCGCTGAAAAATTAGGTATAAGTGAAAAAACAGTGAGAAATCATATATCCAATACCATGCAAAAACTTGGGGTAAAAGGAAGAGCAGGAGCGGTAGTTGAATTAATAAAATTAAATGAGATATCTTTGTAATGTACTAAAATAGTACATTTTTTCATATATTGTAAAGAGGTTATTATGTTAAGAGAAAAAATATTAAGAAAGATATATTTAACTACTTTGATTGTTTTTATTTTATTTGTAATCTCTAGTTTTACTATTAATAAAAATATATCAAATATTAAAGTAGAATATCATAATCCCTTATCAAGTATTTATCTTTTAAATGATGATAATTACTTATTATCAGTTGATGTAATCACTAAAGATAATGTTTTAGAAAATATTCCCATTATTATTGATAATTTAAAAGAAAATAATAAAAATTATCATGGATTAAAAGGTATTATACCAAAAGATACAAAGATAAATGATTATAAAATAGAAGATAAAATATTATATATTGATTTTAATAAAGAATTATTAAATGTTAATAAAGATTTAGAAGAAAAAGTTATTGAATGTTTAGTATATAGTTTATTAAATTTAAAAAATATTAATGGTATTAAAATAAGTATTGATAAAGAACCACTTAAAGTATTACCAAATAGTAATATTATATTAGATGATATTTTAACCAAAAGTTTTGGTATTAATAAAGAATATAGTATTAATAGTATGAAAGATATTAAGAAAGTAACAGTTTATTATTATGAAGAAAATAATGGTAATAATTATTATGTTCCTATAACAAAATATCTTAATAGTAATGATGATAAAGTAAAAATAATTATTGATAATTTAAAAAATAATTATTTAGCAGAAACTAATTTAATGAGTTATTTAAATGATAAAATTAATATAGAAAGTTATGAATATCAAGATAATTTAGTATCATTAAGTTTTAATGCTTTAAGTGATTTAAAACCAGAAAATATGAAAGAAGAAGTTATATATACACTTGCGAATTCAATATTTGATTCAACTGATATCACGAAAGTTATCTTTATGGAAAAAGAAAATATTATAGATATAAAGACTAAATAAGGAAAAAATCCTTATTTTTTTAAAAAAATCTTTGAAAAAATTAAAATATAAGTTATAATGATAATATAAGGTAGGTAGAGAATATGATTTATTCTTGTATTGATATTGGTAGTGATTCTATTAAAATAGTTGTTGGTGAAATAGTAGATAATGATACTAAAATTCTATCTATTATAGATAATAAATCAGAAGGTATCAAAAAAGGTCTTATTAAAGATAAAGAATTAGTAATTAAATCTCTTAAAGATGCTTTAGATAAATCAGAAAAAGATTTAGGATTTAGAATAGATAAAGCAATTATTAATGTTCCTATATATGATATGGAAATAAATGTATATCATGGTTTATGTTATCCAGATGAAGTTATAACAGGAGAAGATATTATTACATGTTTTAAAAGTAGTGTTAGTACTGTTGAACCATATAAAGAAGTAGTAACAGTGTTTCCTATTGATTTTACTGTTGATGATAATATCAAAACTAATGATCCTAAAGGTATGGAGGGGCATCAACTAGCTAGTCGTATGTTAATATCTACTATTCCTAAGGAAATAGTTATTTCATATCTTGAAGTATTAAATGAAGTTGGAATAGAGGTAATAGATTTATCTGTTGGCTTAATAAATGATTTATCTAATATAGATTTAGAAAATAATGAAAGTATAAAAAATGGTTATGGCGCTTTAGTTGATTTAGGACATGATAAATGTGAAATAGGTATCTTTAATAAGGGATTATTAATCAAAACTAATATTTTAAATATTGGTAGTAAATTGGTAGAACATGATATTAGTTATATATATAATATCCCAAGTGATACCGCCAGATTCTTAAAAGAAAATTACGCTCTCGCTTCATGTAAGTTCGCTAAAGAAGATGAAGAATATACTTATCTTAATAATGATAATGAAAAAATTATTATTAATCAAAATGAATTAAGTCAAATTGTTGAAGAAAGATTAAAGGAAATTTTAAAAAATGTAAAAAATAGTATAAATACCTTAACAAATCATAAAATTAGTTATATAATTATTGCAGGTGGTATTAGTAATTTACCAAGTTTTGATTATCTGGTAAGTGAAGTTTTAGGCAAAAATGCTTATTCTATTAATTTAGATGGCATTGGTTTAAGAAATAATATTTACACATCTAGTTATGGTATGATAAAATATTATTATGATAAATTAAAACTAAGAGGAATAGATTATACCATGTATGATAATTTATCAGAAATGATTAGTAGTAATAAAAAGAATATTGAAGATAATATAATCGAAAAAATGAAAAAATATTTAGAAAATAATTAGAAAGAGGGATTTTATGTTAAGTGGATTAGAAATGGATCAGTTAGCCAAGATAAAAGTAGTAGGAATTGGTGGTGGTGGTGGAAACGCTATTAATAGAATGATTGAAAGTGGTGTTAAAGGTGTTGAATTTATTGCCGCAAATACCGATTATCAAGTATTAAAAAATTCTAAGGCTGATATTAAAATTCAAATTGGAAAAGAATTAACCGATGGACTTGGAGCAGGTGGAAGACCTGAAGTAGGTCGTGAATCTGCCGTTGAAAGTAAAAAAGAAATTGAAGAAGCTTTAGCTGGAGCCGATATGGTATTTATTACTTGTGGTATGGGTGGAGGAACCGGTACAGGTGCTGCTGCAGTTGTTGCAGAGATTGCTCAAAGTATTGGTGCCCTTACAGTTGCTATTGTAACTAAACCATTTACTTTTGAAGGCAAAAGAAGAATGGAAAACGCTAACCAAGGTATTGAAGAACTAAAAAAACATGTTGATACTTTGATTGTTATACCAAATGATAGATTAAGAGAGATAATTGATAAATCAACACCATTATTAGAAGCCTTTAAAGAAGTAGATAATGTTCTTCGTCGTGGTGTACAATCAATTTCTGACCTGATTGCCGTAGTAGGTCTTGTTAACCTTGATTTCGCTGATGTAAAAGCGGTAATGGAAAAATCAGGTAACGCTATTATCGGTATTGGAATTGGTATGGGAGAAGATCGTGCTATTGAAGCTGCTCGTCAGGCAGTATCTAGTCCACTTCTTGAAACTGATATTAAAGGAGCAACTGATGCCATTATCAATATTACTGGTGGAGTAAACTTAACTTTATTTGAAGCAGAACAAGCTGCTGAAGTAGTAAGAGAAGCAAGTAATAATGATATTAATACCATCTTTGGTTCTGTTATTAATGAAAATTTAAATGATGAAGTAATAGTTACCGTAATCGCTACTGGTTTTGATAAAAAAGCAAAAGAAAAAGAAGTAGTATATAATACTAAAGAAACTCAAAATATGAAAAGAGCTACAAGAGATATTGATATTATGGATGATGATTCTGATTCAGAATTTGAACTTCCTTCTTGGCTAAAGAATAGAAAATATTAATTTAAAGTACTTGAAACATAGTACTTTTTTTGATATTCTTATAATAGAAGGAGAAAGATATATGGAAGAAAAGAAAAACAAATTTTTAATAAAAAGTTATAAACAAATGTTTATGGTAATAGGAATATTTACCTTAGTATTATTGGTTGGTGGAACAACATATGCATTCTTTAATTATACAAGAACCGGTTCTGCTAATACAGTTAGAGTAGGAAGAATTTATTTTAACCATACTCAAGATGGAAAAATTAATTTAACAAATGCTTTTCCAATAACTGTAACAAAAGATGCCAATGATCATATTACGAATGAAACAGGATTTGATACAGTTGAAATAAATATTGAAGGGGATACTGATTATGTAGATGGTGTAGAATACCTAGTATCAAGTACAAACACTAATATTACAACATCAAATGGTACATTAGTACCAATTAGTTTAGATATAACAGCCACTAATTTAGGAACAGAAAATGCAAATTATTTTACAGCAAGAGAAAGTAAAGATACAACAATGTATAAAAAATTAGTAGGTGGTACTTTAGTAGGAGATCAGATGTTACTTATTGGTTACATTAAGCCTAATACAACAAGTGGAACTGCTGAAGGAATTCAAAATGGTAAATTAACAATAAAAGCATATTTAGATGATAGTAATATATTAGTAAGTGATACCTATGATGGAACAGAATCAGATAATATGGGAACACCAAATTCATTAGCACAAGGAAAGACTGTATTAACAACTGAAGAATGGAATAATCTATCAAGCACAGGAATATCATTTCAAATAAAAGTAGAAGCCAATGAAGGAATATGGGTAAAAGGATCACTTGAAGAAATAATGAAACAAAAAAACTTTGATTCTACTAAGAATAGAGGAATATTAGATAATGAACAAAGTGATTTTGTAACCGCAAGTACAGGAATAGACTTTGGAGCAGTATCAAGTGATACAAACGGAAAAGGTGTCTATATGCGAGCAGGTACAGAAAATGATGCTTATCCAATATTATATTATAGAGGAGCAGTAGAAGATAATAATGTCGTTTTCAATAATAAATGTTGGAAAGCAGTAAGAACAACTGATACAGGTGGAGTTAAGTTAATTTATAATGGAGAATCTAGTAATGCTTATGGTTCTGGTGCTACAATATCTAGAGCAAGCTATACAAATGTAACTACACCATTAAGTGCATTTACATTTGATACAACAGATAATTCTTGGAATACTACAATTGTATCAGTAGAAAACCAAGAAATTGCTTTTACTTTGCATTCTGGCAGTAATTATGCCATAAATGTAACGGGAACAACAAGTTCACAAAATGGTGGTACTTTTTCTGTTTATAAAGATAATTCATCTATTTATTCACAAGGCTTTGGTAGTGGTAACCCTATATCAATATCTTATACATTGGGAACTGTAACATCAGATAATGTAATAAAATTGTATGTAGGAGTTGGTGGAAATGTGAACCAAGAAAGTCCTATAACTGTTAAAATAAAAGTTGAGCAAGATGGTATAGCAATAGCACAGTCAAATTATAAAGTACTTAGTGAAAGTTTTACCTATGATGAAATAACTCAAAAATGGTCAAGTACTGTAGAGCAAAATAAACGAGCAACAATAGAATTTAATGTAAACGTAGCAGGAGATTATTTTATTAATTATACTAATCCGAATGGAGGACCATTCTATGTTTTTAAAAATGGAACAGTTATTTCAACCGCATCTGGTACGCAAAATGTAAAATTATTTAATTTGCAAACAACCGATAAAATAGTAGTAGAATATGCACAATATGCATCAGGTAGTGGAGTTGTGGAATTTTACATTACGGAAGCGGAAAATATAGGTTTAGTATGTGAGAATAATGGTTCAAATACACATATAGATGTAAATGGTTCGAAATACATACAATTTTCAGGAAATAATTTGCAAAACTCATTAGCATATTTAGGATATATGTGGGGAACAGTATATGAAAGTAGTAGGGTAAATTGGAAAAGTGGAGCAAAATTTGGAAGTGGATTCACATGGGATGGAACAAATTATAAATTAACTGATGCAGTGGTAACCACTCCAAATGATACGCATCATTATAGTTGCAATTCTACCGATGCAGAAGCAACATGTACATCAATAAGATATGTTTATTGGGTAAATGGAAGTGATAAGTATTATATAACAATAAGTGGTGGAAAAGGAATAGAAGAAGCAATAAAAGATATGCAAACAAATACGACTCCATCAAATGCCAAAACACAAATTGATTCTTGGTATGCAAGCAATATGAATACAGTAACAAATAAATTAGAAGATACAATTTGGTGTAATGATAGAAGT
>CACZTI010000083.1 GCA_902783985.1 uncultured Erysipelotrichaceae bacterium | reverse complement strand
TTATGTCTTGGATAGTTATTTTCTTTGTATTCGTAAACTATATCTGCCATACCACCACCAGCATGTGTCTTTGGTAATAAATCAGCATCTAAACTAAGATTCATAAACTTAAGAATATTTCCTTCTTTATTGCTTATTCTATACCATGCAATACCCAAAATATATTCAAATATCGTTGGTACATCAGCATTATCTGATACTAAATTACACACTTCAGAATCTCTTCTTTCTTTAATCAAATCAATTATTGATAATAAATCATTCTCTTTAAATCTTTCATCAATTAATTTATTAAATTGTTTAATCTTTTCATCTTCTAAATATGTATTAATATTATCTATTGTTAAATTTGTATTTAATTTTTTGTTTATTTCATTAACAATTTCAGATATATCTTTTCTATATTTATCAGATATTTTCTCTATAGGTACAATTGAATGAAATAAATTTAAATAATTTTGATCTTCTAATAAATCCTCATTTAATAAGTCATCAATAATATCTTTGAAATAGTATTTCGGTAATAAATCTAATTCTATTTTATCTTCACCAAATTTTACAATATCAGTTAACGAAAAATATCTCTTATTTAAATCAAAGTATTCTTTTAAATTTACTTTCCATTTGATAATATGTTCTCTCTCAAAGAAAATCCTTTTAAAATCAATTATATTTTTTACTTCAGAAATTTCAAGTTTTCTGAACTCTTTATCAAATTCATCATCAAAATTCTTTGGTGTATAATTCATAAATAAATATGATATCCAATGTGATTTAGCATTTCCAGAAATATTTCTACAATAATCATACAATTTATTATAAGATTCAATTCTTTCTTCAAATGTATTATGTCTTAAATGAAATACCAAATTTACTAATTCATTATATACTGGTAAATATGCATGTTCATAACTAGCACTCTTTCTATTCATTCCAATCATTTCAAATGTTTTTTCAGTTACTGGATAAATTTTACTAAATTCCTCTAACACTTTAATATAATTATCCATATCATAGATTTTGTTTATTATAATTGCATCTAAATCTAATCCTTGACGATTATATTTTATATCATTTACCATTTTTATTACATCGTATTTATTTTTACATAATGGCAAAAGATATGTAAATTCTTCATTTGTCAAATAATCTAATTTTTCTAACATGTATATTAAAGCAACAAAAGGTTTGATTTTTAATCCATCACTATTAATTTGTAATTTTAAAAATTGTAATAAGTAAAAGTAGCTATCTTCATCAATATAGAAAATGTTATCTTTAGATCTTTCTTTACCTAATAAACTTTCAATTTTACTACCAACCTCTGTCAATTTTCTATCTTGTGTTAAAACACCAATATCAACCAGTCCCGAAGTTTTTTCCCTTGCATCTTTATCTGGTCTATTGGCATCACCAATTAAAAATCCATTATCTTTCATAAAATAATAATACTTTTCTTGTATTTCATTATTGTTTCTCCAACTAACATTAGGGTTTTCTATCCAAAATTGCTTTAATAATTGCAATTGACGTTCAATTTTATAATTCAATTGGCTTACTCTAAAACTGGTAGTTCCAATTGACCAACTATACGATTTAAATGCCATATTATACCTCCGTCATTTCTATATAATATTTTATCATAATTATGTTTTATTTTGTTATAATATTCAAAAAAAGAAAGATTTTTTTATCTCCCTAATTATTTACAAAATGCTCCTTGACTAATTAAAGCTGCTTTTGTTGTTTCTAACACTTTAAATGCTTCATCTAATGTATCACCGGCATTTAAATCATCTGATTGATTTCCAGAATAATGAATAACATACTTCTTATTTTCATCTTCTACAATACTAAGTGTTATTTTTTCATCATTTAATCTACAATAAATTTCTGTTTGATATTTTTTCGTATAGTCTCTTTTTGTTAAGAGAATTATTGAAATAATAAGTATTAGAATTAAAACTACAAAATATATTATTTGTTTAAGAGACAATTTTGTTTTAAATAGTTTCTTTTTATTACCAATTAATTCATCTAAAGATATATTAAATATTTCTAATATCTTTTTAGTTTGCTTTAAGTCTGGTGAAGTAATATTACTTTCCCAATTTGAAATAGTTTGTCTAGTAATGCCAATCATTTCAGATAATTTCTCTTGAGAAATATTTTTTTCCTTTCTTAATTTAATTAGTTTTTCTCCAATATTCATTAGCACCTCCGATTATAAGATACATCAATGTAGGTATTTATAAAATAAAATTTCTTTAACATTATGTAAAAATTATTTTACATTTAGATTATAACATGAAAAAAAGAAACATTATTTAATATTTATATCTAAAATTTATAATTAAATCCATTTTAGTGATATAATATGTTCTAACAAGGAGGAATACTTTTATGAAAGAATTAAAACTATCAAATGGTCCAAAATCATTTGATGAAATTAAAAACTACTTATTAAAAAATTATAAGAAAGGATATACACTATCGCTTTATGATATGAATGAGGAAGAAGCTGCTGAAATTGAATGCGCAAAAGAAGACATCTTATCCGCAATAATGCTTGCAACTGATATGGAGCATGATTTTCCAGAATGGATAGGAATAAACGAACTTACAAATTCAATAGTTGTTGGTATGAACTTTACAAGAGGAAATTTAAAAACAAGTTGTTTTTATAAATATAACGAAAGAAAATTTATAAAGCAATAAACAAAGAAGTCTAGAAAGGAATTATAATAATATGAATGATTATATAAAAATATGTATTGAAATGCTATTTTCTGGATTAATTGCAGCACTAGTTACATTTTTTCTACAAAGGCATTATAAAAAATACGACATAAAATACAATATTATTAGTGACTTTTTCAAATATCGATATGATATACAAGGAAATGATTTTTCAAAAGCAATAAATAATATTTACTTAATTTTTAGTGATGATGAAAATGTTGTTAAAGCTGTTGATGAATTTAACAATACCACAAACAACAAGGAACCTAATGATACATGTAATAACAAATTATATAACATTTACTACAATATGTGTAAAAATATAAAGATTACTCCTGTAGATGAGAAAAAGTTTAGTGATAAAGTATTTAACATTAAAAGTTAAATATAGTAAAAATCATAAATAATTAATCATATTTGGATAAATATTTACAAAAGTTTCATAAAATGTTATCATTATGTTAGTTAGTAAGTTTATTGCTTACTATCATCTTGAAAACCATAGTTGTTCGACAAAGAATACTATGGTACCATTAGAAAATAAGGTGAACTTTTTGATAAGTTTGCTATTGATATATTTTAAAACGCTAGTTTATTCTAGCGTTTTTTTGGAAATTCTTTTTTCTACAATACTTATGGCATTATTTGGACAAACTTGTTTACATAAATGACAGCCAACACATTTAGTTACATCTAAATGCGGTTTTCTAGTCTCTTGTTCAAATTTTATTGCACTATGTCCACCATCTTCACAAGAAATAAAACATCTTCCACAACCAACACATTTATCATAATTAAATTTTGGAAGTAAAATAGTATCTCTTTCTATTTTAGATGAATCAACGACACATTTTTTGGAAATGCCAACAAAATTACTTACTTTATGAAAATTATTTTCTTTCATAAATATTTTTAATCCTAATATCAAATCATCTATTATTCTATAACCATATTCCATAATAGCGGTTGTTAATTGGACATTAGTAGCACCTAGTAATAAAAATTCTATAGCATCTTTATATGTATAAATGCCTCCGATACCACTTATATCGATATTTTTTAAAAGAGAATCATTTGCAAGTTCCGTTACAAATCTTAATGCAATTGGTTTTACTGCTCTTCCAGAATAGCCACCAACAAGAGTTTTACCATTTACATCAGGTTCAGGTACTAAAGTATCTAAATTAATATTTGAGATACTTTTTATTGTATTAATTGCCGATATTCCATTAGCTCCACCTTCTTTGGCTGCTCTTGCGGGAATTTTAATATCAGTAATATTAGGAGTCATTTTAGCAATTAATGGTAGATTAGTTCCTTTTCTAGCAGCCATGGTATATCTTTTTACAGAACTAGGGTCTTGTCCAATATCTGAACCAGTCTTTTTTAATTCCATATTAGGACATGAAAAATTTAATTCAATAGCATCACAACCACTTTCAGTAACAATTTTTGCTATAGATTCCCATTCTTGTTCATTTCTTCCCATAATAGAAGCTATAATAATTCTATCAGGAAATTCTTCTTTTAGTTTTTTTAAACTGTTACAATCTTCTTCAAGGGTATGGGTAGATAATTGTTCAATGTTTTTGAAACCTAAAAAAGTATTATCCCAATTTTTTAAAGTTGAAAATCTTGGAGATGCTTCATGGATAGCAAATGGACACATTGTTTTATATACTACTCCAGCCCATCCTGCTTCTAAAGCTCTTTTACACATATCATATGTACTTCCAACTACTGAAGATGAAAGTAAGAAAGGATTTATTAACTTAAGACCGCAAAAAGTAGTTGTAATATCAACATCTAATTTTTTCTTTTTGTATGGTGATTTAGCAACATTTTTTAATATGTAATCAATATCTACTTTACAAGGACATTTAACACCACAATTATCATTTTTTACTAAATAATTTTCATTAATAAATAACTTTGCTCCTTTTAAATTATCAAATCTTAAAGCACGAATAATTCTTTCAGGATCTACATTTTTATATATTTTTTTACATGGTGCATCATAACAAAGAGCACATTTATGTATTTCTAAATCTAATCGTTCCATAATATCACCTAACTACCTTATTATTGTCTATATTGTAACATATTTTATAATGCTTGTGAATACATTTATAAAATATAATATAGAGTAATTATATGAATTTCTAAATTCTACTATAAATGATTAATATAATAATCAAATTAATTATCAATACTTATAGGTATTAATGTTTTTTCCCATTTTTTTATTACATCCATTAACTCTTTACTAGGTATATTATTATTTTTTATTTTAGCTTGTACTACTTTATTATCCCTAACCTCTATCGTAACTAAAGACTTATCAATATTATCTTTTTTTCTTAAAAAATAAATAAAACATTCTCCATCAGCATACATCTTAGCATATGTTCTAACACAATTATTTTGGTTAGTACTTTCACTAATTAAATCCTTTAAACTTCTTGCCGGAAAAATTACATAATCATTATCTTTATAACAATTAATTTTCAATATTTCACCCATTTTTTGAATATCATGAGATATACTTTCATCTTGCATTTCTTCATATTCCAAATATCTTTTATCATGTTCTTCTATTAAATTATTAGGAAATAATATCTTTTTATCTTTAATATCTATTCCTAATTCCTTACTCATTCTAAGATAATCGTAATATTCCGCAAAATAAGTATATTTTATTTTTTTACTTTTAAAATAATTTAGTAATTTATTCATATCAACATGATAATCATTTATCATTACTAAAAAATATGAATAAAGAGATAAACTTCTTATTAATTTAATATCCTTTTTTTTGAATATTCTTAATATATCTAATTCATCTTTATATAAATCATATTTTTTCATAAAATCTAAATAACTTTTATCTAAACCAAAAGTATTATAAAAATTATTTTTAAAAACAAGATTATTATCACAATAAGCTAGAGAATATAAACCATATTTCATCAAATATTCAAAATTTTTATCTTTAAGAGGTAAAAAAGTTAAATCATAATATCCTACATCATGATCTTTTAAATATTTTTTACTATTCCATATATAAGAATATTTATATATTGTATTAGAAAGATTTTCTATATTATCTAAATATAGATATCCCGAGTGACAAAATAAAAAATCCGTAGTTAAAGTATCAATACTATCCATCTCTTCAATAGAATTTGCATTATTAATATATTTAGTTTCTTTAATAAAATTATTATAATAATATTTTTTAGAATTAATAAGACTTAAAATAGAATCATTATTAACCAGTAATACTTCATTTATATTGATATTATTAACTTTATATAAATGATAATTATTACAAATATATAAAGTATCTTTAAATTCATATAATAAAACATTATTATCTTTAATTTCAAAAGCATAATAATAAAAATATGTGTTATTAGAATATGCTTCATCAATATTATTAATCGATATAAGATTAGCGTAAGAATATTTTTTCTTTTGGTGACAATTACTACAATAATATTTTTTTGATAAAAGATGAAAACATTTGGCACATAAATAATTATTATGTTTTCTATCATAGATTATTTTATCGTCAGTCTTTTTATTGATAAATTCTAGAATACTAGATGGTATTTCATTATCTTTATAGTAATCTATTTCTTCATCAATTGAATTTAAATCATCATTATATCTTAATTGTCCCATAAATTACCTCAATTATTTTTCTAAAGAAAAAAAGAGAATATTTCTCTTTAATCTAATTATAAACAGTTTGTTCTGTTTTAGCAATAGAAAAAGCTACTAAAAATACTAAATCAAGATCTTTTTCTTCACAAGTAACATCAAAATACATATCGGTAGTAATTAATGATTTTCCTTTTGGAGATGATGTCGATATCGTAGCAAGAGGTTTTCCTTCAAAAGTTATATCATATGTCATACCAATTTTTTCTTTTGATAATTTAGAATCAATTCTAATACCTAAATCATGTAAGTAATCCCATATATTTTTATCATCATATTTAAAATATGATCTTTTTGACATAAAGCCTATTAAACCACCATTTTCTTGTTCAACAGTAATAGTTTTTCCTATTTTATGTTCTTCTGTTTTATTAGTAACATGATTAACTAATTCAAATGGTGCAGCGCCAAATAATTTAAACTTAGTCATTTTACCTTCATATATTAAGTTACCATTTTCATCTTCTAAAAAGAATGCTTGTTTAATCGTATTTAGTTTTGGTTTTAATAAATATTTATGCATTATTCCAACTCCTTTCTTGTTCTTGCATTTTCTTATGTCTTTTAATAGCGTTTGATGCACTTATAATTCCACCTATTAAAGAGGCAATACCAGCAACAATAATAATTATTGGAATAATAAGACTTTTAGTTTGGGTAATCTCTTTGGGATTATTAGGATTATAATAAATTGTTGTTGTTTCACCAATATCATATTTTGGTACACTATTTAATACTTCTGTATATTCGTTTCCAGAAACACTATATTTAATAGTTACATCATATGTTGCATCCACATGATTTCCATCATTATCAGTATACTCTTCTTCAACTAATTTAGCATCAACAACAGTTGCCTCTGTTTTAATATAGTTTTGATTTTTAGTATTAATGATAAAGAAAACAACACCAAAAATAATTAAAATTAATCCCATTGGTATAAAAAATCTTGCTGTACTAGATTCTCGCATAAAAGTAAATACTTTATTCATATTTCTCTCCTTTCATTATAATTATAACACAAGTTTAAAAGATTAATTAATATTTTTTTTAAATTAAAAAATGAGAGAGAGCACTTTATAATATCTCTCTTCATAGAATTACATATTTCTTACCATCACCAGCAGTATGTAAGAATTCCTTACATACTGAATTTCTATCTAATTCGTTATCCAATATATTATTTAAATGCATTGTAACATTATTTCTAGTGGTATCAAATAATTCAGCAATAAGTTTTTGACTAAGCCATACCGTGTCATCATCAACAATTACCTCAATAGTATGCTTTTTATTTTGCTTTGTAAATACCAAAAATTCTACTGTTGAATTTCTAATTTGTAAAGTTTGCATTATATCACCATCCTAAATATTATCATAATTAATATAGAAAAGTATTTATTATAATTTACAAACAATTAATACAAAAATGAGAGATAAATTATATTATCTCTCTTCAGGGCGTACCGTCCCTGGCTTTTTTTTACCCAACGCGAGATGTTAATGTGTTTTAATATCTCACTTTTTTTCACTTTAAATCACTTTATATCACTTGGGATTTAGATTTTTTCGTATGTAAAATCGTATGTAATTGTAAGTTCTTACAACTTTAATTTCGTATGTAAAAATATCTATTTTCGAATTAAGTGATATAATCATATTATCAAGTATTTAATAAGGAGGTACAAACATGGAAAATAATAAAAATACTATATTTGATAACTTAAATTTGAAATCTAAAGAAAGAATAATGATGTATACTACTGCCAGACAATTTAAAAATGCTGTACCAATTGAAGAAATGCTGATTATACCAAGTAAAATTGATGACTGGATCTATTACAGCGATATAAGACTAAATAATGCTAAATTACAAGATTTAATTACTACATATGGTATAAAAGATAATTCTCCAATAATTCAAAATGGTATCACTATGGTTACAGCTAGGGGTACAAAAATAATTAGTAAACAAAGTCCGTTTATTGTAAACAAGTCCTTTGCATGTGAAGTTTATCTAAAATTAATACTTGAAGAAAACAATATTGAATGGAAAGATTTAAAAGGAAAAGAAGGACATAATTTATGGAAACTATACTCAAAAATGCCAAATACTCTAAAAAAAGATTTAAACAAAGTTATGCTTTCAAAAGGTTTTACAATTATTGATGCCAAAATCAAAAAAATATCAACTGCCTTTATCAATTGGAGATACATTTACCAAAACTATAAGGAAAATGTATCATTAGACTTTATTTTTTTAAATGAATTTTGTAATTATTTGGATACTATAGCTAAAACTATAATATTGAAAACATATAATTATGATGTAGATAAAGATACTCGCTAAATATTAAAATAAAAAGAGCAATTATGCTCTTAAATTATTATGAATGTATCTTATATACCTGATTTTCTTCTATTACACTCTCTACATAACATTTGACAGTTATCTGAAGTTGTTTTTCCCCCATCATGCCATGGTGTAATATGGTCAGCTTCCATTTCTTCTATTTCAAAATGTTCCTTACAATTTGGACATATTCCATTTTGTTTTTCATATGCTTCTCTTTTTTGATTATCAGTAAATGCTCTAATACTTAAATATTTTTCTTGTCCTGTTATTAAATAAACATAAATTCCTGATTTTTTAGTAACATCATCATCAATCATTAATTCTTTTACTTTTTCTTCTAATTTATCTGAATTATATGATTGATTTTTATATTCATTATATAATACTCCCCAATCAATACCTTTCATTTCTCTTCTATAATTAGGAAATAATCTTTTTACCCAATCAAGAACAGCTTGATAATAAACCCATAATTCATTAGCATCAAAATCTTGTTGATGATCCGCCATGTAGTCTTCTATTTCAATTCCATCTCTATTTGAAATCCATCTTAAAGCCGTTTCTAAATAATCTTGTCTTATTGTTGATCCATTTAAATACTTTTCTCCTATTTGATATGCCGGGCATCCTGTTTTACTAAAATGTCTTTTAGCATCATGTAACCATGTTCCAGTATACTGTGAATTTCTTAATTCTTGATCTGTAAGTTTTTCCCCAGCAATATTAATTATTTTGAACCAATCTAATTTTTCTGATGCAGTACCCTCGCAAATATATATCATTAATTTATAATCAAGAATTTTATCTTGTAAATCTTTAGGCAGATTATTAAATCCTTTATAATCAACTGAAAAATCTCCATTAACATATTGGCAAAAACTTAATGTTCTTTGCTGACCATCCAATAATTCGTATTTATCACCATTTTTAGACCAATACATAACATTAAGTGGAAATCCTTTATTTATTGTATCAATAACAGCATTTCTTTCTTTTTCGTTATAAATAAACTCTCTTTGAAATGGTGGTCTAATATCTAATTTACCATTATAAGCAATTACACCATCTTCTTGATTATCAACATAACCATTGACAACATCTCTAATTTTTATCTCATGCAGCTTTATTTCCATTTTCTTCCTCCTCTAAATCATTTCTAATTATAAATAATCTATTATATAGCCTTTTATAATTTTTATCTGATATCTTCAAATACACTTGCGGACCACCTTTTTGGTATATTGCATCTTTTTCAACAATGTCAGCTATTCGTATTGAATCTCTACAACTTATTCCTACGATTCTAAATTGAGTTGGACAGTATGATGTAATAAATGTAATAGGTACACCCATCGTTTCATAATAATCGCATGGTATATCAGTAATTTTATCGACATTAATTGCATCATAATTAACATATTTTGGATACTCATTTTTATCATATTTTTTATATAAAATCATCTTTTCATACCTTTTTTCAATATCCAAATTTGTACACCAACATATATTTCCAAATTTTGCATATTTATTATTATCTTCACCAACAAATGTGTTTTTTTGTTCAAAATCATTTGGTACTCTGAATGTCTGTCCACCCGAATTATATCCGAGCCACATTTTATTTGCTTTTATTAATGGAAAAATCTCTTTACATGTTATTGAATTCTGATTACCAATAATTAAAAATTTCTTTTCATATTTAAACAATAAAGCAATATATTCTCTAAATAAACTGAACGGCGGATTCGTTACAACTATATCACATTCTTTAAGCAGATCGATACATTCTTTACTTCTAAAATCTCCATCCTCTTTAAGCAAAGATAAATTATTATTTCCAGATTTAATTAATGCTTCAACATCATATAAATCAATAGCGCCATCATTGTTTGAATCAGGTACTTCATTTATTTCTATTTTGTATGGATGCTTTTCATATCCTTTTTTTATAACTAAACCATCAACATCAAAAAGTGAAAGTTGTTCAGTTACAATAGGAGAACCAGCATAGCATGTAGTAACTAATTTTTTTAATCCAAGTGTATTAAAATTCATAGCAAAGTATTTAAAGAAATTACTTTCATATGGATCATCACAATTACAAAAAACTATTTTATTTTTAAAATGATTTTTATAATGCTTCAATTCATTTTCAATGTCTGACAATTGTGTGTAAAACTCATCATTTTTATCTCTATTTGCTCTAATTAAATTACTATTACTTGCCATATTACTTCACTACTCCTAAAAGAATTTTTAATTTCTAATAATATTATAACACAAATTTTCAATTTCTTGGACTTCTATTTACAATTTTACTATTTTTGTTCTTATCGTACAGAAGAGAGCAGTTTTTTCATAATTTCCTTATTTTTCAATGGTTTTAGAAACCAAAAATAAAATTACATACGATTTACATACGAAAAAAATCGTATAAAATTCGTATGTAAAGGAAATTTTTACAAACCTCTAATCATCGCAAACTCTTGATTTTATTGGCTCTTAATAAACAAAATGAGAGATATCGTTTTATAATATCTCTCTTCAGGGGGTCGCTCCAGAAGGTGTTTTATGTGTATTCAACAAGTTTAAAAGCACGATTTTTCGTGCTTTTTAGTTT
>CACZTI010000082.1 GCA_902783985.1 uncultured Erysipelotrichaceae bacterium | reverse complement strand
CTGTTACAGATACAGTATTACCTGATTTTACATCATAATAATTACCAGTTCCTAAGATTACTTTAGATAAATCACTCATTTTATCACATCATTCTTATTGGCCTTGACTAAATTATTCTCAACCAGTTGATATTGGTTTTGTCTAGTCCATTTTTTTCATTTAAATTACACATAAGAATCACTCCTTTTTGTAAGAAATATTTCTATATTATTATATCATACTTTTTTATATTTAAATATTACTTCAATACCTTATTCATCAAAAAATATAAATGTATCAGTAAATATTTTTATTAAATAATATTAGTTTCGAATTAATAACATGATCTAAATATTTATTAGCTGATATATGTTTTTTTGGTTTATCAAATTCTGTTATGATTATTTTTTTTAATTCGTCATTTGTTATATTAAATGTCTTTAAAAATTCAATATACTTTTTTATAAAGTTTGACATAAAAAAAGAAAAAGACCGAAGTCTATTTCTTATTAAGTACTACTTCTAAAGTTAAATCATTTTTAGGATCTCCATTAAACATGTCAATTTTACCATCTTTAAGAGTTCCTGTATACTCATTTTTAATTGGTCCAAATTTTTCAGTAAATTTAAAATTATCACCATCTATTGACCAATCAGCATCATAACTTTCATCATCACGATTACTTTTACCTGTTCCATCTTCATTTAGAATAATGGTCCAAGCATCAGTAGTATTCTTAGATTCATCAGTGTCACCAACATACTTTTCGAATTCTTTTTCATATGTTCCTACATATGCAGATAAATCTTTTTTACCACATCCAGTTAGAGCAAATACACCAATAACGAAAATTGCAATTAAAAGTACATTTTTAAAATTTTTCATATTAACCTCCTTTCTTTTATTATCTAATTTCATTATATAATATTTTTTTATCTTTTACTACCTTTTTTTAATATTATAATAAATACAATATTTTTTAGTAGACAAATTAACTACCTATCATATACTAATATTGGGAGTGTATCTATGTATAATAATCCATATTTATATAATAACTTTTATCCTTATAACAATAATATTTTAAGAAGAGGGAATATTTTTAATTCATTAAAAAACCATAAATTTAATTGGACTAATATTTTAAATAATACGCAAAAAACATTAAATTTAATTAATCAAGCAATACCAGTTTATTATCAAATAAAACCAATATATAATAATGCTAAAACAATGTTTAGAATGGTAAATGCTCTAAAAGATGATGATAATAATTCTAAAAGTAATGAATCTAACACCATAAAAAAAGAACCATCTAATAATGATGATGGTCCTGTATTCTTTCTATAATCTATCCTTGGATAGATATTTTTATTCATTATTTTTTACATAATTATAGGCATCTCTACACATATCTTCAATTGTTTTTTCAGCTTTAAAACCAAGTTCTTTAAAAGCTTTATCACATGATGCAAAGCATTCTGCAATATCACCTGGTCTTCTTGGTACTATTTTTTTATTTATTTTAATATTATTAACTTTTTCAAAAGTATTAACAAGTTCTAAAACACTAGTTCCATGACCAGTACCTAAATTATAGATTCTTAAACCATTTTGATTTTTAAGAGATAGAACATGACCTCTTGCTAAATCAGTTACATGAATATAATCTCTTACACCTGTTCCATCAACGGTATCATAATCATCTCCAAAAACACTTAATATTTCAAGTTCACCGGTTGCTACCTTCACAATATATGGCATCAAGTTATTTGGAATACCTCTTGGATCTTCACCAATTAGGCCTGATTCATCTGCACCAATTGGATTAAAATAACGAAGAATGGTAATATTAAATTTATTATTAGATGTATATAAATCTTTTAATATTTGTTCAATAAATAACTTAGTACTACCATAGGGATTAGTTGTTGATAATGGAAAATCTTCTTTAATCGGAAGAGATTTGGGACTACCATAAACTGTTGCACTAGATGAAAATATAATATTGAAACAGTTAAATTCTTCCATAACTTCTAAAAGAGTTAATGTAGAATCAATATTATTACGATAATACATTAATGGTTTTTCTACACTTTCACCTACAGCTTTAAATCCTGCAAAATGAATAACACTATCTATTATATTATCTTGAAATATTTGTCTTAATGCCTTTTTATCACAAAGATCATTGATATAAACAGGAATATCTTTACCTGTTATTTTTTTTAATTTATCGATAACTTCTCTTTTGGAATTTGATAAATTATCTACTACTACAACCTCATAATTATTCTTAATAAGTTCTACTATTGTGTGACTTCCAATATAACCTAAGCCACCTGTTACTAAAATCATTTTACCTCCTCATATATATGAATATTTTCATATTTTTCATTTAGTTTACTTTTATCACTATTTTTTATAACAATTAAATCTTTATTACCATCGGAAACATATCGATTTTTTTCTAAATTTTTAAATACCATTTCAATATCAAATTCTTTACCATTATTATCATATGCTCGGCATCTTTTTAAGAAATCTTTATCAAAATTTTTATTAAAGGGACTAACTTCTGGTTCCCAACCTACTCTTAAAGCTGCTTTCGTCTCATATTCAAATCCATTATAATTACCTTTTAAAATATATGGATAATTCTCATGTGACTTCTTATATGGTGATCCAAATGGAAGTGCTAGTATTTTAGTGTATTTATCTCCTAACAAATCTCCTAATTTTTGATGCATTTTACCAACTACTTCTTGGGTCTTAGTTATTGATATTTTAGTAAAATCAGAGTGATTCGTTGTATGATTTCCAATATCATATCCATTATTAATTAAGAATTTTATAATATCTTCATTATATTCTTTTTGATTAAATAAATTATCCATTAAGAAGAATGTTGCCGTAACATGCATATCAGGATGTTTCTTTTTAAATTCTTCAAGTATACCAACTGCTGAATTAGGATCAATTTGTAGTGAGCCATCACTATTTCTTCCTAAAACATTAAAGTTATTTTGATTTCCATCATCAAAAGTTAAGATAATAGGACTAAAACCTAATTCGACATCAATAATACCATCAACATAATCATCAAGTCTTATCATTCGATATCCATTGTTATAGTAAAATTCAAGGTCCTCTCTAAAAGCTTTACTTGTTCTATTATAACCATTTTTATCAACATTGCCACCAGTATACTTGTTTTCTTCAGTATCAATAATTCCATGATACATCATAATAGGAACATTACCTAATTCATTGACATTTTTTTCACGATATAAATCATCATTTATTTTACCATTTGATACAATAACATTTAATTCTTTATTATTATCTTTTATATCTATAATAATATTCTTATCATAAATATCACTAAACTGTCGTTCTTCAATTATCTTATATCCCTCTAATTTTTGTAATTCAGATATTTCTTTACCAACATAATCTTTTTGAAAATTTATAATTGGTTCTTCTTTTTTATCTTGGCCTCTAGTTAAAATAATTACTAATATAATAATAAAGATAATCGGTAAAAAATTTTTATATTTAATTTTAATTTTTTTTCTTTTTGCCATAAAATCTCCTTTTAACAAATTATTTATTTTTACATAAAATACATTGGTGATACTTTATGTTTAAGAAAAATAACCATGGTTTATTTTGCTATTGTCCAATGTGTAAAGTGAAAAGAAGAGCTAGTACTCTTCATAATATTATTATATCTGCTATTGGAATCATTGTTCTTTATCAAAGTTTAATAACCATTATTGATTTTACAAGAATACATTGTTTTTTCTTAATTATCGAAATTATCTTCTTTACTTTCTTTGTATCAAGAATACTTTTCTAATTATTTAAATAATAATACTATTAATACGATTAAAGATAAAATTAAACGATACCACATAAAGATATTATAGTCATGTTTTTTAATATAATTTAGCAAGAATTTAATACAAAGAATTCCTGATACAAAACTTATAACAACACCTAAAGCAAAGGTTACTGGTTCGTTAGTAATTAATGATAACATCTCACCTTTCAATATTTTAATAACAACAGCTCCTAAAACTACTGGAGCTGATAAATAAAAGGAAAACTTAGCAGCATCACTTCGATTTATTTTTAAAACTCTAGCCATCGAAATAGTTGTACCACTTCTTGAAAATCCTGGAATAAGAGCAAAAACTTGGGCACAACCTATTAATAAGGCATCTTTAAAACTCATTTTTTTTAAATCTTTATCTTCCTTACTTAGTTTATCACAATATTTAATAATTATACCCATGACAGCAAGGGCAATAGCAATTAAAACATAATTTGTTCTAACTAACTCATCAATTTTTTCCTCAAATAGCATTCCAATAACGGCTGCTGGAATGGTTGCTACCACTATCATCCACATCATTTTACCAGAGGGATCTTTGGTTCCTTTAGTAAATCCTTTGATAAACATTTTCCAAAAATCTTTAAAGAAGAAAACTAATATGGCTAAAAATGTCCCAAAATGAAGAGCAATATCAAAACTCATTTCCATATTTCCTTCAATAAAACTACCAATACCAAAAACATCTCTAAAAATGATTAGATGCGCACTACTTGATATTGGTAAAAACTCGGCAATCCCCTGAACTATTCCTAAAATTATTGTTTCAATTATTTTAATCATTTTATCCTCCTTCTAAATTATATCACATAATTTGACATTTTATTTAATTTTTTTTATAATTTTGATAGGTGTTTATGAAAACGATAATAAATGATTTAGAAAATGAAATAATTATAAAAAAATCCAAGTTTATTGGAATAATAAAAAAAACTACTGATATAAGTGATATTCCAATTATTTTGGATAATATTAAATTAAAATATAAGGATGCTAGTCATATATGCTATGCATATATTGTTGACAATAACAAAAAATACTCTGATGATAAAGAACCTAAAGGAACAGCAGGTCTTCCTATACTTAATGTTTTAGAGAAAAATAATCTTAATTATTGTATAGCGATTGTCATAAGATATTTTGGAGGAATTAAACTTGGTAGTTCTAATCTATTAAGAGCTTATCAAAATACTATTTTAAGTTTATTGGATAATAATATTAAAGATTGTTCATTAGCAACTAAAATTCAAATTATAGCAAATTATCAAAATATAAATAATATCAAATATCTTTTGGGTAATGCCATTATAACTAAAGAAGATTATCACGAAAACATCTTAATTGAAGCAATTGTTAATAATAATGATTTACATAAATTAGATAATTATCAATATAAAATAATAAACAGTAATATCATCATTTGATATTACTGTGTTTTTATACATGAAAAACCATTTTCAGCTAATACATCAATTTCTTCAGATGGTGTTTTAGCATATGTCATAAGTGATTCTGGAAGATTAGTAAAACTTGAAAAAGAAACAGAGAATTTTGTGATATCATTAATTTTATTATAATCAATAGTAGCGAAATCTTTGATATCTCTTATAATATTTAATTTGTTATATTCAACATCATCTTCATTAAATGTTTGTCCCATTATAGTTGAAAAATCTCCACTTTTATTATATGTAAAATTATAGGCTTTACCATTCAAATAAGAAATATTTATAGACTCATTTAGTTTATTGCAACTTAAAGATTCTACTAAATCTTGTTTTACTTCTTTTTTTTCATAAAGATCCTTGACAAATAATCTTAATCCTGGTGGTAATAATAATAATACAAATAAAAAGAACATAGCAACATATAATAAGAAATTTTTCATTTTATACATTCACCTCTATGTTAATAATATCATATTTACATTAAATAATAAAGTATATTATTTAATTTTTTTAAATTTTATGTAAAGATTTATTTAAAGCTTCTGCTATTAAATTGGATAATTTAGTTATTATAAAATCAATTTCTTTGGTTGTTACAATCATATTGGCATTAATAGGAGTTAAAACTTCCCATATAAGATGTTGTAATTCTAATTCATTTAAATTGCCAATCATTCCTAATAGTTTTTCACGATCTTCTTTTTCTAAATCATTATTATTTTTTAAGTAATTAATTTTATGAAGAGGTTTTAATTTGTCTTTAACATTGTTTTGATTATTTTTAAAATAACCAATTTTTTTATATAAATAATTGATTGTATCTGATACAATTACTGCGGAATCAACAACAGTTGGTACACCAATAGCGATAACATTTACTCCTAAAGTATTTTTGGATAATTCAAAACGATTATTTCCAATACCACTACCCGGTTTTATACCACTAGTAGTTATTTGAATTGTCTTATTTAATCGTTCAATATTTTTAGCGCATAATGAATCAATACATATAATAAAATCCGGTTTAATATTCTTGACAACACCTTTAATTATTTCGATACTATCCACACCTGTCATTCCTATAACGGATGGTTCTAATATTGAAACATTACGATACCTTTTATCAACATCATTTAAAAGATATAAATGCCTAGTCACAGTGATATTAGAAATAGTCAAACTACCTAAAGCATCAGATATAATATGACGATTACCTAAACCAATAATTAAACATTTATCTGTATCTTTGATTTTTAAATATTCAAAAATTTTTTTTAATTCTTTGATAAAGACATTTAAAACATTATTATAATTATTATGATCTGTAATATCTTCATATGATATTGTAATATATTTTCCTTTTTGCTTATTATCAATGTTTTTTGATATAGTTATATCGTCAACTTTAATATTACCTTCTTGATAACTATTATTTATTAAATTATCAATCTTTTTTTCAATAATTAAATCAGTTCTCAGTTCATAATTTGACAAATCTACTTTATGCATATTATCTCCTAGAATTATTTTTTCCAAAATCATTGACTTTTATGTATTATTTTTGGTATTATATATGTGTTTATTAAAGAAGCGAGGTGAAAATAGTGCCAAATATTAAAAGTGCTAAGAAAAGAGTTCTTACTAACAAGAGAAAAGAAACTGAAAATGATTTAGTAGAAGCTAGAATGAGAAATTCTATTAAAAAAGTAGAAAAACTTGTTAAAGAATCTAAAAAAGAAGAAAGTGTTAAAGAATTAAATACAACACTAAGAAATATTGATAAAGCAACTAACTTAGGAATTATTAAAAAGAATAACGCTGGAAGAAAAAAATCAAGATTAACTAAAATGGTTAATGGTTTAGAAAAATAGACTATCATATTGATGGTCTATTTTTTATCGTTAATAGAATCACTAACTTTGCGAAAGAAATATTTGATTACACGATCAATTCCCTCTTCAATTTTTTTGGATACTTTTAAAATATTAGAGGAATAAGTATTAGCATATGATGGTTTTACAATAACATATTCTTTTTGGGTAACATCTATTCCTTTTTTTAAATCTTCCTCATATTCTTTAATCATTTCTTCAGTTAATACTTTTTTTTCTTTATTCCAGTTTTGTCCTAAACCATTTTGATAGGCAAAAAATAGTCCTAAAAACATAATAACTAAAATTGTTAGGAAAACTTTAAAGTATTTCATTTTTGATCACCAAGAAAATTATAAATCATTAATGCCATAATTTCTGTCGAATTATTTACTTCTTCATAAGTATTATCTACTCCACCAATTAAAGTTAAAATAATATTTTTTCCTAAATCTTGATTATAAATATTATTTACTTTATCATCTTGTTTTTCAAGAATACCTTTTGATAAACCAGGATAGTTAGTATTTAAATAATCATTCATTTTAATAAGTATTTCTTTGTTTTCTAAATAATTAGGATTATCTAACCCTAAAACAAATAATATTTTGGCATATTGTTTATTGTTAATTGTAACTGATGTATCACTAAGAGAATCTCTTTGAATATCAATTAATAAATCAAAATGATTATTATTCATGTTTTCTTTTAGAAATTTTCTTGATATATCATATTCTTTTTTTGAAAAATTAAGATAATCACTAACCTTCTTATCTTCAATAATACTTTTAATACCTAACTTATTTAAATTATTAGAAAGCATATTACTAGTTTCAATAATACTAGTATTATCAGAATATTTTTCATTGTCATAGGTATTATATAGATAAACTGTATAATAATCTTTTATTTTAGTGGTTGTTTCCTCTTTAAAAGTATAGTTACTTAATAAATAATTAAAATTTTTAGAAATCATTATTTTTTTATTATTATCTGAAAAACTTGATAAAAGAAAATTTATATAATTATTATAACTATTATTTAATTTTTTTAGACTAAAATAAATAAATAAGATAAAAATAATAATAAAAAAAATAAGAATTAATTTATGTTTATTATTTCTTTTAGTAATAAATCTTTTCATACTAAAAGATATGTTAATTAATTCTTATTTATGCAAATTATTCAGTATATCCACTTGTTTTATATTTATTACCGCATTTTATATAGGCTTTATATGTATATGGTGTTGTTGTTTTAGTAGTAATAACATATCCCGTACATTCTTTTTTTACGGTATCAAGTCCTTCAATATTATTAAGTTCAATTCGATCATTATTTTTATATGCACTTAATGCAGCATATTCTGCTACCATATCCTCATATGATGTAAATAATTCATTATTGTTTTTATTGATAATTTTACTTATTGTTGGTAAAACTACTAATAAAAGCATTGTCATGATAACAATAGAAACTAATAGTTCCATCAATGTAAATCCTTTTTTCATTATATAACCTCAATCTTCATAAAATTAGTGTTTTTGGTATTAATTGGGAATCCTCCAGTAATAATTACAATATCACCATCTTCAAAATCAAATTCATTTTTAGCTTTTTTAAGACACATTTTAACAATAGTATCAGTACTTTTACATTCAACACTTTTTTTAGGGATAACTCCATAATTAATGGTAAGTAATCTTAGTGTATCAATATTAGGACTAAAAGCAATAATAGGACAAGAACATTTAATATGACTTATCTTAAGAGCGGTATATCCACTATTAGTATTAGTAATAATACATCTTGAATTAAGATTTTTAGCAGTGGTAGCTACAGAATATGCAATATTTGAAGTAATATCATTTAAACTATTTTGAAATGTTTCTTGGATATTTGTTTCATAGTCAAAATCTTCTTCAGCACTGGCTAGAATTTTAGATAAAGTATCTACTGCTAAAGCAGGATGCTTGCCAACAGTTGTTTCACCACTTAGCAATATAGCATCACATTTATCCATAACGGCATTATAAATATCTGTTATTTCACTTCGAGCTGGTCGTAATTCTTCTTCCATACTTAATAAGAAATCTGTGGCTACAATACCAATTTTTTCATATTCTCTAGATTTATTTAGAATCATTTTAGATAGTGTTGGTAATTTTTCAAAAGAAACTTCTATTGCTAGATCTCCTCTGGCTACCATTACACCATCACTTACTTTAATTATTTCTTCTAAATTATTAATAGCACTCATATTTTCAATTTTAGATATGACTTCAATATGATTATTATCATGTTCTATTAACATATCAATTACTTTTAAAACATCTTGTTCATCTCTAACATAAGAAAGGGCTAGAAAATCAATATTCTTTTTTATTCCATATAATATAGCAGCATTATCTTTATCATTTAAAAATGGCATTGGAATAGTTTTATTTCTTAAATAAATAGTTTCATTACTTCTTACTGGTCCACCTTCTAATACTAAAAGATTTACATAATCATTTTCAATACCAGTAACCTTCAAAACAACTTTACCATCATTTAATAATACTTCATCATCAATGGATAAATGTTTTATATAATCAGGGTAATTTACGGAAAATTGGGTATTATTACAAATTACGGGATAATTATATAATTTAATCTCTTTATCTTTTTGAAAAATGGCTGTTTTTTCAATAAATTTATCTACTCTAACTGATGGTCCACATAAATCTAACATAATACCTATTGGTCTGTCTAGTTTTTTTTCTATTTCTCTAACCATTTTAATTGTTTTATCACAAAATTTAAAATCAGCGTGTGATAAATTAATTCTTATAACATCCGCTCCATTTATTACCATTTCTTTTAATACATTAATATCAAAACTACTTGGTCCTATGGTAGCGATAATCTTAGTTTTCTTCATACTATCTCCTTTACATTGATTATTTTATCAGCGATAATTTCATAATCAATTCTTTTTTCTACTTTTCCCTCTATTATCATTATATCACTATTTTTTATTTTTATATCATGATAAATTTTTGGAAATAAGGTTACACTACATGATGAATCTTCATCACTAATATTAATAAAGGCCATTAACTCTCCTTTTTTTGTTGTTATTTCCTTGATTCTATCTACCATACCAACACAAGTTATTCTTTTATTATAATACTTTTTAATATCTGATAGATTGACACTATTCTTGACATTATTTTTATACATATTGACAGGATGATTAGAAAGATAAAAACCAAAAATATCTTTTTCATTATTTATTAAAACATCTTTAGGATATTCTTGTATCTTATTTATATCAGGTTTTAATACATAATCATAACCTAATTTTTTTACTAACATACCATAATTCATTAAATTATCTAAATTATCGATTAAGGTATGACGATTATTATATAATTCATCAAGACATCCAGCCATAATAATATTTTTTATTATATCAAGATTAATATTCTCTTGAACCATTGTGATGAAAAATTGGTAAATATCAATAAAACCTTTATCTCTAGAATCAATAATTTTTTTACTTATAGTATTACTTACTCCTTTAATAATATTTAATGGTAATAATATATAATCATAATACATAATATATTCATTACTACTTTTATTAATATTAGGTTTCATGATTTTAACATTTCTTCTTTTCATCTCTTTAATATATAATGGAACTTTAATATCATTACCAATATTATTTAACATTGATAAATAAAAATATTTAGGATAATTAGTTTTTAAATATGCCATTTTATATGATAATAAACTATAAGCTACACTATGGGATTTATTAAAACCATAACCAGCAAATTTTTCAATATAATCAAATATTTCCGTGACAATTTCTTTTTTATAACCATTATTTAGGGCATTATTAATAAATTTATCTTTCATTTTATTAATATCTTCTATTTTCTTTTTACTAATTGCTCTTCTTAATATGTCTGCTTCTCCCATAGAAAAGTTTGCAATAACATTGGCGATTTGCATTACCTGTTCTTGATATACAATAATACCTTCAGTATCTTCTAAAATATTTTTTAGGCTATCATCATAATAAGATACTTTTTCTTTTTTTTCTCTTCTTTTTAAAAATGTGGGAATATTAACACTTGGTCCTGGTCGGTAAAAAGCATTTGCATTATAAATATCTTTAAAATTACATGGTTTTAATTTTTTTAAAAATTCTTGCATACCATATTTTTCAAATTGAAAAATACCTAATGTTTCTCCATTACAAAATGTTTGATATGTTTTATTATCATCTAATGGTATTTCACTAAAGATTATTTCTTGTTTTTCATATTTCTTGATATAATCTAAAGTATTTTTGACAATAGTTAGATTTTTATTAGCAAGAAAGTCCATTTTTAAAAGACCAAGTTGTTCTAAATATTCCGATGAATATTCTACAATATATCTATCATTTACTAAATTAATCGGAACAATATCATTTAAAGGTAGACTAGAAATTACAATTCCAGATGCATGAATAGAAGAATTTTTTGGAATTCCTTCAATTTTGGAAGCGATATCATAACATTTTTTTAATTTATTATCACTTTGAAGTAATATTTTAATATCTTCTCTATTTGATTGTTCTATTAATTTTTTTGAATTATCAATTTTTTTAAGTAAATCATTTAAAATGTAGTCTTGAATTCTTAATACTCTTCCAATATCTCTAATTGACAAATTAGCTCCAAAAGTATTAAAAGTAATAATGCCAGCTACTTGTTTATTACCATATTTATTAATACAATAATTGATAATATCATCCCGTTTATCATAAGGAAAATCAGTATCAATATCTGGCATACTAATTCTTTCGATATTAAGAAATCTTTCAAATAATAAGTGATATTTTATGGGATCAACATCAGTAATACCAATAGAATATGCAACTAGGCTTCCTGCAGCACTACCTCTTCCTGGACCTACTAAGATATCATTTTTTTTGGCATATTTGATATAATCATAAACTATTAAAAAATAATTAGCATATCCCATTTTCTTAATAATATCTAATTCATATAATAATCGATTTTTATATTCTTCTGTTATTTTACCTTTTAATCTTTTATATAATCCATTAATACTTAAATTCGCTAAATATTCATCATTTGAAAGATTTTTAGTATCATTATATTTATCATACATAGGAAGTAATAAAGGATAATTTGGAAGAGTAAAAGAACATTTATCAAAAAAATTAAAATAATTATTATCTTCATAATAACAATCTTCATCAAAAGAAATATCATCAGCTACTGTTTTATTTTCTTTTAAAAGATATAAATATTTTAATATATAAACATCTTCTTTATTTAAACATTTTATTTTTTTTAAATAATTACTTTGATTTTTATCATCACTATAAAGATATATTTCTTTGAAAATATTCTTAAATTCATTGTCATTTTTAGTTAAACATAGCAAATTATCTTGATATTTTTCTAAATCTTTTGGTTCAATTTCTTTTACTTCTTTTAGATTATTTATTTTAATTAAATTAATAAATCCATCATAATTTTTAGCGTATAGAAGACATATACCAATATCAAGGCCAACAATTGGGGTAATATTATTATTAAGACATTTGTTAATAAATTCCATAGAACCATACAGATTATCATCACAAATACATAAATAATTTAATTGATTTTTTTTACCAAAAGCAACTAAATCATCTATGGAAATGAAACTTTCTAAAAAGGAATAAGTACTCTTTACATATATTGGTATCATATCTCACCTTCTAAATTCATTGTATCATATATTGATATTTTATATCAAGAAAAAATGAGTATTCTAAAGATACTCATAATCATTTTGATCATTTGTTTTTATTAATAAAAATATCATTTAATCTAGTTATTCTTTTTATCAAAACATATCCTAAATATATAATATTAAATGCTATAAAATAAAGTAAAAGCATAAGTAGTGGATTTAAAAAAGTTAAATTTAAATTAATTAATTTAGTAGCAAGATCTTCAAATATTGGTATACCACCAAGATAGTGGTACATCATAAAATCAAAATCATAGATAAAATCAATTGGTATAATAATTAAAGATATTAATAAATGGAATAAAAATCCTTTTAAAACAGTGTGATAATTAAAATCTTGATATTTACTTACAATAATTAATATTCCAATAAATATCATTAGAAAATGCCATATCATTGAATAAAATGCTCCAAATGATAAAAAGGGATAATATTTAAAAGCATTTAAATAAAGTAATGTGGAAATACCACCTACAATAGATCCTGTCATTAACCATGATGTTGAAATATCCTTTAACTTACCTTTGGTAAAACCAGAAAGGATTAATGAAAGCATAACAATAGAACAAGAATCAAATGGTAATAATCCTGTATTAAAATTATGAAATAATTTAATATCATAAATAGATTCCCATGTTGTTTTAATAAGATAAAAAAGAATCATAAAAATACCAGTATACTTAATTATTTTAGTAATCTTTTCTTGGGATAATTTACGAAAAATAGATACTAAAATAATAATTAAAATAATAGATAAAATGGCATAAACATATTGAGCTATACCACCATAATCTTGTCCTTCGTAACCTGAAATATTATATTTATAGTCAAAAAAATTATAATCTCCTTGATACATAAATCACCTTCTATTAATTTAAGTATATCACGAAATTATAATTTTGTTTAATTAACTTTTTTATTCAGATAATTATTTATTCTTTGTTCAATAATAGCATATGTATTATTAAGACTTGCTACAGTATTTTGATATTCTATATATAATGGAATACTTTCTAATTCTTTAAGTTTTTTATTTAATATTTCTTGTTTATCTAAGTGATGGACAACATCTTTTTGTAATATTTTTATTTCACTAATTAATAAAGTTATCTCTTTATCATTATCTAAATCTTTTTTTAAAGATAAATACTTTTGATATTCTGAACTATTTTCAATTAAAGATATAATTTCATCTATTTTATGTAATATTTCTTTATTATTCAACTAATTCACCATCCAAAGAGAAACTTTTAGCTGAAGTTATTCTAACATTAACTATTTTACCGATTAGATTACTTTCTCCTTTAAAATTAACTAATTTATTGTTTTCAGTATAACCATAAAGCATACCTTCTTTATTACTATAGCCTTCTGTTAAAACAGATACTTCTTTATCTAACATTTTTTTATTACTATCAAGAGAATAATTATTAATAAGTTCATTTAATCGATATAGTCTTTCTTCTTTTTCTTCTAATTTGACATCATCTTTTAATTTAGCAGCTGGTGTACCTACTCTTGGTGAAAAGATAAATGTATAAGCGCCATCATATTTACAATAGTTTACCATATCTAAAGTTTCTTTAAAATCTTCTTCTGTTTCACCAGGGAATCCTACAATAATATCTGTGGTAATAGTCATTCCTTTGATATTTCTTAATTTATCAAATAATGTTTTATAATCTTCCTTAGTATATCGTCTTCCCATTAATTTTAATATTTTATTGCTACCTGATTGAATTGGTAAATGAATACTTGGCATAATGTTATCATGTTGTTTTATAACATCAATCATTCTATCAGTAAAATCCCATGGATGACTTGTAATAAATCTAATTCTTGGAATATTGGTTTTAGAAACTGCTTCTAATAAATCAGCAAGATCATATCCATATGGTAAATCTTTTCCATAAGCGTTAACATTTTGACCTAATAAAGTTACTTCTTTATATCCATTTTTTACTAAATCATTAACTTCATCTATGATATCAGACATTTCTCTACTTCTTTGTCTTCCTCTTGTATATGGAACAATACAGTATGTACAGAATTTATCACAACCATATATAATATTAACATATGCTTTATAATCATTAACTCTTTTAACAGGAAGATTTTCAATAATATCTCCTTCCTTACTATAGACACAAACATTCGTTTTTTTCGTATTTTCATATATTAATCTTGGTAAATCATATAAGTTATGAGTACCAAAAATAAAGTTTACATGATGATGTTTTGTAAGTATTTCATTAACTACTACTTCTTCTTGTGCCATACATCCACATAAAGCGACTATTAAATCTTTCTTTTTTTCTTTAATATGTTTAATTCTTCCTAACATACCAAAAGCTTTATTATGGGCATTTTCTCTTATTGAACAAGTATTTAAAATAATTAAATCAGCATCTTCCATATTGTCTGTTTCGGTATAGGAAATACTATCAAGTAATCCTTTAATATTTTCTGAATCATGTTCATTCATTTGACAACCATATGTTTTAATAAAATATTTTTTATTTTTTCCTAAATCTTGATATTTATCATCTAATTGATAATTAATTACTTTACTTTCTTTATTAATTCTCTTTCTTGCAAGAGATAAATTAGGTAATTCCATAGTAACCCTTCTTTCTTGTTATAGTATAACAAAAATGTAAAAAGATGTAAATATAAATCTACATCTTGTTTTCATATTCCTTTATAGCTTTTTTTAATGTTTCAAATGGAAACATTGCACATTTCTTTCTATTTGGTTGAAGATATATTTCACTATAAGCTAGAAGTTCACCTAATTTTTCTTCATCATATTCTTTCTCATCAATCATATTATAATAATTATTCATTAATTCTTTTACTTCTTGAATATTTTTACCAATAATCTTTTTAATCATAATACTAGTGGCACTAGTAGTAATTGCACATGCTTCACCATCAAAATACAAATCTTCAATAATATCATTATTTATTTTAACATATAAATCAATATTATCGATACAAGAATCACTTCTTGTAGATACATGAATAAAATCTTTATTATCTATTCTTTTACGATTAACAGGATTTTGATAATTATCAATAATTATTTCCCTTCTTAAATTACTATCCATTATAATATTACCTTAAATATTTCTTTATTTCCTTTCATTATTTCAATAAATTTATCAATTTCTTCTTTGGTATTATATAAATATAGACTAATACGACAAGTATTTTTGATAATTAATTCATCTTTTACCATTTTAGCACAATGATTACCTGCTCTAACACATATATGATAATGATTTAGGTAATTACTAGTATCTTCAGAAAAAATATTTTTTATATTAAATAAAACTATTCCAGAATCAGTACCTTCATTATATATTTCGATATTATCTATTTCTTTTAATTTATTAATTAAATATTTTTTTAATTCTTTTTCATGTTTTTCTATTTTGTCCATACCAATATTTTCTAAATAATCTATTGCCTTAGAAAATGCTAGGATATTGGATAGATTAAGAGTTCCTGCTTCGAGTCTTTCAGGTAATTCTTTAAATTCCATTGTTTTATCACTTTCAAAGAAACTATTCATTCCTCCACCATAATTAAGAGGTAGCATTTGATTTAAGTATTCATATTTACCATAAAGTATTCCAACACCAGTTGGTCCTAACATTTTATGAGCAGAGAATGCTAAAAAATCAATATCAGTATCAATAACATCTGTTTTAATATGAGGAACACTTTGAGCTCCATCAATAACTACCAAAATATTATTATCATGAGCTAGTTTAGTTATTTCTTTAATAGGTCTAATATCTCCAATAGTATTAGTTATCCAAGCAAGAGAAATAACTTTTGTTTTATTAGTAATACTTTCTTTTACTTTATCAATTGTTACTTTATTATCAATAAGAGGAATATAATTAACTTTAATACCTAATTCTTTTTCTAAAATAAACCATGGTAGGACATTACTTGCATGTTCCGTTTTAGTAATTAATACTTCATCATCTTTTTGTAAATAATTTTTCATAAAACCAAAGATAATCATATTCATACTTTCAGTTGTTCCTTTAGTAAAAATTATTTCACGAGACGAATTAGCATTTATAAAATCTTTTACTTTACATCTTGTATCATCTAACATTTTATCTACTTTTAGTGATATATCATAATCTCCTCTATGAGAATTAGCAGAATAATTTTCATAATAATTTGTTATTTCTTTTATAACACAACTAGGTTTTAAACTAGTAGCTCCACTATCAAAATATATTAAATTATTTTTTAACATTGGAAAATCTTCTCTATTCATATTTCACCTCCTAACCATTTATTATTTGGTTAAATAAATCTTTTTCATCTTTAAGGTCCATTTTACCTGATAAAACAGCTTTATATATTAAATCTTTAATTTTATCTTCATTTATTCCTCTTGATAATAAATAAAATAATTCATCTTCCGCTATTTCACCAATATATGATGAATGGTTAGCGATTATATCATTAGAATCAATAACTAAATTAGGAATAATTTTTGAATTACCATTATTAAAATTAATAATTTTACTAGATTGATTACAAATAATATTATTTAATTTTTTAGGAACAATACCATTAATTTCAAAAAACAATTTGTTATTACTTAGATTTACACCATTATTAGTAATAAAACTTTGACTATTGCTTTCTAAATGATTTATTTTAAAATTATTAATACTATCGATTTTACTTGATACACTATGATTATAAGTAATAGTAGCTTTATTATATAAATTAATTTCGATATTAGAAGAGTTATCAATATTTAAACTATTTACTATTAAATTAGCATTATCATTAATATTAATTTTTAAATTATAATTATTAAATGCTGTTATTACTAATTTAGTATCATTATTTTTATCAATATTTATTTCTAAATCAAGAGGTTTATTTATTTCTAACAAGTAAACATTATTTTCTAAATGAATAGATTTATCTCCTATTTTTATTTTATTCAACACTATTCACTTCCTCTTGTATAGATGTCTTATTATAACCTTCTTTTTCTATTTGTGATGCCAAAGAATAATCACCACTAACTGATATATGACCATCTTTCATCATATGAACGAAATCTGGTTTAATATAATTTAAAATTCTTGTATAATGGGTTATTAATATTACTGATGTATCGGGATTATTTTTTAAATAATCATTTATATTATCACAAACTATTTTTAAACTATCTACATCAAGTCCTGAGTCTAATTCATCAAAAATAATAAATTTAGGTTTTAACATTTTGATTTGTAATACTTCATTCTTCTTTCTTTCACCACCAGAAAAACCTGTATTTAAATTTCGATGCATAATATCATCTTTCATTGAAAGACTTTTAATTTCTTTTTCCATATCTTTAATGAATTCATATAATCCAACTGGTTTTTCTCGATTAGCATTAATAGCAGATCTTATAAATTCACTATTAGTAATACCATCGATACTAATTGGGTTTTGAAAACATAAAAAGATTCCAAGTCTTGCACGTTCATCTGTTTTAAGAGATAAAATACTTTTTCCATCAACAATAATGTCTCCACTATCAACATGATAATTATTATCTCCTAAGATTACTCTTGATAAGGTACTTTTACCAGTACCATTAGGTCCCATAATAGCGTGAACTTCACCTTTTTTTATCGATAAATTAAAATTATTTAATATTTTTTTATCATTAACACTTACAGTTAAATCTTTGATTTCTATTTCCATTTCACATCACAAGTAGTATTTTATCATGTTTTTTTTAAATTAACAATATTGTCTTCATAAATAATTATTGGTATAATGATAAAGGTGATGATATATGAAAAAAATATTTTTATTATTAATGATTTTTATTTTGGTAGGATGTACAAAAGAAGAAGAGAAAGTAATAATAACTCCTACCCCAGAAAATATAGAACCTACACCTACTCCATATATTGATAATAATCCTATAACAGTTGGTCTTTATTATAAAGGTAAATTAATTCATGAATATAATACAAAATTTCAAAATAAAAAAGATATTGCTATCTTTAATATTTATTTTACTAATAAAGAAGATTTAGGAAGTAACAATGTTAAAAATAATTATAATAAGTATTATCAAGAATATGAAAATATTAATGAATATAAAACGGGATTTTTGATATCTTTTGATACCATTAATGGACATATGGAAAACTTATTATTAGATCCAAGTAATCAACATAAATTACATCCATATTTATATGCTTATTTATATGATGCAACACATCAAACAGGAAAGTATTCTCACTTAAAAAAAGAAGATATTAATGATGATACTAAATATACATCTATTAAACTATATCTTCATTTAGATACTAAAGAAATAACATCTCCTATTACCTTAACTGTTTTCACTTATAAAGATGAAAATGATTTTGTAGATGGTCATTATCGAGGTAATAGTTCTTATACTATAACGATAAATAATAAGTAATGATATGTGAATATTCACATAACACTACTCCAGATTGGCTTTTAGTTTATCGATATGATGAAGAAAAATTGTACTTGGTTTTAGTAAATACTGGATTTCATAGTGAAGTTTTAGATATGTAAAACTTCACTATTTATTTACTAGAAAATCTTTTATATCATGATAAACATCTTCTACTGTTTTGTTAAAATCACTAAAATCAACATGATACCAATTAACATTCATTTGATGAAGAAAGAAAGTATATTGTCTCTTAGCAAAATTACGAGAATTCTTTTTAATTAAATTAATAGAATCTTCAAGAGAAATCTCTTTATTAAAATATTTATATAATTCTTTATAACCAATACCAGTCATAATAGCTTTACTATAAATGTTTTGATTAAATAGATTTTCTACTTCATTAAGTAATCCTTCATTAACCATTATGTCTACTCTTTTGTTAATAATATTATATAATTTTTCTCGATCTGTTGTTAATCCTATTACTTTAATATCATATAGTGGTTCCATAATATTTGTTTTATTAATGGAATTATTTTTTATTTTATTAAGTTCTCTTATTAATCTTTTACGATTATTGACATGAATATCAGTATCATGATGTTTTTTTATTTCATTTAATATTTCTTCATTGGATAAATCATCAAATTCACAGTGATACTCTTCTTCATTAAACCTATAATCATATAAAGCTGCTTTGATATATAGTCCACTTCCACCTACTAAGATGGGAACATGATCTCTTTTTATTATTTCATCTATTTTAATTCTGGCATCTTTTTGATAATCATAGATTGTATAATTATCATGTACATCTTTAATATCAAATAAGTGATGGGGAATACCCATTTTTTCTTCTTCTTTTATTTTGGCTGTACCAATATCAAGACCCTTATATACTTGCATACTATCAGCATTTATTATTTCACCATTTATTTTTTTGGCTAACATGACACTTAATTTTGTTTTACCAACACCAGTTGGTCCTGTTATTACTATTACTTTTTTCATTAATCTAACGCCCTCTTAAACATTTTTTCTAAATCATATTTACTATAACTAATTATGGTAGGTCTTCCATGGGGACAAGTGTATGGATTATCACATTGAATAAGTTTATTTAATAAATAAGTCATATCTTCTATGGTTATCGCATCATTTCCTTTAATACTCATCTTACATGCCATTGTCATACTTACTCTATCCGAAAACTTAAGTTCTGAAAAATCCTCTTCAGTTATTATTATATCAATTATTTTTCTAATTGCTTCATCAATGGCTTTTTCGGGAAGCCACACTGGATGTGATCTAATCACTAAAGTATTAACGCCAAATTCTTCATAGATAAAACCTAGTCTATCTAAAATATCAAAATGTTTTTTTAATATTAAATATTCATTATTAGGTAGTTCAATTGTTATTGGTACTAATAAATCTATTTTATTTTTAAAGTGATTTAGTATAGCTTTATAACATTTTTCATAATTAATTCTTTCGGCTGCTGCATGTTGATCAATGATATAAATACCATCTTCATTTTCTCCAATAATATATGTTCCATGACAAGCACCTATTGGTTTTATGGGTTTAATCTTTACTTCATGAACAGGAATAATTTCTTCTTTTTCATCAAAGTTTTCTTGCTTTTTTGGATTATCTTCTATGGTATTTAGATATACTTCATTATCTTCTTTTACTGTAAAATCAAATTTAACTTCATGAACTTCTGGTTTTTGATAATATTCTTCTTTAATGGGAGCTTCATCTATTTTTTCTAAAACAAAATCGGTATTAACATAACCTTCTTGAATTAATAAATTCTTTTTTAAATTATTGACAATAGTATCATTAATCAACGTTTTTAAATCATCTATTTTAGAGAATTTAACATCCATTTTCGTTGGGTGAATATTTACATCAACTAAAAAGGGGTCACATAAAATATTTAATACGGTTATGGGATACTTATCCTGCGCCATAAAGGTATGATAACATTCATGAATTGTTTTAATAATATCATAATTTTTAATTACTCGATTATTAACTAGGATAGTTATATTATTCCTATTACTTCTGTTAACTTCAGGGTATGTTGTATATCCAATGATATGAAAGTCATCTGATTTATTATCAATTTCCATCATTTTTTTAGTTACTTCAAGTCCATAAATACTATTAATAACTTTTAATAAATTACCAGAACCATCAGTTTTTAATAGTTCTTTATCATTATTAATTAAAGTAAATTTAATATTAGGGTAAGAAAGGGCCATTTTGTTTACATATTCAGTGATATTAGCAAGTTCGGCATATAAACTTTTAAGATATTTTAGTCTTACTGGTGTATTATAAAATAGATTACTAACACTCATTATGGTACCACATCTTAAATCACAGTTTTCAACAGATTTAATTTCACCACCATCAATTCTTACAATAGTTCCTGTTTTACCATTACTTGTTTTTAATATGATATTGGAAACACTAGCAATGGAAGGAAGGGCTTCTCCCCTAAAACCTAGACTCGTAATATTAAATAAATCATTCAAACTATGTAATTTACTTGTGGCATGTCTTTGAAAACATAGTTTAGCGTCTTCCCTATCCATTCCAATTCCATTATCCGTTACTTTTATTTCTAAGACACCACTATCTTTTAATTCAATAATTATTTCTGTAGCGTTAGCATCTATACTATTTTCTACTAATTCTTTAACGACATTCATTGTCTTTTCAACTACTTCACCTGCTGCTATTTTATTAGATAAATCTTCACTCATTACACTAATTTTACTCATACTTCACCTACATCCATTATTATAACAAAAATAGTATAGATATTTCTATACTATTTAAATAATTATCTTTTATTCTTGTTCCTCTTCAACTTCATCTTTGTCTACTTCCCAAAGTTTTATCCCAGGATTTTTCTCTACTATCTTATCAATTTTTTCATCTTCATTAGCATTTTTTATTGTTTTACGATATAAAGCAATTAATAAAATAAATAGTAATATCCATAAGAAGAAGATTAATATTAAATATAAAATATTACTTCCAACGATACCTTTATCTATAAATTTTTCTACTACCCAAATAGTATATCCTGCTATTAAAGGTAAAACAAATGATATAGCGATAATACTAGATAATTTAAAGAAATAATTAAAACGATAATTTCGATATTTCTTTTTCATAATTAGAAAAGCCACTAAATCAATTATTCCAATAATAACTACTGGTACTACTGATAAAATAATAATTTCCGTCGTCAAATTTTTAAACATTTTAACATCACCTACTATAAATATAATATCATAAAAAAAATAATTTAACTACTATTTCTTAATATTTTTTTTAAATTTGTCACTTCATTAACACATACATCATTATTAAAGATAAAATCATATCTAAATAAAGAAAAACCAAGTAATTGTTTACTTCTTATTAAATTAACTTCTCTATTTATAATATCATTATTATTTATCCATTCTTTTTTACCACTACCTGCATCTTGATCAATGATTCCACATTTATATATAGCTAGTGTAGGAAGTAAAGTAACATTATTTTCATTTAATTTTATCCAATTATCTAATACTTTATCAAATGGGGAATATTCATTTTCAAATCCATAATATATTTGAGGCATAATGATATCTATATAACCATCTTCCTTTAACCATGTTTTAACATCAGCATAATGATATTTGTAATTATTATTAATATTACCATCAGGGGCAATAGAAAATAAAATATTTTTATTTTTTTCTTTAATAGTGTGATAAACTCTTTTTATTAAATCATTAACATGACTCATGCGAAATTCATTTAAATTTAGGGTACCACCATTATTTTTATAATTATTATAATCTTCTTTATCAACATCATAATTAATATAAAAATAATCATCAAAATGGATGCCATCAACTTCATAATTATTAATTATTTCCAGTATTTCTTTAACTATTAAATCTTTAACTATTTCACTTGTTGGATTAAAATATATACCATTTTTATTAATACCGATACTATTTGTATCACGAAGTTTATACGCAGGATTGTCATGAGATAATTTATTTATATCACTTGAAAAACTAACTCGATAAGGATTTAACCATGCATGAATAGATATATTTTTACTATGGGCTTTTTTTATAAAATATTCTAAATAATCAAAACCTGGATACTTTCCTTCTTTACCAGTTAAGGTATAAGAATATGGTAGAATACTTGAATTATATATACTATCAGAAAAGGGACTTACATGCAGCATAATGGTATTAAAATCTAATTCTTTAATATTATCAATCATTTTATCGATTTTACTTTGATTAATCGTTTTACTATTACCATAGAAATTACTAAAATACTCTAAATACGATATATATATAATTCGATATTCTTTTATTTCTTCTTTAAATTCATTATTTTTCTTTTTATCTACAATAGCAGCGTCTGTTATTAAAAAACTTATAATAATTATTGGAACAATTAATTTCTTTCTCATAAAATTATTATAAGTTTTAGTAAATAAAATAAATGTCAAAAAAAAGATTATCTAGATTTTTCTAAATAATCTTTATCATTTATCAAATAAATCACTATGACTACCAGTATTATTTAAAAGAAGCAACAATTCATTATCATTATACTGATAAATTAATAACCAATCTGGACGAATATGGCACTCAAAACAATTTTTATAATTTTTATCATCAATTAATTTATGATTATGATACTTTGGATCTAATTTTTCTTTTATTGCCAATATATCGATAATATCCAATAATTCACTTATATTTTTATTTTGTTTTTGCATCTTTTTTAAAGATTTCTTGAATTTTGTAGAATAAACTACTTCATACTTATAATTAGTCATCAGATAATAATGCTTTCTCTAGTTCTTCTCTATTTTTGTATCTAGGATATTTTTCTGGATTATTAATCATTTCAGGAACTTCTGCTAGCGCTTCCAATAATTCTTTACTTGGTGTAGGATTAACTACTTCAAAGGGTACACCATTTCTTTTAACAACTTGAGTTAAAGCCATATTAATAAACGTACTCATATTTAATCCTAATCCTTTTAAAATACCAGTTGCCTCATCTTTTAATTTAGAATCCACATTAATATTTATAGCACTTGTCATACTAGCCATAAAATCATCTCTCTTTCTGTTTAAAATAATATCATATTTTTCTAATTATGTCAAGTAATTACTACATGACAACTACACATAAACTACATAATAATATTATATGCCATTTTTATTAAACTATTTATATTTAAAAAAAGATTATCTAGATTTTTCTAAATAATCTTTAACTGGACCATAAGTAATTCTATGTTCTTTAATAATTCCATATTGGTTAATTGCATCAACATGTTCTTTAGTCGGATATCCTTTATTTTTTTTAAAATTATACATAGGATACTTTTTATCTAGTTCATACATCATTCGATCTCTTGTTACTTTGGCGATAACACTTGCTGCAGCAATAGATAAACTTTTTGCATCTCCCTTAATAATTGAAGTTCTTGGAATATCAATATCAAGTGGCATAGCATCTATTAAGACATGTTCTGGAGTAACACTTAAATTATTAAGAGCATCTTTCATCGCAAGTTTTGTTGCTTCATAGATATTTACTTCATCAATTATTTTTTCAGAAATTACTCCAATACCAATACTTATAGCATCATGATTTATAATATCATAAAATAAATCTCTTTTCTTTTCACTTAACTTTTTAGAATCAGTTAAACCATCTAATTTATAATTAACTGGAAGAATGACAGCAGCAGCAACCACAGGACCTACTAACGGACCTCTTCCTACCTCATCAACACCCGCTATTAAAGTAATATTTTGTTTAATTAAATCTCTTTCATATGAATACAAATCTTCCATTATAAATTACTAAGTCTTTCTTTAATTAGGGAACTAACCTCTTTCATATCGGCTTTTCCTTTAACAAGAGGGGTAATCTCTCTCATTATAAGTCCCATTTCTTTTTCACTAGTTGGATTTACTTTTTGAAATACATCATCAATTATTTTTTCGATTTCTGCTTTATCAAGTTGTTTTGGTAAATATTCTTGTAATAAAGTTATTTCATTATTTGTTTTTTCTATTAAATCATTTCTATTTCCTTTTTTAAATTCTTCAATAGATTCACGTCTTGTTTTAATACCTCTTGTTAAAATAGTTATTACAAGATCATCATTAATTTCTACTTTTTTATTAATATGTTCAAGATCCACTTCTCCTTTTATTCCTCTTAGTGTTTGAACTTTTAATGTATCTTTTGCTTTCATGAAAGATACAATATCTTCTTTAATTTTATCGTACATTTTTTCTCCTCCATAATAATTATAAAATATTTTTTTTAATTTGAAAAGACTATGATACCAATTTTTTATAAGTACTTTTACCTACTATTCCATCTACTTTTAATCCATTATTTTTTTGATAAAGTTTAACTGCTTTTAAAGTATCTGGTCCAAAACCTCCATCTATTCCATAACTTCCTACAGAATATCCTAATGTTTCTAATCTTTCTTGTAACCATTTAACCATTATTTTAGCTTTAATACCTTTTTTTAGATTATGAATAGAACATGCCTTAGTAGTTAATGGTCCAAAACTTCCATCAACTGCTAGTCCACAGTTCCATTGTTCATTAAGTTTTCTTTGAAGAATCTTAACTAATTCTTTATTACCATAATCATTAGGATATTTAATATACTTTAATTTTCCATGATAAGTCCATGTTAAATTTCTTTTACCATTATAATAACGATATCCTTTATTATTAATAGTACTTATAATACATTTTCTTGCATTCCAACTGGTGGTACACTCAAACACTTTACCATTACCTAAATAAATACCTGTATGATTATATTTCGTTCCTTTCATACATAAATATTCACCTGGAATAAGATTATTAAATTTTTTTGATACACCTGTACAATAATTTAAGGCTCCATTACAGGTAAAATCAGCTACACCATTTGATTTATAAATAGTACCTCCTCTTGTTAATTTTTTATCAGCTTTAAATCCCCAAAGAATAGATTTAACTGATGTTACACAATCAAATTGCCATTTACCATTACTATTTATTTTACTCCAGTTTTTACCACTATAGTAAACATTAGGAACTTTATTAACTAACCAATAGAGTTTATCAATAAATTCTTTACTTGTAAAAACCATTTTTCACCTCCATTATATTTTATTGAAAAATTAATTTTCTAAATAATTACTTTAACTATTTAAAACTAATAGCATATATTAAATAGAAGGAGGATTAATGAAAAAGAAATTATATCAAATAATCTTTATTATAGTTATCTTTTTAATTGCTTGTATTGTTTTATTTAATAAAAAAGAAGAAAATACTCTTCAAAAAGTTAAAGTTAGTGAAGTTGCTCATAGTATTTTTTATGCACCTCAGTATGTTGCAATCCATAATGATTATTTTAAAGAAGAAGGACTTGATATTGAACTAATTCTTGGTAATGGTGCTGATAAAGTAGTAGCTTCAGTTTTATCAGGTGATGTTGATATAGCATTTTCTGGTTGTGAAGCAACAATCTATGTCTATAATGGTGGTGAAAAAGATTATTTAAAAACTTTTGCTCAGTTAACTCAAAAAGATGGTAGTTTTATTGTTTCAAGAGAGAAAAAAGAAAATTTTACATTAAATGATTTAAAAGGAAAATATTATATTGCTGGAAGAGTTGGTGGAATGCCTTTTATGACTTTGAAGTATATCTTAAATCAAAATGGTATTAAAGATGATGAATTAACCCTTGATACTAGTATTGCATTCTCATCAATGGCATCATCATTTATTGGAGGTATAGGTGACTATGTATCACTTTTTGACCTTAGTGCAAAGAAAATAATTTTCTAATTCTTTTAGCAAAGTTTGCAAAAACACTCGCAAAGTGTTGATATTATTAGAAATTTATCAATATATCATTATTTTGTTGCACTCCTTTTAATCTTCAATATTTAAAATTTTTCATTAAATCCAGACATAACTATCATTTTATTATAATTTAAAATGTTGCACTCCTTTATTTCAATCAATTTTTTTAAACCTATATATACTCTCAATTTAAATAGTATTTATGTTTAAAAAAACTCATAAAAAAAAAAGGAATGCAACTTTTTCATACAATTATACACAAACATAAACTATTACTAAATATTTAATTGTGTAACGAATTGTAGAATTTGTATTATATCCTCTTTTAAATTCCATACTTTTTGTCATGAAATTTTGAAAATTTTTAATATTTAATTCTCCATTTTGTTCTTTTCCATCTTTTGAAAAATTTAAAAAAACTTTTAATTCAAGATTAGTATTATCATTATTTATTTTTGATACTATTATTTTATCTAACAATAAGTCAATTAATTTATTATTAGTTGCATTTGATTTAATTTTAATATTAAGTATTTTTTCCAATTCATTATTTTTTTCTTTTATTTGATTAAAGCTTTCCTTATTTCTTTCTAAAATAATAATATCATCTTCAACTTTTTGTAATTCATTATTCAACTCATTATTTTTTTGATAAAATTCATTATTTGATATATTTCCCTCAATACTTAATTCTAATAGTTTATCTTTTTTCTTCCCTATTTTGTCCTTTATTCTTTGGTAATCAGCCATTTTATTATCAAAATCTATCTCCGACTTACTATTTTGATATAATTCTAATAGCATTTTAGAAACATTAGATAAATCAATCTCTAAACCTTTCATTATTTCACTAAATATAGCATTTATTTCTGATTCTCTTATATTGGGAGAATCACATACCTTTTTTCCTTCTTTTAAATATCTTGAACAAAGCCACGTGACATCATCACTTGATTTTAATTGCATTCTTCTATGAAAAACTTCATTGTGTTCACCACAATATATTTTTGCTGACAAAGGATACCGATGTTGATACATCACTTTATCTTTACCAAAATCTTTGCCAAACTTAAAGCTTCTTGATTCTAGTCGCCTATTTGCTTTATCCCATAATTCTTCATCAATGATAGGTGGTATTCTTTCTTTGTCTTCATATATAACCCACTCATCTTTATCAAATTTTTTTATTTTTTTTGAAATATAATCTACTATTTCAGTTTTTCTAGCACAATAATAACCCTTATATTTAGGATTTCTTATCATCCTCGTAAGTGTTGAAGCACACCATTTTCTCTTTTGAGAAGTTAATATCCCTTCTTCATTAAATATTTTAGCAATTTTTGAAAAAGCCATATTATCAATTGCATACATATTAAATAATCTTTTTACATTAACAGCTTCTTCAGAAATGATAACTAAATTTCCTGTTTCTTTATTTTTTTTGTAACCATATAATAAATCATTTCCTAAAATATTACCATTTTTAATAGATCTTTTCATTCCAAATTTAACTCTTTCTGATAATCTTCGTATTTCATCTTGTGCCATTGATGCCATTATTGTAAGACGAAGTTCAGCATCAGGAAGTGCAGTATTAATATTATCATTAACAAATAATACTGCTACTCCATATGACAATAATTCTCTTGTATATTTAATGCTATCTAATGTATTTCTTGAAAACCTTGATATTTCTTTTGTAATTATTAAATCGAATTTCCCCTCTCTTGCATCTTCTATCATTTTCATAAAATTATCTCTTTTATAATCTGTTGTTCCACTTATTCCATCATCAACATATCCTTGTACATAAATCCAATTTTCATTATTTTTTATCATTTCATCAAAATGCTCAATTTGATTTTTTAAGGACGATTTTTGTTCTTCATGATCTGTTGATACTCTTGAATAGTCAGTAGCTCGAAGATTTATAGAACTTAAAGGAATTCCCATATTTAGTTTTTGCCTAACAGCATATAAATCCATTTTGCCTCCTCAAAAAAAATCTAACATATTTTGTTTTTTTTGATAAATGTGCAATTAATCCTTTTTATTTATTTTCGCATCCTTTACTTTTTTTAATAATGCATCTTCTGTAATCTGATATATTTTATAAGGTATATATTTTGATTCAAACATATCACGATTTATAGCAAGTGCTATTTCTATATATAAATTCATTTTACTATTTATTACATTTTGATTAATAATTATGCCTCCATTAATATTTATGTTTTATAATTAATTTTAAAACGCTTTATTTCTAAACTTTTTACTAAATAATAAAACAAATCTATAATATATTTTTTTATATTTAAATCATAAGTCTTTAAAATATGATTAATCATTTTTATCAACTACACTTGATTGAATATTAACACTTACATTATCCTTATTAGACAAACTATTTAATAGTATATTATTGGAAATAACATCACGTATGATTTTCTCTACTCTCGCTTCTGCATCAAAATAATCTGTTCCTTTTACATAAATTGTTGAATTAAAGCTAATAATAACTTTACTATTTACAATATAATCTCTCATAAAACACTTCCTTCTTTCTTTTTTTATTTATTTTTACTAATAGATATTTTTCTCTTAATACCTTCTATTAAAGGATTTATCAGACGGATATACAAAAATATATCAACCACAGGAATTCCACCTTCTTGAAGT
>CACZTI010000081.1 GCA_902783985.1 uncultured Erysipelotrichaceae bacterium | reverse complement strand
CTAATACTAATCATCATTTTGTTAATAGTCTCTTTATTGACTCTAATAATAAAAAAATAGTACTCAATCTGCAATAGATTAAGTACAAACCATTTATTGGGCAATCGCTCAACAAGGCAAGTTAAGTATTTCCCTTTTTAATATATGCAATAATTCTTGCTTACATTCTAATAATACTATAAAATTAATGGAAAATCAATATTTTTTGATATTTATGTAAAATTAATTGAAGAGGACAATTAATTGTGTTAAAATGAACAATAGGAAATATTTGGTTGTTGGGTGTCTACCTCCGAAAGGAGGTGAGATGATGAGTAAAAGAACATTTATAATAAATATTCTTAAATATACTTCTCTCATTTTATTTCTTTTATCATTATTGATATTAGTAATAAAAAAATGACACTTAAGCATATTACATAATGTAATAACTTAAATGTCTTCCTAAATTTAATATAGGGTAGGCATTCAACTAGCAAAAACTGAATGTTTCCCTTTTTAATATATGCAATAATTCTTGCTTACATTCTAATAATACTATAAAATTAATGAAAAATCAATATTTTTTGATAAATAATGTTTGACTTATCAATTGTTTTATGATATTATCTTAATGTTTGAACCTCGTATTCAAACCGCTTCGAAAAGGTTATAAACTATTTATAGTACCTTAAGAGCGAGTGAATTATTAAAAAGGAGGATATATGAAAGCAGTAATTAAAACTGGTGGAAAACAATACTATGTTGAAGAAGGAAGTATTATCTATGTTGAAAAACTAGAAGGAAATCCTAAAGATACTGTTACTTTTACTGATGTTTTGATGCTTGGAAACAAAATTGGTAATCCAACTGTTAAAGGCGCTAAAGTAGAAGGTGAAATAGTAAAACATGGTAAAAATAAGAAGATTAAAATCTTTACTTATAAGCCTAATACAACTTCTACAAGAAAAAAACAAGGTCATAGACAACCATATACAGAAGTTAAGATTAATAAAATTGGTTAATTATGATTAAAGTTTTAAAAACAGAAGATGAAATTAAGTTAATAGGTCATAGTGATTATGATACTTTAGGAAAAGATATTGTATGTAGTGCAGTATCAAGTATTATGATTACAACTGTTAATGCTATTTCTAAATTTAATAAGAGGGCTATTTCTTATGAAAGAAGTAATGACTCATCAATAATTAAAATTATTAATAAGGATGATATAACGATGAATTTAATTAATAATATGATGGAATTATTGAATGATTTAAGTAAGCAATATCCCAAAAATATTATAGTAAAGGAGAGATAATAGTGAGATTAGAATTAAATATTCAATTATTTGCTCATAAAAAAGGACAAGGTTCTTCAACAAATGGTCGTGATTCAGCTGGAAGAAGATTAGGTTCTAAAGCAAGTGATGGCGAAATGGTAAGTGCTGGAAGCATTCTTTATCGTCAAAGAGGAACTAAAGTTCATGCCGGAGCAAATGTTGGAAGAGGAAGCGATGATACTTTATTCGCAAAAGTAGATGGTATTGTTAAATTTGAAAGATTAGGAAAAGATAAAACTAAAGTAAGTGTTTATGCAAAATAGACACTTTTTCTTTTACCTTAAAAGTGATATTATATAACTAGTGAGGGATACTATGGAAAGAGTCTATGCATGTATTGATTTAAAAAGTTTTTATGCATCGTGTGAATGCGTCGAAAGAGGGATGGATCCCTTGAACGCTAATTTAGTGGTAGCTGATAGTGAAAGAACTGATAAAACGATATGTCTTGCCGTTAGCCCTACATTAAAACAATATGGATTATCGGGAAGAAGTAGACTATATGAAGTAGTAGCTAAAATAAAAGAAGTAAATAATGAAAGAAGAAAAAACAATAATTATAAACCATTTCGAGATAAATCATATCTAGATTCCATAATTAAAAGTGATAAAGAAATAGAGGTTACTTATATTGTAGCAAAACCTAGAATGAAACTTTATATGGATTATTCTAATAAAATATATAATATTTATTTAAAATTCTTAAGTAGTGATGATATTATAGTTTATTCTATCGATGAAATATTTTGTGATTTAACAAGTTATTTAAATTTATATAAATTAACCAAAGAAGAATTAGTTACCAAAATGATTAAAGAAGTATATGATGAAACAGGAATTACGGCTACCGCTGGTATTGGAACTAATCTTTATCTTGCTAAAATAGCAATGGATATAACAGCTAAAAAAATGAAGGCTAATTCATATGGAGTAAGACTTGCTTATTTAAATGAAGAAATGTACAAAAAAACATTGTGGAGTCATCAACCACTTACTGATTTTTGGAGAGTGGGAAAAGGTATTAGTAAAAGACTTAATGATAATCATATGTATACCATGGGTGATATTGCTAGAATGTCTTTAACTAATGAAGATAAATTATTTAAATTATTTGGTGTTAATGCCGAACTATTAATTGATCATGCTTGGGGTATTGAACCATGTACTATTAAAGATATAAAAAGTTATAAGCCAAAGATTAATAGTATATCAAGAGGTCAAGTGTTAGCAAGTCCATATGATAGTAAAAAAGCTAAACTAATAGTTCGTGAAATGACAGATTTATTAGTATTAGATCTTGTTAAAAAGAATTTAATTACTAATAAAATATCACTATATATTGGATATGATGTTGATAATTTAAAAGGTGAATATAAGTATGATGGAGAGATTATTAAAGATCATTATGGAAGAAGTGTTCCTAAGTATTCCGAAGGAAATAGTAATCTTGATTTTTATACATCATCTACGAAAGTAATTATGGATAATATGATGACTTTATATGATAGAATAATTAAATCTAAATTACTTATTAGAAGAATAACAATCGCTTTTAATGATGTTATTCCTTATAGTGATAATTATTTAAAAATTAATAAACAACTTGATTTTTTTAGCAATAATGATACTTGTGATAGCGAAGATTTAAAAGAAGAAAGAAATATGCAAAAAGCAATCATTAAGATTCAAGAAAAATATGGTAAGAATTCTATTTTAAAAGGTATGAATTATGAAGAAGGAGCTACCACCATTGAAAGAAATAAAACAGTAGGAGGTCATAGAGGATAATGTATGATGATATAATTAATTTAAAAAGACCTATATCTTCTCATAAAAAAATGAGTATCACTGATCGAGCAGCTCAGTTTTCATCATTTCAAGCACTTACTGGTTATAGTGATTTAATTAATGAAAGTAAAAGACTTACCAATGATAAAATAATTCTTAGTGAAGATGAAATAAATATTCTTAATAATAAATTAAATTATATATTACAAAATATTCTTGATAAACCAAAAGTTAAAATAACTTATTTTGTTAAAGATTTAAAAAAAAGTGGAGGAAAGTATTTAGATTATTTTGGATATATCAAAAAAATAGATTATGTAAAAAGAATAATTATTATGGATAATCTTAAAATATCTCTTGATAATATTGTTGATGTTGATAGTGAAATATTGATTGACAGGGACACTTTTTAATGATATAATCTAATAAAAATTGGGAGGTATTATGAGTGATTTTCTAAAAAAAGCCTATGAACTTGGAAGAGTTAAAGATTTATCTGAAGCCTTTAAGGAATATCCACCAGAAGAAGAATGGCATCATGGTGATATTAATTGGTTTTTAAATGATGAAAATTTAAATTATCTCTATAAATTATTAGAAAAAGACATCGTTTTCAAACTAGGAAAAGTAGATAAAGAATAAATTAATAGGTATAAAAGTTTATTTTTACATGATAAATAGTTAAAACAACTTTAAAAAAGTTGTTTTTTGTTATATAATTATAAGTAGTTTGGAGGAATTATGGAAAAATATCAAATTTATAATATAAAAAATGTGGGAGAAAATGTTACTATTAATGGATGGGTATCTCGTGTTCGAAATTTAGGAGGACTTGTATTTATTGATTTAAGAAATAGATGTGGAATTATTCAATTGGTTGTAAAACCTGATAATAAGTATTATGATCTTGCTAATTCTTTAAAAAGTGAATATGTTATCAAAGTATCTGGAGTAATTTCTGAAAGAGAAAGTAAAAATAGTAAATTATTAACTGGTGATATCGAGGTTAATGTTGATTATTTGGAACTTGTTAATACATCAAAAGAAATACCTTTTGTTATATCAGATGATACTACAGCTTTAGAAGATACAAGACTTAAATATCGTTATTTAGATTTAAGACGTGAATCACTAAGAAATAATTTAGTTATTAGAAATAATATTACTTTTAGTATTAGAAAGTTTTTAAATAATTTAGATTTTCTAGAAATAGAAACACCGGTATTATGTAAAAGTACTCCAGAAGGAGCAAGAGATTATTTGGTACCAAGTAGAATTAATAAAGGTAGTTTTTATGCTCTTCCTCAATCACCTCAACTTTATAAACAGTTATTAATGGTAGGAGGAATGGAAAGATATTTTCAAATAGCAAAATGTTTCCGTGATGAAGATTTAAGAAGTGACAGACAACCGGAATTTACTCAAGTTGATGTTGAAATGAGTTTTGTTGATGAAGATATGGTTATGGAACTTGGCGAAAAATTAGTAGCTAATGTCTTTAAGGATGTCTTAAATATGGATATTAAACTTCCATTAATGAGAATGAAATATGATGATGCTATGAATAATTATGGTAGTGATAAACCAGATTTAAGATTTGGTATGGAAATAAAAGATATTTCTAGTATCTTTAAAAATACCGAATTTAGTATCTTTAAAAATGTTTTAGAAAATAATGGTATGATTAATGCTATAGTTGTTAATAATGCTTCTGATAAATTCTCAAGAAAAGATATTGATAAGTTAACTGAATTTGTTAAAGGTTTTGGAGCAGGTGGACTTGCTTACCTTAAATTTCAAGAAGAAATATCGGGCTCTATTGTTAAGGTATTAAGTGAAGAAGAAATAGATAATTTAAAGAAAGAATTAGAAATTAGTAATAATGATTTAGTATTTATTATTTCTGGTAATAAAAAAATAGTTAAACCATCTCTAGGAGCTTTAAGATGTAAATTAGCAAGAGATTTGGATTTAATTAATAAAGATGATTATAAATTATTATGGGTTACTGATTTTCCATCATTTGAGTGGAGTGATGAAGAACAAAGATTTATGGCGTGTCATCATCCATTTACATCACCAAAAGATGAGGATGTTGATAAATTATTAACTGATAAAGAACATTGTTATAGTAAAGCTTATGATATTGTTATTAATGGTTATGAAGCTGGTGGTGGATCAATTAGAATTCATGATGAAAATGTTCAAAAGAAAATGTTTGAAGCTTTAGAGTTAACGGAAAAAGATATTGAAGAGAAGTTTGGATGGTTTAATGAAGCTTTAAAATATGGTTGCCCTCCACATGGTGGTTTTGCACTAGGTCTTGATAGATTAACAATGCTTCTTGCTAAAACGGAAAATATCAGAGATGTTATAGCATTTCCTAAAACCAATAAAGCAACTGATATGATGTGTAATTGCCCAAGTGAGGTTGATGATAAACAATTAGAAGAACTTGGAATAAAGGTAAATAATGAATAATCAAGATGATTTTGATTTAGGAGCTTTCTTGTTTATCCAAGATACTCTTAATGAAATAAATTATGAAAATAATTCTTATGATGAAACATTTGATGATGAAGAAGAAGTAGAAGAGGATATAGATGATAACGATTAAATCAGAAAGAGAAATTGAACTTATGCGTCATGCGGGAATGCTTGTTTCCAAGATGCATCAGTTTATTAAACCCTATATAAAAGAAGGTATTACTACTAAAGAACTAGATAGACTTTGTGAAAAATTTATAAGAGATCATGATGCTATTCCAACCGAAAAAGGATATATGGGTTATCCTGCCAGTATTTGTGCTAGTGTAAATGATACAGTAGTTCATGGAATACCAGATAATTATAAATTAAAAAATGGTGATATTATAACAATAGATGTGGTTATTGGATATAAGGGATATCAAGGAGATGCCGCTTGGACTTATGCCGTTGGTGAAATATCAGACGATAAAAAGTATTTAATGGAACATACTGAAAAAGCTTTATATGAAGGAGTTAAAATGGTAAAACCAGGTAACACGATTGGAGATATTTCTCATGCAGTAGAAGTTTATGCAAAAGCACATAATCTAGGAATTGTAAGAGAACTTTCAGGTCATGGTATTGGAAGAGAAATGCATGAAGCACCCGATGTTTTAAATTTTGGAAAACCTGGTACTGGACCAAAATTAAAACCAGGTATGACTATTTGTATTGAACCGATGTTAACCTTTGGCGAAAGATATGTTTACATTATGGATGATGAATGGACAATTAAAACACAAGATGGGAGTATGGCAGCTCACTATGAACATACAATATTAGTAACAGAAGATGGTTATGAAATATTAACTCCAAGATTAGATTAGTATTGCTAAATAAAAAAAGATATGTTATATTAAAAATATAGGAGAAGTTATGGAAAAAATATTAGATCATCCCTTAATTAAACATAAGATTTCAATATTAAGAGATGAAAAAACAAGCACCAAAGAATTTCGTGAACTAATTAGTGAAATATCAATGATTTTATGCTATGAAGCTTTATCAGATGCAAAAACATATGATAAGAAAATTAAAACCCCTATTAAAGAAACAATCGGAAAAGTTATTGATGAAAATAATTATGCTTTTGTCCCAATACTTAGAGCTGGTATGGGAATGGTTGATGGAGTACTTCGTGTTATTCCAAATGCTAGAATAGGTCATATTGGTTTGTATCGTAATGAAGAAACACTAGAACCAGTTAAATATTATTGTAAATTACCTAAAAATATTAAAGATAAAGAGGTAATACTTCTTGATCCAATGCTTGCTACAGGTGGTAGTGCTGTTAGTGCTATTTCTATGTTAAAGCAAGATGGTGTTAAAAGAATTAAATTTTTATGTATTATAGCAGCACCAGAAGGTATCAAGAAAATAAAAGAAGTTCATCCAGATGTTGATATATATTGCGCTAATTTGGATGAAGGATTAAATGATATTGGGTATATCTTTCCAGGTCTTGGAGATGCTGGAGATAGGATATATGGAACAAAATAAAGAAAGGAAAAAGAAAATGAAGAATCTATTAAAAGAATTTGGCGACTTTATTAAAAGAGGTAATGTACTTGATTTAGCCGTTGCTGTAGTAATTGGTGGTGCATTTTCAGGTATCGTATCAAGTATTGTTGAATACTTAATCAACCCACTTATTGGAATGATTTGTGGTGGAATCGATCTTAGAACCTCTTTAAGAGTATCAGTTGGTGATGCAACATTCTATTTTGGTGCAGTTTTACAAGCAATTGTAGAATTCTTAATTATTGCTCTTGCAGTATTCTTGATAGTTAAATTAGTTAATAAACTAATGAGCTTTAAAAAGAAACCAGAGACTAAAGAAGAAGCACCTGCTAAATCAGATGAAGTTGTACTTCTTGAACAAATTAGAGATTTATTAAAGAAAAACAAATAGTCACTTAAAATAAAGTGGCTTTTTATTTTGATAATATAAATTATTATTTTCCTAATAAAATTTATGTGCATGCAAAAAGTTACCAATTATAATGTAATGAATATGAATAAAAATAAATCAAGATAATTAGCACTAAGATAAAAAGATATTATTATCGTCCATTGATAGATTTAATCATTATGCCAGTTTTATGATGGTTTGTGAGGCATCAATATTACTAAATATTATTAAAAAAAATTGAGTTTTAAAATAGTTCTTTGAAGAAAAGTGGCAAAAATATGAAATGCAATATTGAAAAAATTATTACAACATGCTACAATTATGTTGTATAAAATTGCCAAAAGTGGCAAAAATATGAAATGGAGGTTAAAATGAAAGAAATATCTAGAAATACATATTTAAACAAATTGATAAGCAGAAAAGAAAATGGAATGATAAAAGTTGTTACAGGGATAAGAAGATCTGGAAAATCTTATTTATTAGATCCTATTTATAAGAATTATTTGATAAATAATGGTGTTCAAGCCAATCATATAATTAAAATTGATTTAGAGGAAAGAAAAAATAAACAATATTTGAATCCTGATGTTCTTGATGAATATATAAGAAGTTTAATTGTTGATGAAAGAATGTATTATATTATTTTAGATGAAATACAATTAGTAGATGATTTTGAATCTGTATTAAATGGATTCTTACATATAAAAAATGTGGATGTATATGTAACAGGTAGTAATTCAAAATTTCTATCGTCAGATATAATAGCAGAATTTAGAGGTAGAGGTGATGAGGTTAGAGTATATCCATTATCTTTTGCAGAATTTTTAGAAGTTTTTTCTGGCAATGAGAGTGATGCGTGGAATGAGTATTTAACCTATGGAGGAATGCCCTATATTTTAACTAAGAAAACGGAAGAAGAAAAAAGTTCATACTTAAACAATTTGTTTGAAACTACCTATCTAAAAGATATAGTCGAAAGATATAATATTCAAAGAGCAGATATTCTAAATATATTAGTTAATGTTTTAGCTTCTTCTGTTGGTTCATTAACTAATCCTACAAAATTGACTAATACATTTATAAGTAATTCAATAAAAGGTGTAAATGCTCATACTATTACATCCTATATAGATTATTTATTAGATGCTTTTCTTATTAATAAAGTTGAGAGATTTGATGTTAAAGGTAAAAAATATATTTCTACACCAAGCAAATACTATTTTACTGATATTGGACTTCGTAATGCTAGATTAAATTTTAGACAACAGGAAGAAAATCATTTAATGGAAAATATAATATATAACGAATTACTTATGAGAGGTTATAATGTCGATGTTGGGGTAGTTGAGGTTAGAGATGAGAATAAAAATAGAAAACAATTAGAAGTTGATTTTGTGTGTAATTTGGGACAAAAAAGATATTATATTCAATCAGCATTAAATTTAGAAACAAGAGAAAAAACAATTCAAGAAGAAAGACCACTTATGAACATTAATGATAACTTCAAAAAAATAATAGTAGTAAAAGATAATATAAAACATTGGATAACTGAAGAAGGAATATTGGTTATTGGTATTCAAGAATTTTTAGTTGATAAAAATAGCTTAGATTTATAATTATTTTTTTAAATATTGATTAGAGAAAAAAAAGTTACTATTTTTCGGATAGTAGCTTTTTTTCTTTTTGAAGTTCATCATATAAAGAATCAATTAATTCTTTTTTAGTATCATCACTAATACCTTTCCATATAAGCGATAGGAATACTCCCATACCAGGAAGAGTTTCTTCATCTTCTTCATTTACACATTCATTAATGGCATTACGTAAAGTATTTTTATTATCATCTTTAAAATTATTAATAATATAATCTTTTATTTTAATGTTTTCCATAAATTATCCTTTCAATAGTAGTTTGACACTTTTTTAAAAAAATATGTAAAATAAAAAAAATTTTTTATAAAAATAATTTACAATATAAATATTTAGTGGTACTATTATAATGAAGTGTGGTACAAAGTGGGGGAAAGTGGTGATTATGATGTTATCCGGAGAATATCGACATGTACTAGATGAAAAGAAAAGATTAATAATACCAAGTAAGATCAGAAATGAAATGGGTAAAACAATGGTTATAACTCGTGGACTTGATGGATGTTTGTTTGGTTATAGTGAAGAGAACTGGAATAGTATTATGGAAAAGTTGAATACTTTACCATTTACTAAGAAAGATGCTCGTAACTTTACAAGATTTTTAACTAGTGGAGCCACTCTATTGGAATTTGATAAACAAGGAAGAATAGTTATTCCATCATATCTTTCTAATTACGCTACATTAAATAAAGAAATAGTAATAATTGGTGTAATTGGTCGAATTGAGATATGGTCTAAAGAAAAATGGGAAGAATTTATGAATAACAATATTGATAGTTTATCAGACATTTCAGAAAATCTATTTGATACAAGTATAAATTTATAGGAGGAGTTATGCATTATACAGTAATGAAAAATGAATCTATTGAAGGTTTATGCTTGAAGGAAGATGGAATTTATGTAGACTGCACTTTAGGCTATGCCGGCGATAGTAGAGAAATATTAAGTCGTATTAAGAAGGGGTTCTTATTCGCCTTTGACCAAGATGATGATGCAATTAAGTATTCAAATAATGTGTTAAAGCAAATTGGAAATAATTATTTAATCATTAAATCTAATTTTCTATATGTAAAAGAAGAATTAGAAAAAAGAAAGATTAAAAAGGTAGATGGAATACTTTTCGACCTAGGCGTTAGTAGTCCACAACTAGATACTGCTGAGCGTGGATTTTCGTATCATGCGGATGCAAGACTTGATATGAGGATGGACAAAGATAATAAGTTATCAGCATATGAAGTAGTAAATAATTATAGTGAAAAAGATTTAGCAAGAATAATATTTTCATATGGTGAAGAAAAATATGCTAAGTCAATCGCTAGAAATATTGTTAAGGCAAGAGAAAGTAAAAATATTGAAACAACATTTGAACTTGTTGATATCATAAAAAAATCAATGCCTTATAAAGATACACTAAATCATCACCCAGCAAGAAGAACATTTCAAGCAATAAGAATTGAAGTAAATCATGAACTAGATATACTTACGGATTCATTAAAAAAAGGACTTGATATGTTAAATGTTGGCGGAAGAATGGTAGTAATTAGTTTTCATTCATTAGAAGATAATATTGTAAAAAAAGTCTTTAATGAATATAGTAGGGAGAATAGTTTTGTTAAAGGATTACCAAATATTCCCGAAGAATATTTACCTAATTTTAAAATAATTAACAAAAAACCAATTGTTCCTAGTGATATTGAATTAAATGAAAATAATAGGAGTCGTTCCGCTAAATTAAGAATAATTGAAAGAATAAAATAGAAAGGAGTTTATTATGAAAAAAAGAAAAAAGAAAAAATTAAAAATAAGTAAATTTGAAAAAATACTTTATGTTTTTGCTATTATCTTTTTGCTTTTAGCTCCTGTTTCTATTGTATTTACTAAATCAACTTTATCAGAGATAAATTTTAAAGTTGAAAAAATGAAAAAAGAGATTAAAACTCAAGAAAAAAAGAATGAATCATTAGAGATGAAAATCAATGAGTTAGCATCCCTTGATAATATTAAAGATGCTATTATTAAAGAGGGATTAACTTATAATAATGATAATATTAAAAATATTGATTAAAGGTGTAGATATACATCTTTTTTCTTGTTATAATATTATTTGAAGGTAGTTATGAAAAAGAAAATTATTTTATTAATATTATTTATTATAGTTATTATTTTATTAGTTTATTTAATGTATCGATTAAATTTTATTAAACATAAAATGTATACGAATGAAGATTTTAATATCAAAAGATATACAAGTTTAATAGATAAAGATAATGATGGTATTGATGATCAAACTGATATTTTGAATAATGTAAGAAAGTATATTGAAAAAAATCCTAAATATCAAAGTAAATATTATGATAATGGTTATCCCAATGATAATTATGGTGTATGTACTGATGTGGTAGCTTTTGGACTTTTAGGATCAGGATATGACTTAAAAGAATTAGTATATAATGATATCAAAAATAATCGTGATAAGTATGATATTGAAAGAATAGATAAAAATATTGATTTTCGAAGAGTTAAAAATTTAAAAATTTATTTTAATCATCATGCCATAAAACTTACTAACGATATTAATGATATTAAAGAATGGCAAGGTGGAGATATTGTTATTTTTGATAATCATATTGGTATTGTAAGTGATAATAGAAATAAAGATGGAATACCATTTATCATTCATCACGCTAATCCCTATCAAAAATATTATGAAGAAGATATCTTAGAATATCGAAACGATATATATGGACACTTTAGAATAAGTTAAATATGTAAAATAATGTAAAGATTAGTGTAAAATTAAAAACTAATCTTTTTTTTTTTTTTTTTTTTTTTAATATAATTATCGTAGAAGGAGTGTCAAATATGAATAATAAAAAGAAAATAATATTACCAATGATCATTGGTTTATTAATGGTAATAACAGTAATTGGAGTAACTTATGCATTCTTTAATTACACAAGAACAGGTTTAGTAAACGCTATTAGAGTAGGAAGAATCTATTTTAATCATGAAGAAGGAGATAGTATATCATTAGAAAATGTCTTTCCAATATCAAGTGAACAAGCTGAAACTGATACAACAAATGCCAAGACATTATCAATATCAGTAATAGGTGATACTGATTATGATGGAGGTATTGAATATGTCGTAACTCTAGATAGTGTTAATAATAGTAAAAATATTCCAATAACACTTGAAGTAACAGTAGATGGAACAGGCTTAGGTACAGAAGAACCAAATGATTATTATACAAATAGAAATAATTATACAGAAAGTAAATATAAAATAGAATATAATAATGAATTAGAGAATAATAATCATATCTTAGTAGGATATATAAGTCCAAATGTTAATAAAGGAAATATAGAAGGTATTAATGGAACAATAAATATTAAAGCAT
>CACZTI010000080.1 GCA_902783985.1 uncultured Erysipelotrichaceae bacterium | reverse complement strand
TTTACCACTAAATAGACCAGACTTATTATTTACGGAAGATACTCCACTACATACTTCTAGTCCTTATTCATCAAGTAAAGCAAGTGCTGACTTGTTTGTCATGTCTTATGCCAGAACATTTAATATGCCAGTAACTATCTCCCGTTGTTCTAATAACTATGGACCATATCAATTTCCTGAAAAACTTATTCCTCTAATGATATCAAAAGCTTTAAAAAATGAAAAACTACCTGTATATGGAACAGGAGAAAATGTAAGAGATTGGATTCATGTTCATGATCACAATGTTGGTGTTGATTTAATAGTAAGAAAAGGAAAAAATGGCGAAGTATATAATCTTGGAGGCCATTCTGAAAGAAATAATCTAACTATTGTTAAAACTATTTTAAAACAAATTGGTAAGAGTGAAGATTTAATTACTTTTGTTGAAGATCGAAAAGGTCATGACCTAAGATATGCTATAGATTCTTCTAAAGTAGAAAAAGAATTAGGTTGGACCAGAACATATACCTTTGAAGATGGTATTAAAGAAACTATTAATTGGTATTTAGATAATCAAAAATGGATAGAAGATATTCTATCTGGTGAATATAAAAATGCTTATAAAGAATAAATAAATCTATTCCTTATATAAGATTACAAATATGTTCTTATATAAGGAATTGTTTTTTTATATAATAAGATGTATTATATTTTATCGAAATGAAGAAATATTTTTATGATATATAAGTTTATTGATAAAAATTATAATTAATATTGAAAATCAATATAACTTATTGTATAATCGTTTTAGAATAGGGTGGTGGTAATAATGATAAAAGATAAAGATATTAATTCATTAACAGTTGCAAACTTTTTTTTAACTAAAAAAGAATTAACACCTAAAAAAATTCAAAAATTAGTTTATTATGCATATTCTTGGTTTATAGCTCTTAATAATGAAGATGAAAATCATATTGATAATATTTTATTTAATGAAATACCAGAAGCATGGTTACATGGTCCAGTATTTCCAACACTTTATCATCATTTTAAATCATATAATTGGAATGAGGTACCTAAAATAAATGAAGAGATTCATTTTGAAAATGATGATTTACAAAGTTTTCTAAATGATATATGGGAACAATTTGGTATTTATTCCGCTGATGAACTAGAATACATGACTCATCAAGAAACTCCATGGATTAATGCAAGAAATAAATCTTTAGCAGATACAGGACATAATAAAATAGATTTAAAGGATATATTTAATTACTATAATGAACTTTAATAGAAATTTTAAATTGGATAAATATGAACATAAATCTCCTGTAAAGAAAAGTAATATTATAAAACTTGATGATCATAATTTATTTTCATTTTCATGTTTTAATGGAAAAAGTGTAAGATTAAAAGATTTTAATAATTATTATGCTAATAGAAGTGATGCTATTAAATCAATAAGTGATTTTTTTAATACATTGACTATAATATCTAATATGAAAAAAAATGAAATCTATTCCAATGATAAGAAAAAAGAATTACATTATAATGAATTTCATGATGACAAAATAATTGATGTAATTGAGAATATTTTGTTTGATGGCTATGGTATGAGTAGAAATAAGATTGATGATTATGAAAGAACTTATTTTGAAATTTCATTTAGTAATGGGAAAAGAGTTATAGGTACAAAAATATATGATAACGTATTTGAATTATTGTTTATTGATTGTAATCATATGGTGTGTATTGATTCATCAAGAATGATAAAGAAAAAAATGAAATATAATTATCCAGGATTATTTGCAAAAATTGATAATAATGAAAATTATCGTGAATATGAAAAAGATGAATTATTAAAAATGTTAATTATGGAAGCTAAAAATGGCGAATATAATGATATAAATGAATTTGTTAATGTATGTGAAGAATTATTAAATATTAATTTAGAAGAGAAATACTATGTTTCACAAATTTGAAAAACCATTATTTATATGTTATATTTTTATTATAATATAGGAGGGATAATTATGATGAGTGAAAAAAAATTATTAAATCACAAGAAGAATGTGCATCTATGATTGGTATGAATTTAAAGGATTATCAAGATTACTGTCAAAAATTAAAAGTCCCAAAAAAAATAAATAATATTGAATTAGAAAAAGAAGATAGAACATTGGAATTAATGAAGTATTTAGGCATAGATGAAGACAAATTAAAAAAGAAAATTGTAACTGATTAAATAAAAACTAATTGATGAACTTAATAATGATGATTATTAAGTTTTTTTAATAATTAACAATTAAAAAAATAGATAACTAATAAATGTAAAATTACTTAAATAATGTTACTTATAATGATATAATATCTATCAGGTGATGATGTAATATGATAAATAATATAGTAGAAATATTTGGAATATTATCTAAAACAAGAATGGAAATAATAATTGGTATTACAGGATTATTAATTGGTATTATTATTTTTATAGCTGAAATAATAGCCAATAAAGATGTTTATGAAATATTGAAAAAAGCTATATTAAATAAGCTAGAAATTCAAAAACTATTAAGAAATTCATGCTTAATAATATTATTATCTTGGTTTATAAGTGTTTTTGAAGAAATGATAGTTAATGATATTTTATACGTAATAATAGAATTAATTATTACTACATTAATATTATTATTATCTTATAATCTTGTTAAGGTATTTTATGAAATTATTAGTATTCATATTAATGAAAGTAAAAAAATGACTGTTATAAATGAATATTTGGAAAAAATAATTAAAAGGTATTATCAAGATAAACAGAAATATATTAATAAGTCAAATGAGAATAAGGAAGAAATATACTTATTAATTAACAATAATTCCCAATTAACAAGAAATTATCAAAATGATTATAATAATGAAATAAAAAGTAATAAAAGAGGATATATAGAAAGTTTTGATATTACTAAATTAAAGAAGATTTTAAAAAACAATAAAAATGATGAAATGATATATATTAGAAAATTACCAGGAGATTATGTTGAAAGTCATGAGGTTCTTTTTTATACTAATTATAATGATAGTGATGAATTATTAGATATTGTTAATATTAACACTAAAAGAGAATTTGGAATAACAGAGTTAAAAAAAGCATTTAAAGATATTATTGATATGGCTAATAATCAAGAAGTATTTGATGAGAATAATATTATTAAAAAAGAATATTTATTTTTATTAGAGAATAATTATAGTGATATAACAAAAATGCTGTATGAAAATTTATTTAGTGAATTAAATGAGAAATATAGAACTAATGAGACACTAGATGAAAAAGATTTAGTATTATTTAAAGAAAGGATGTCTTGCCTTTTAGAACTAACAAGGATATCAACTGATAATAAAAATGATCTTTTAGTAATAATTGAATATATTCATCATATTTCGATTAAAACATCTTTAAATGTTTTAGATACAAAAGCATTTGCTTATTATTATATAAATGATATTTTAAATCATTTGTTATTTATAAATAAAAATGATGCATATAATAAGAATATTTTTGGATTATATAATTATATTATATATTTGGTAAAAAATAAAAAATTAGAAGAAATTAAAATTATTATTAACAACTTATATATTAATGATAACAATAAAAATAAAATTGAAGAGGATATTTATTTTATTAAAGGTATTATAAAATTATTTATGGTTTTATATCAAAAAGATAGTAAATATTTTATTGATAAAATGGAAGATTTGAAAATAATATTTAATGGTTTATGTGATAAGTTTATTAATGATAATTATAATTACGAAATAACGTATTTATATAATATTTTATATAATGCAAAATATAATGAAATTTTGAACACTTCTCATTTTCTAGAATTCATGTTATTGAAAGACGAATATAGTAATTCTTATTGTGGATGGGTAACGAATGATAATGATATAAATATTTATACATTACTTTGCATAGATGAGAGACATATTATAAACAGTGAAATGAATACAAATGATATTAAAAGAGAATATTATTATGATATTAAAAGTATTCTTGATTTAAAATTAGATGAAAATTTATGTAAGGTTTTTGATGTAACTAACTCTAATTTTAATTATCTAAAAAACAGGTATTTTAATGAAATGTATGAAATATCAAAAAACAAAGAGTATCAATATATTATTAATTTAGATATTTCTAATGATATAGTTGATATAAAAAATAAATTAAGTAAAGAATTAGATATTTATAACTTAATTAATGAAGATTATTTGATAACTAATCATAAAGATGTTAAAACAAATAAAGTATTTTATAAAAGTGAAGTATTGGATAAATTACATTTTAAAAATATTATTGAAAGTAATATAATCAATTATAAAAATTCTTTTATTAATGCTATTAATTCAAGAATAAGTGATGAAATAAATAAATATGCCAAAGAGACAAATACTACTTTTGATGAATATATATTAAGTATTGATAATCATGATAATTATGTTATATTTACTGATAAGTTTACTTATTATAAATTAAATAATAAAGGAATAAAAGTATATAGTTTCATTAAGAATAATTATTCTAATAGAGGAAAGGTTTATTTAGTAAAAAAGAATAATTTACCTATAATTGATATTTTAAATATAGATGATAAAGATTTTAAAATAAAAAAAGAAGATATTATAAATAAATATCAATATATCAATATAGAAATATTACAAGATGATATAACATTTAATGGTGAAAAACTTACAGAAGAAGAAAAAAAGAAATATGTAAAATTAAGTATAATGCTTGCTTTTGATGTAAGGTTTAATGATAATTCAGAAATTATAAAATTTAAATATAATGAATAATTAATTTGATTAAAAAAAAATCTAAATTACAATACTTAATTTAAGTAATGTGTAGTAATATTTATAATTACCATAATCTTTATAAGGGGTTAGTATATAAAAATGCTTATAAAGAATAAATAAATCCTTTATATAAGAAATCATTATCTTATATAAGGATTTTTTTATAAAATAATATACAAATATCCTAAATAATGATAAAATAAACAAATGTTTGAAGGAGAAACATTATGAATTCAGAAACAGCTTTAGCTATATTATTACAAAATATTAAAAATAATAAAGATTTAGGAAAAACTGAAAATAGATGGATTTTACATAGCATATACACAGGACTTGCTGCAAGAAGAATAGCCCATGAATTAAATCTTGATGAAGATTATGCCTTAACTATTGGTTATTTGCATGATATAGGTAGAATAATAAATCATAATAATCATCCTATAGAAGGATATTTATATTTAGATAACTTAGGTTATCCTGATATAGCAAGATATTCCATAACTCATTCTTTTATTAACAATGTTATCTTTAATACTGCTGGTGGTGGTCCCAAAGATAAAGATAGTTATAATTTTATAAATAATTATTTAAAAAGTATTGAATTAAACATTTATGATAATATTATCCAATTATGTGATTTATTTTGTTTAGAAAGTGGATTTACTACATTTGAAAAAAGAATTCTAGATATTAGTACAAGAAAAGGAATATATGATAATTCTAGTGAACATTTTAAAAATATCATGAATTTAAAAAATGAAATAGAAACAATGATGGGTAAAGAAATATATAGTTTATTTAAAGAAATAAGAAAAGAAGATTTAGATAGTATAAATGATGATTATGAAAAACTATTAAAGATGTTTAAAACAAAAGAAAAAACACTATAACTCCAAAAAAGTAAGAAAAATAATGATTTTTTTGGAGTTATAGCGTAAAAAAAATAATTTACATTTTTTGAAAGTTGAGAAAACGGACATTTTTCGACATTAAAAAGTTGAGAAAACGGACATTTTTTGCTGTCGTAATGTTTTTTTAATTCTATAATATGTATAGAAAGTGATTGATTATTTGTGGAATTTGATATAATTAATATGTATAAATAAAACAACAATATTGACCATGAATAATTGTTTCAACAAGAGTTGCTTGCTTATTTCTTATTTTTTTGGTATAATATATCATGTTTTTGGGGGAATTATGATTAATGAAAATATAAAACAAAAATTAGCGGATGGATTAAAAAGATTATATCCCAATATCCATGAAGAAGATATATTATTTAGTTTTTGTCCATATAGAGTATGTCCTGTAGGAGCTCATATTGATCACCAAAAAGGTAATGTTACTGGTTTTGCTATTGATAAAGGTATAACTATTGCATATATACCAAGTAATAATCATTTCTTTGAAGCTACTAGTCTTAACTTTGATGGAACCAAAGGAGATAGTATTTTAGATATTGCTGATAAGAAAAATGATTGGGCCGATTATTTAAGAGGTACTGCTAAACTATTACATGAAAGATATGGTATTGATAAAGGAATGTATGCTCTAATTGATGGAAGTCTACCAATAGGTGGAATATCAAGTAGTGCAGCAGTTATTATTTCTTTTATGAATGCTCTATGTAAAATAAATGGCATAAGCCTAAGTAAAGAAGAAATGGTTAAATTATCACAAGAAGTAGAAAATAAATATATTGGTGTTAACAGTGGTATTCTTGATCAATCATGTGAATTATTATCTCAAAAAGATCATTTATTATATTTAGATATTAGTACTGGTAAATATCAGTTAATACCTAAAAATATTAAAATGGATCCTTATAAAATAGCGATTATCTTTTCCGGTGTTAAAAGAACTCTTGTAGGTTCTGCTTATAATACTAGAGTTGATGAATTAAAAAGTGCATCATATTGCTT
>CACZTI010000079.1 GCA_902783985.1 uncultured Erysipelotrichaceae bacterium | reverse complement strand
TTATAAGTTTAAAAAAACACTTCTTTTCAAAGTGTTTTAAACTATATTTTTTTCTTCCAGACACAGTTCGTTGAAAAAGGTCAATTTGCGAGATGTCAAGAATATCATATCGAGTTTTGCGATAACGACACTAGAGGTGTAAACATGCAAATCAACAAGATTTTAAAAACAATCAGATTACAAAAAAATATTAGACAAGAGGATATAGCAAAACAGATAGGTATTCAAAGCAACACATATTCTGATTGGGAAAGAGGAAGAACTCAAAAGATTGCTTTTGAAGATATTGAAAAAATAGCTGACATTTGTGATTATGATATTGTTTTTAGAAATAGAATTAACAATAGTGAATTAAACTCAAAAAATATAGATAGAAAAGAACTTTAAAAGTGGAATATGTTTCATAGCATATCCCACTTTTTTATAATTCAAAATCATCTCGATTTTTAGTTTTTTTGTTAGTTATACTAGAATATTCTTTTTCGTTAATAACATTGTTTATATAAAGATTATCTGCCATATTTTTATATAAACCTGAATCTTTATTACTAAATCTTCCAAATATTTTATCACGAATAAAATCTAGTACTTTATTAAATTTATCTTTCCAATATTCTATTTTAGATTTTAAAAATGATATTTCTTCATCTTTTTTATCAATAATCATTTCTTTATCTTCCATGATTATTCTCAACTCCTTTAACTAAAAAAGAGTCAATAAATATCTAGCGAACTCTAAATACCATTGACTCCTTTAAATAATTCATATTATAAGTTTTATTATGTTTAATACTTTTCATCGATATCCCTCCAATTTTAGAGAAAAATCTTCCTTTTCGCCTTTATAATATCATTTTTAAATTATTTGTCAATTCCCACTTCGTGGAATAGTATTTAGTTTGCTTTTATATAATCTTCTAATTCAGATAATTTTATCTTTTTACCGAGATTATGAACATAGATATCATTTGAATAATTAAATGCTAAATAAAGTTCATTCTTAATAAATATTCTATGTGGTTCAATATAAACTAAATTAGTATGTTCTATTTTTCTAATACTACCATTTTCTATTATTGGTTTTGTATTACAAAAATCACATATAATATTTAATCTTGATAATAAAGATTCTTCTATCTTTATTTCTTCTTTAACTATTTTTATCATAAACACCAATCCTTTCCTTAATTTTTCCATAAAAACGAAAAAATCAATCATTTCTGATTGAATATCTATCTAAAAGTTCGAATAGTTCGAACAAATTCGTCATTGGTGGAGATGAGGAGAATCGAACTCCTGTCCAAAATTACTGATAACTAGACCACTACAAGCTTAGTTAATTAATAAATTTCACTATATAATAAGCTAATTAACAAACAAATATATAGCTAGTTTAGTAATATTCGTTACTTCACCTAAACAATGAAATAATATAGTTTGCTAAATATGAATTCTAATAAAATTTCGCAAACAAAAATTATATTAGAATGCTTCTGCACTTAAACTAAGCAAAAGCTAAAGCGTTTCTGTTTCCAGATATTTTATGAATTTTTCGTATTCCTACGACTTGCAATCTAGTTTCGCATAATCCTGTCGAAACCATTACATCCCCATAATCGTCTAACATTATATCATAAATTTCTATAAAAATCTAGTTTTTTTTAATAATTTAACACCATTTGTATTTTCAATATCATCTAAGTCATTAATAATATCATGATCTAAATCTACTATATCTTTCATAAATTTAATTCCGATACCACCATTTTTATTCCACGAAATAACATTTTTTTCTTCATCATCTATTAAAATATTATTTTTTGAAGGTACAACAGAAGCTTTATCATAATTTCTTGGAAGAGTTATAACTTTTGTATCTGGAAGTAATAAACTAAATGTCTCTCTCTTTAAACCTTCTTCATAGTAATTACCACTTAACTTAGTTAGAATAATAACATCATCATATATTTGTTTATTAGATATATTTTTTACTTTATTAATAGCATCATTAATAATAATAGATTTTTTTAATAAAATGTCCCATCTTGTATTTATAAAAAAATTATCAACCAATTTATGATTATTTATATCAAGATTGTTTTCCTTCATCATATTGAAAGCTGTTTCTATGGTATTAAAAATGACACCATCACAATCAACATAAAGAATATTTTTCATAAAACCACCACTTTCTAAAAATTTTAACATAATTAAATAAAAAAATAAAGTATTTTACATTAATATCTTGTAAGAAATTATATCTTTTGTTATAATTAATTAGTAATTAATATTTGGAGGAACAATTTATGAAGAAGAAAGTATCACTATTATTAATAGTTTTTATTGTGTTAATATCATTTACTGGTTGTAAGAAAAATGATGCCTTATTATTTAAAGAAGATTATGAATCAATAAATGATAAAGAAAGTAAAAGTGGGAAAAAACATCGTTCTGTTACAATAGATGAAAATAATCCTTTTGTTATTTCATCTGCTAAAGAAGTAGTTGAAAAAATCAACAATAAAGATAGTTTTTATGTATATTTTGGATCAAAAATATGTCCATGGTGTCGTAGTGTTATTGAAAAAGCTATAGAAGTTGCTAATAACAATAATGTTACTAAAATATATTATGTTGATATATGGAATGATGAAGGTGAAGAAATACTAAGAGATAAATATAAATTAGATGATAAAGGTAATGTAATTAAAACAATTGAAGGTAAAGAAGAATATTATGAATTATTAAAACTACTTGATAATGTTTTAGAAGATTATACTTATACTAAAGATGAAAAACAAGAATCATTCGGTGAAAAAAGAATTTATGCACCAAACTTTATATATATTTCAAATGGTAAAGCTATTAAATTAACCACTGGTATATCAAATCTTCAAAAAGATTCAAGGGAAACTTTAACTGAAGAAATGTTAAAAGATGAAGAAAAAGAATTTAATGATATCTTTGTAAATGTTTGTGATTCATCATGTTAAAAAAGATGCAAGTGCATCTTTTTTTATCTATAATATGGATAATAATATGGGTATGGTCCATAATAAGGATATGGATAATACATTGGATAATTATTATATCGATTATTAGCGATTAATCCCCCTGTAATACCACCTAATACAAAAGGAACAGCAAAACCACCTAGAAAACGATCATTATTATTATTTGGTCTATTAGGTCTTTTCATTTGCATGGATTGATAATTTTGTGGTATATTATTATTGTTATACATAAAATACTCCTTTCATAGTATTTTATGTAAAGAAAGAGGAGAAGTTATGGAAAAAATAGAGAAGTTAGCCAAAATAATTGTTAATCATAGTTTAAAAGTAAAAGAAAATGAAAAAGTATTAATATCATATCAAGGAATAGAAAGTATGCCTTTAGTTAAAGAAATTGTTAAAGAAGTAATTAATAAAAAAGGTGTTGTAAAAGCTGAATATACTAATCAAGATATTGATAATTATATAAGAGAAAATTTAACTGATGAAATAATTATAAATAAGACTAATGAAATGAAATATCAAGTAGAAAATTATGATTGTTTTGTAAGAATTTGTTATCGTAAAAGTGATTATTATGATAAGTATACTGATACTGATATGAAAAACAAATTAATGGAAAGTATGAAACCATACAAAGAAATACAAGTTAATGAAAGACGTTGGGTTCTCTTAAATTATCCATCAATTGTTGATGCCACAAAAGCACGTATGACTCCAAGCGAATTTTATGATTTCTCAATGGACGCTATGACTGCTGATTATGAAGAAATGTATAAAAATAGTTTACCACTTAAAGAATTGATGGAAAAAACTGATAAAGTAAGAATCGTAGCTCCTAATACGGATATTACTTTTAGTATTAAAGGACTACCAGCTATTATTTGCGCCGGAACTTCTAATATTCCCGATGGAGAATGTTTTACAGCACCAGTAAAAGATTCTGTAAATGGTACTATTACTTATAATGTTCCAAGTCCATATCATGGAGAAATATTTACTAATGTTAGTTTAACTTTTAAAGATGGAAAAATAATTAAAGCAAGTTCTAATAATAATGAAAAATTAAAAGAAATATTTGAGACTGATGAAGGAGCAAGATATGTCGGAGAATTCTCTTTAGGATATAATAATGTTATTAAAGAACCAATGGGAGATATTCTTTATGATGAAAAAATAGCAGGTAGTATTCATTTTACACCAGGTTGTTCATATGATGAATGTCCAAATGGTAATAAATCTAATATTCACTGGGATTTAGTATTAATTCAAAGACCAGAATATGGTGGGGGAGAAATTTATTTTGATGATGTCTTAATAAGAAAAGATGGACAATTTGTTTTAGATGAATTAAAACACTTAAATTATAAATAGTGTCTAAAAATGTCAATTATAATAAAGATTAAATATTATTATTGACATTTATTTTTGTATTTTATAAAATTTAAATAGAGGAGAGTAAAAATGGAGAATAAAAGTAATAATAAAACATTGATGATTCTAATGACAATATGTGTATGTCTATCTATTACAACACTAGGGATAGTAATATATGATAGATTTATAAGAAAGGAACCAGAAACTGCTGTTTTAAAACCAATAAACACTGATAATAATTCATATCAAAAAATAGATAATAGCAAAGGAACATATTATGTTCAACAAGGTGATAGTTATCAAATATATTCAAATGGCGGAATTTCTGATAGTGAAGGGAAATTTAGTGAAAGTAAACTAAAAGTAGCTAATTTTGAAAAAATTGATACAAGCTACCCTATAATAAATATTGATACTCCAAGTGTAAGAATTATTAATGAAAAAATAAAGAAAATTTATGATAAGATATGGGAAATGTCAACAGGACATGATGGATGTGTTTGTCTAAAAAAAGATGGAAAAATAATGTGCGATGAACATATTTTATCACCATCATATGAAGTTAAAGAAACCAATAATTTTATAACAATAATTTTGAATGAAAATTATGTTACTGAATGTGCTTCAGGACTTAACAATATAACCACATTTACAATTGATAAAAAAACCGGAAAAGAAATGACAAATGATGAAATTGCTAAATATTTTGGATATACAATGGATCAAATATATAATAATTTATCAAAATATTTATTAAATGAATATAAAGATGTAATTAGTCAAAAAGAAATAGATGAATATTTAAAAGATAGTATTTCTTTATTAATCAATAATGATTTACTAGAAGTTAAATATGATAATATGATTGATGGTGATTCAATTACAGGATACAATGAAATAATGCAAAATGCTAAATAATAAAAGACCTGAAAAGGTCTTTTTAACTTACAAAAGTATCTGCAAGACATTGCATAGCAAGTACACAATCTAAATCAATTGTAAAATAAGAATTACTATAAGTATATGTTGTTACATCATCAATAGTAGTTGGAATAAGTACTCTAAATGTTGCACAATTATCATCAACATTTTCTACACGAAATACAGTACTTGTTCCTTCAGTTCCATCAGGTAAAGTATAAGGCATTGTCCAATTAGTACCAGTACAACATGTAAATAAAGTAATAGGTCTAGTATTAAAACATATTTCCGTAGTAACAGGTCCTAAGAAAGGACGAGTACAACCATCAGGACAACATCCATTATCACTGCATGAATTCTTTTGTAAAGTTAAAATAAAATTTAGTGTTTCACTAATATTTTTATTATTCATAATATCCCCCTTTCTTAGACATTAACTATATTAGTATCACCAATACATCTTATTGCACAAATACAACCTAAATTAATTGTAGCAAAAGTGTTAGTATTAGTATAAGTACCATCACCATTATCTCTAATTAATAATACAGTAACAGAATCCCTTGTAACAGATTGAACTCTAAATATTGTTGTAGTATCGGTAATTCCATCTAATGTATATGGTAATGTAACTAAAGTATTATCACATCTATATAGTGTTATAAGTCTTGTATTATAGCAAATAGTAATAGGGAATGTTCCTAATATAGGTCTTGTACATGTGTTATCATTAGGACAATTATCTTCGGCATTATTTTGTAGTACATCAATAACTTTTAATATTTTAGC
>CACZTI010000078.1 GCA_902783985.1 uncultured Erysipelotrichaceae bacterium | reverse complement strand
TTCCATTCCATCAGTATATTCTGTATCTCCATTAAAGGTTACTACTAAAGTACCATTAGTTGATGAATCAGCAAGTGCTTGTTCTTTGGTCATTGGAAATATATTATTTAAAGTAATGGTATTATTATTTGTTTGTTCGGTACTAAAATAGATTCTTCCTGTATTTAATGTATTAGCTTGTCCTGTTCTTGTGTAATTAAAGAAAGCATATGTTACACCTACTACTGTTATAACCATTAGTAATAATATAACTATTGGTATTATTATCTTCTTTTTATTATTTGACATCATTTTCTCCTCCTCTATAATATCAATCTTATTATATATAAATTTTATACATGCTGTCAATTACATTACAAAACATTTTTTTACATTGACATTATTTAACAATAAATATTTTTTTCATAAAAAAAAATCTCTAACATATATTTTATTGATAAGTATGAAAAAGATTTTATATATTACTATTATTATAATTATAATAATTATTATTTTAACCATATTGTTTATTAGAAAAACTAATAATAAAATAATTAATTATAATCCTTTTAAAGATTATCCCTTTTATAAAGAAGCATTATTAAAGAGATATTATGAATATCAAAAAATAAATAATACCAATGATAAGGATACCATCATTAGAGTTAATATGTCTCTTGATAAACCTTTTTATACTGACACTAAAAAAATAACTAATCCAGATAGCTATACTGTCTTAGTTAATAAATATCGATATCTTGATAAAGATTATATACCAAAAGATTTAATAGAAACTCATAAATATAGCAAAGGTGGTATTAAATTAAGAAAAATAGTTTATGATCAATTTGTTGAAATGGCAAATGATGCCAAAAAGGAAGATTTAAATATTCGGATAATATCAGCTTATAGACCATATGAATATCAAGAAAATCTCTATAATAACTATTTAAAAAAAGATAGTAAAGAAAATGTTGATACATATTCAGCAAGAAGTGGATACTCAGAACATCAAACAGGATTATCTATTGATATAGATAATATCTATACTGATTATAATAAATTTCATATTACTTTAGAATATAAATGGATGATGGATAACGCTTATAAATATGGATTTATTTTAAGATATCCAGAAAATAAAGAAAACATAACAGGATTTAAATATGAATCATGGCATTATCGTTATGTAGGTACAAGTATAGCAACATATATTCATAATCATAATATTACTTTTGATGAATATTATTATGAATTTTTAGATAATTAGTTTTTCTTTTAAATATCAAATAATATAAGATAGAAACAATGATATTTAAAAAAAGACTTCTCGATATTTTATAGAAATATTCATTAATTATTAAAGAATTATTAACTATTGATACTAAGATAAATAATATTAAATCATATAACACAATGTTTATTATTACTGATAATAAATAAGTGAATAAATTATTCTTCATTAATTTCAATAATTTAATATTTATTTTAGCGAGTAAAAGAAAGATTAAACTATTAAAAAGAAAAAGATTACTATAAAGTAAATCATAAATTATCCCAATAACAAAAATAAATTTATAGTAATCTTTAATATTATCATAATAAAGAAATGGAATTAAACTAATAGTTAACATTGGATAAAAATAATTAATATCATGATAAGCATAAGGAATAAAATATATTAAAATTCCATCTAATATAATGATTATTATACTAATTATCAGATATTTCTTCTCTTTTAAGTACAGATACATATTTATCTCCTTTAATATTACCAGCTAATGATACTTTAAGAATTAAAGATACATCATCATTATCCTTTTTTGTATAATCAACTTTTCCTATTAAAATACCACTAGGAAATACCCCACCCATACCAGTAGTATATACCATACTACCATTTTTTATTTCATCATGAGAAAAAATAGTAACATTTAAGTGATTATCCAAAATATCATATCCATTAGTAATTCCATATATATCTTTATTATCACTTTTTATTAAAACACTTATTTTGTTTCTAGTATCACTTGATGTAATCAATTTGACATCACTAGAATGATTTCTAACTTTTTCTATTCTTCCTATTAAACCATTACTATCAATAACTGCATAATCTTCCCTTATACCATCAATACTTCCTTTATCAATAGTTAAATTATTAAACCAATATTCTCTATTTCTTGATATAATGGTTGCATTAATATTCTGAAATTCTGATAAAACAATCTTAATATCATTTAATTTTTTTAATTCCAGAATCTCTTCTTTTAAACTATTATTAATACCATTATTTAAATCACCTGAAAATACTATATCATTATCTTTAGTTAGAGCATGAACAGGATACATTATCAAATCTTTTAAAAAATAATACGGATATAAAATATTTAAATTAGATGTCATTGATAAATAAAAGATAAAATAAATAATAATAACAATAATAATTCCTTTTAATCTAGTCATATAAATAAATCCTTTTGATTATCATAAAAACTATAATAATTATTATCAGAAATAATTAAGTGATCCATAACATTAATACCACTAATTCTTCCTATTTCAATAAGTGATTCTGTAAGTTGAATATCATCTATACTTGGAGTTAAATCACCACTTGGATGATTATGCATACAAACAATACTTGAAGCACTATTTTTATAGGCTTCTTTAAAAATTTCTCTTGGATGAGCGATACTTCGATTTACTGTTCCCATAAACAACAATTTCCTTTCAATTAATTTATTTTTATTATCTAAATATAAACAATAGAAATATTCCTGCTTTTTATGATAAAAAAGATGTTTATTATTTTCAAAAATAACTTGTGGTCTATTATAAATAATTTTATTATCTTCTTGCTTTTCTAGAAATATTCTTCTTCCTAATTCAATAGTTGCTAATAATTCAATTCTTTTTATCTCTCCTAATCCCTTTATATCACTAAAAGTATTAATACTAATATTATCTAAATTATTGATATTTTTTATTCTTTTTAATATTTCAAGCGCTATTTCTTTAACTGATACTCCTTTAGTACCTGTTTTAATAATAATTGATAATAATTCTTCATTACTTAAATTACTACTTCCAACTTGTAAAAGTCTTTCTCTTGGTCTTTCATATTCTGGTAATTCTTTAATTTTCATATACTACACCTACTTCTTTTATCTTTTAAATATTTCAATTATTTGATTATTTATTTCTCTAATTTTTTTTGGATCATCTTCCTTTAAAATTTCTTTATCTAATTTTTTGATATCATCTTCCTTTCCATTATTTAGATAATCATTTTTAAGATAAGTATATATACCATTTTCTTCTAATATTTTTTGATATTTTAAAGCATTACTAAAAGATGTATATGCTCCTAAATAAACATAATATTTATTATCTTCCGTAATAACAAAATAATTATCTAATTTTTTAGTAACTTCTTTCATAACATCTTCTTTTGTAAAAACAGCATATTGTAAAAAATAAATATTTCCATCTAAAATCACTTCTTGATCATTACTATAAGTCATAAATAAAGCTCTAGTAAAAACCAGTGATAATGCTACTGCCAAAATAATAATATTAATATTTTTCTTAATATTCCACCTCCGTATTATTATAATAACAAAAGACTATTAAATATTTTGTCGAAAAATAATTAATATTACTTTTTAACAAAGTGCAAGATAAAAATAACAAAAAATAATTATTTTGGTCAAATTTTAATAAATTAAAATTTCTAAAAAAAATAAGAACAAAATCACTTTTTGTTCTTATGAATTATGGTATTTGAACCATTATTTTTTTAAAATATTAAATTTAATGCTATAAAACGCGATATTTAATTTTACACATATTTGACACTATAAAACTTTACTCATCATAATATTATTGATAAAGAAGAAATCTTTTTCTTTAAAATCACAAACAAAATAATTATCATTTAATTCATTTAATATTTTAAAAAATGAAGAATAACTTTTATTTGATTCTAACATTATTCTTGATTTTTTTATTTTCAGAATACTTACTTCATCATGATATAAATCATTTATAATATGTTCATTATCAATTTTAGAATATATTAAATCTTTATGTAATTTAATATAAATATCATTATTTAACTTTGGAATATCATTTGATAAAACAATTTGTTTAAACAAATTATATCCATAATCAAATTCATCTTCCTTCATAAAATAAATATTCTCTAACATCTTATATAAACTTATAGGATTATTTTGATATAATTTAATTATTTCCCTCTTAATATTAAAAATATAATACATTCTCATTTCTATCACCATTATTATCATAAAAGATATTAATTAAAAATATCGTCGAAATGAGTATTATTATATGAAATTTTATATGAATTTTTAACAATTAAAAAGATATCTTCATTATTATCTACTTCTTTATTTATTTTATCTAAATATAAATAATTATGACAAACTTTACCTATTGTTAATAATTCATGTTTATTTATTATATCAGTATCATCTAATATATAATAATAATCATACTGATATAATTTAAGTACTTGATATAATAAATCAAGATAATCTTTATTAACATTATTAAGTTTTAATAATATTTTTTTATTACATTGATATTTTTCTAATAATTCTTTTAATGTTGGAATATAATATTTAAATATATGAGAAGGAAATTTTATTTTTCTTAATTCCTTATATGTTGATGTTGAAATCATTTTATTAGATAAAGTATCTTTTTTTAATTCATCATTATTCGCTAGTACTAAAACATTATCAAGAGTTTTATAAACATTAATTAATATACCATCAAGATATGAGATATTCCTGGTTAATAAAAGAGCGTCTAAAGTATTAGGAGTATTTCCACATAATCCACCATTTGCTATTATTTCCATAATATCACCATAAAATTTTATGAAAAAAAAAGAAAATTATGCACGAGATACATATTTTCCATCTTTACTACTAACTAATATTTCTTCATTTTCTTCAATAAATAAAGGTACTTTAATTACTTTACCAGTCTCTAAAGTAGCATCTTTCATAGCACTACTTGTAGTATTTCCTTTAACTGCTGGTTCTGTATGAACAACTTTTAAAGCAATTTTATCAGGTAAATTCATACCTAACATTTCTCCTTCATAGAACATAATATCTACTTCTAGATTTTCTTTTAATAAAAGAGCATCATCACCAATTAATTTTTTATTTAATTCAATTTGTTCATAATCTGCCATATTCATAAAATAATAAGTATCATTCATAGCATATAAAAATTGCATAGCTTTCTTTTCAATTCTAGCAGATTCAACTTTAGTTCCAGCATTAAAAGTATATTCAGCAATAGAACCAGTTCTTAAATTACGAAGTTTAGCTTTTACAATAGCTGCACCCTTTCCTGGTTTTACATGTTGAAATTCTAGAACCATGTAAATATTACCTTCATATTGAATGGTCATACCAGTTTTAAATTCATTTACATTAATCATTTAATATTCCTCTACTTTTCTATTTTTTCTCTTTATGAACTGTATGTTTTTGACATCTTGGACAATACTTTGAAAGTTCTAATCTATCGGTAGTATTCTTAATATTCTTTTCTACACGATAATTTTCTTCGTTACATTCTGTACAAACAAGAGTTTTTCTTTGTCTATTTAGAGCTTTTGCCATAAAGCACCTCCCTTTTTTCAAGTAGTATTATATCAAATAAAAAAAAGAATTACAACATTTTCCAATTCTTTTTTTATTTTTTCTTATTATCCCATGGTATCAGTGTTATTTGCCACCAAATTAACTACATCAATACCTAAATTTTCTTGTAAACTATTAATTAAAGAATCATCTTTATTATTTAATAATTTTACATTATATACAAGTTCAATATTGCCATTATTAATATATTTGCCTTTGCATTCATAAAATTTAACTTTCTTACTTATTATTTTTTCAATACCATCAATAGAAAAATCTTTTCCTTTGATAATAAGAATAAATTTATCATCCTTAGATATTACCTTTTTAAAACCAAATAATACTAAACAAATAACTATACTACCTGCAATAACAATTGTATAATTTTGTGTTCCACAAGCAAGACCCGTTACTACTGCCCAAAAGATAAAGGCCGTGTCTCTTGGGTCTTTTACAGCCGTTCTAAATCTTATAATAGATAAAGCACCTACCATACCTAAAGATACGGAAATATTACTTCCTATTACAACCATAACAATTGTTGTTACCATCGTTATCATAATAAGTGATACATTAAATCTTGGATTATACATTACTCCTGTATAAGTGTTTTTATAAGTTAAATAAATAATTAAAGCTACTATAAAAGCAATAACTAAAATTAAAAATACTGTTTCAATTGGCATCTTTACTTGCATTTGTTCTAACGCTTCTAATACTTTTTTCATTACATTACATTCCTTCCCATTATATATTTACTAACAGATTGATATCTATTAGTATATTTATTTAATATTTTACTTATGTATGGTTCTAAGAACCTATCAAATTTTACTTCCAAAATAACATCAGCTTTATTCGTTAATTCAAAATAATTTAATTTTTTATTAAAGAAATTATCAAAATCATTACTCTTTCTAACATTTAAATCAAAAGTTATTCTTGTTGTTGTATTACTGATATAAGCAATACGATCATATTCAATGATTACTTTAGGTCGATATCCCGTAATAAATAATTCATGTAATTTCCAAGCTAAAGGATTATCCATTAATAATAAATCATCATAGTTACCTTTGATTATTTTTTTACTTTCACCTTTATCAAGAACTAATGATTCTTTTAACTGATGAATATCATTTTTAGCTTTTATCTCTAATTTTGTTAAATTACTTTCGGGATCATATGTTCGAAGTCTTACCTTTTTTCTTACCATTTCTCCATTTAATTTATCATAATAATCAGTATCATTAAAATCATCGAAATAAAGACTCCTAACAAGATAAGCTCCACCACGGTCCAGTGTTAAAACACTATCTAACTCTTTTCTTAACCTCAACATTTCTTCATATGGAATAACATATTTAAATTCATGCCTTAAAGTTTTAAGAGTCTCCACTATCTATCACCTCAACTTTACTGGTATTATTGATATTACCTGGTGTTGGCAAATAGTAATAGTACCATTTATCTTTATCTTTACCATAACTCATATTATCATTTAATTTAACAATGTTTACTTTATCTAATATTTTATTATTAAAAGATAAAATTATTTCTTTATCATTATCTGATAACTTAAAGTTAGCACATAAATAATCATCTACTTTTTCTCCACCAGTAAGATAAATTACTTTATATTCATCTTTTTTTATAATTACATCAGGTAACATATATTTATTTAAATTATTACTATCATCTGATAGTGATATATTAGCAAGACTAACATCACTAGATAAATTATGAATCTCTATCCAATCATAGAATTTACCATTACTTAAATATGAAATACTTTTGTTATGAGTCATATATTCCGTTATTTCTAGTTTTAAATCACCTTTATTGGTATTATTATTTGTACTTAAAACATTTTCTTTATTTGGTGTTGGATTAGTTATTTCATAATTTCCTTTAATATAAGAGTATGACATATCACTATTTAATTTAGGATAAGTTACTCTACTTATGATATTTCCTGTATTATCAATTAAAGTAACCATTTCCCCATCTTTATTTAATTTAAAATTAGCTTGACACAATTCTTTATCATCACAATGATTAATTCCAGATGCTAAGATAAGTAAATAATCATGACTTTTAATTATTATATTAGGGAATATCCATTTTCTAGAATCAGCTAAATTATCCGTTAAAGAATATCCTTCTAAATTAATATCACTTCCATAATCATTATATATTTCAATATAATCATGATATTCCCCATCACTTGTTTCATATGTATTTTTATTACTTGCAACTATTTCATTAATATATAATTTTCCTACTTTAATATAGTTATGTTGTTCTTTATTTAAAACAATGATAACAATACCTATAATAAAGAGTATTATTAGTAATCCATATTTTTTCATTTTAAATCTCCAAAATATTTATTATATTCCGTATTACTTAAATTAAAGTAACTTCTTAAATTATTAACTACTTTATTATATCTATTGGTTAAACTATTTTTAAAACTAGATAAATTATTTTTCCATCTTGACATACTATTTAAATTTGGATAGTAACTACCCCATCTTTTAATATGATATTCCATTTCATTTTCTATTTCTTTAGATAATTCATCAACTATTTTTTTCATTCTATCTGGTTTAAAAGTTGTTTTTAAGTATTTAGCAAGACTTGATAAATATAAATCCTTAAATTCACTATTTCGATATAATCTTCTAGTAATTGTTACACTTGATGAAAGATATGTTGCAGCAGGTACTCTCATTTGTTTTATAGGGTATCCCATATCAAGTGATGTATTCCACAAGCTCCAATCCAAATCATATAACATCCATCGCCATTTACCATTATCACTTTTCCAATATCTAATATTACCTAAATCTGTATTTCCATAGAAACTTTCAACGATAAAGTAATTAATTAATTCTTGAACGTCAATCTGACTTTTTAAATATTCATAAACTTTACTATCTTTTGGATCATGACTTTTAATATAATTAACTAAATTATTATAGTCTTTGGTACTTCCTTTTCTAGCTGCAGAATATTTAATTAAATCAATATCATCTTTATCTATCCCAAACTTACTTTCTACATAATCTCCATTTAATCTTTCCCTTAAACTATAAAGTCCATAATAAGAACCATTTAAATATACTGCTACAGGTCGATACTGTTGCATATCGATATCCATCTCACCCTTTAATATTCTAGTTAAGGCAGCATCCATAATTCTAACATTTTTAGGATCTTCTCCAGAATTTCTAAATAAAATAGATGAATAAGTATTATAATCCATATCAGGGAAGAATGGATATGTCATATCACTAACACCATATTTTTTTCTTAAGAAAATACTAATACTTTTTTGTGGTTCTTTTCTTGAATCCATTCCTGATAGTTTAGCATTTGCTATGACATTTACACCTAGATTTCCTTCACTATCATAAAATTCAAAATTAACTTTCTTTTCACTATTGCTTGTATAATTAGTAATTAGTCCATTACCTCCAAATAAACTATTGTTATCCGTAGATATTGAGGCAAAAGCAATATCATGAGTTCTATCCGTAATAAAGGTTCTTGATATAACATCAGACTCTATAAAACCATCTTTATAACCAATTGCTTTAATAACTGTATTTTTATTTATTTTAATTGGTTCTGTATATTTAGTTTTATTACTATTAGGGAAACTTCCATCAGTTGTATAGTAAATGATACTTCCATCACTACTACTTAATGATATACTATCACCCTTCTTAGCATAACCACCATCCATACTAAATAATGGTGCCATACTATAACCTTTATAAATATTACTACTATTACTACTTCCTAAAGTAATATTTTTATAATATACCCTTTTATTATCACTAAGTCCAACACTAATACCTTCTTTAAGTTTTCCAACATCTAAGGTATTTACAATATCATCATTATAGTATAAATAAACAATATCATTACTATTATTAATATTAAAATTCAAATTACTATTTTTTAAAACTAAATAACCATTCTTTTTAATAGAATACTTTGATAAATCATATTTAGCTCCACTTTTATCACCAATACTATAATTAGTTAAAGTTATATCATTATCACTTTGATTATATAATTCTATCGCTTCTACTGGAGCAATACTAACTTCATTAATTACAATATCATTTTTAATAACACTATTATTTATTTTATTAATACTACCAAATGTTGGTTTATTAGTATCTATCCATTTATCATCAATTAATGTTAATGAATGATTATTATCTAATTTTTTAAGATTAAGCTTCTCTATTATTGTTTTTTTAGGATTACTAAAAATAATTATAGATTCATTTTCCACTTTAAAATTAGTATGTATTTCATCATCTATTACTTTATCAATTCCAGATAACATAATAATTTTATATTCATGTGACTTAATAGAAATATCAGGAAATTGATATTTAGTAATATCACCAATATCATTTGATAAATAATATCCTTCTAAATTAGTATCATTATCTGAATCATTATATATTTCTATTAAACTATAATATTTATTATCATTACTTTTCTTTAAACTTTTATTATTTATAGTATATTCAGTTATTTTTAATGAATCATTTATTTCATTACTTATTGGATCTTTCTCATATTCTCCCGTGTTTTCTTTTCCCGGTGTTCCACTATAATAATATACATAATCTTCCTCTTTAAGATTATATCCAAATGATGTATCTTTCATTGTTTCTTTAACATATACTTTACTTATTACTTTACCAGATGAATCAGAAAGGGCAATTGTTTCCCCTTTTTGATCTAATTTAAAATTAGTATGTAATTCATCTTCTATTAAATTTTTACCAGAAGCAAAAATAACTAAATAATCATTACTCTTAATAGTTACATCAGGAAAAGACCATTTCTTAGTATCTTTCATACTATCAGTTAGAAAATATCCATACAAATTGATATCAAAATCATTTCCATTATATAACTCAATATAATCATTATATTTACCAAATTTATCAGTTATTGTATTATTATTTATTAACATTACCTCATTAATTATTAATTTACCAACATTCATATTTGTATTTAAGCTAGGTACCATAATCATTAACAATATCATAAAAACAAATAAAATAATAATTAATATTTTCTCTTTTATACTACTTTTTTTCATATCATCAACTCTAAAAATATTTTATCACAAAGCAAAAAGAAAAGAAATATTATTTTAAAATTTCTTTTCTACTTTTTAGATTAAATTCAATACATTTTTTTTCTAATAATTTAAAATTGCAACATCTTCTAGCAATATTGTTTTCAGGATAATGTTCTTTTAAGTGATACAATCTCTCTGCATTCAAAAGTATTTCTTTTTCATTTAATAATGATGCCTCTTTTTGCAATAATTTCCAATAGCTTTTCTTTTCACGAACATTTTCAAATTCTCTAAATTTATCTAAATTATCAAATGTAAGTTTTGTATAGTTTTCTGGCATTACAGGTATCATATTATTTATATCTATTGCGCCAAATATTTTATCAGTATTTTTATCCATAATTTTAAAGAAATCTATATCATTTTTCATATTAATAAATTTAGGTTTATAGGAAGTTAAAGGAGCAAAATAATCAACAGTATCAGTTTTTAATACTATACCTAAAAAACATTTCATTTTATTTTTATAATCTATATTAGGTACAAACTCATCATATTTTTTTAAATAATTAACATAATCTTTATCTATTACATACCATTCCATATTTTTTACCTCCTTTAAAACTAAAGAGTTATCTTCATTAGAAAATAACTCCTCCTTTTAAATTCACTTTTGAACTGGATGTGAGAACCACTTTATTATTCACTTTTGAACTGGATGTGAGAACCACTTTATTATTCAC